>NZ_JAMYUI010000018.1:0-158476 GCF_040322895.1 Mesorhizobium sp. M0088
GGTTATTTTTTTTAAAATTCCTTGTTGTTTTGGGGTTTTGTCACTTGGTACCATGTTTTTTTTTTTTTTGCCGGGTTTTGCCCCCTGGGGCCCCGCGGGGGGGGCCGTTTGACCCCGCCGGGCGGCTTGGGAGGTCAGCGCAGCGCCTGCTTGGCGAGCTCAGCGACGATCTCGTAATTTTCGGGCGTGACGAAACCGGCGCCGGTGTCGACATTCATCGGCGCCAGCCCCAGAACAACCTGCTGGCAGAGGCTGAGGATCGGCAGATAGCCCTGCAGGAACGGCTGCTGGTCGGCGGTCAATTGCACCCAGCCGCCCTTGAAGCCCTCGACGATCTGCGGGCTGGTGTCGAAGCCGAAATTGAATATCTCGCCCGCCTTGCGTCCGGCCGCCTGCATGTAGGTCGATACATTGCCGAGCATCTGCCCGCCGGGATAGCCGACCGCCTTGACGTCGGGATTGTTGAGCAGCGCCGCGGTAATCACCGGAATGGCCAGATTGGGATCGGACGCCCATTCGCCGCTCGGCGGAGAGGACAACTGGATGACCTCGACGCCAGCGTCCTTGAGCGCCGCCACCGTGCCGCGCTCGCGCGCGCCGCGGCTTTCGTTTTCGAACGGACCGATCATGATCGCCTTGTCGCCGGCCTTCAGCTTGCCCAGCTTGAACGCCTCGGCGCCGAGCGCGCGGCCCTGCTGCTCCTGCTGGGCGCCGACATAGCCGCCGCCGAATGCTTCCACCACCTTCGGCACCGGCACGTTCTGGTACATCATCTTGATGCCGTCCTTGTGCGCCTGTTCGGCGAGCGGCATGATCGACGCGTCGCCCGGGTGGCCCATCATGGCGATGCCGTTGGGCTTGACCGCGACGGCCTCACGCAGTTGCTGCACCATCTTTTCGATGTCCCACTGGGAGAAGATGTAGTCGACCTTCGGCCCGAGATCGGCCTCTGCCTGCTTGGCGCCATTGTAGACGATGGTGCCGAAAGCGTCGCCCTCGGCGCCACCGACGAAGAAGCGGATGTGGACGTCCTTGCACCATTTGGCGTCGAGCGCCCGCGCGGGCAAGGTGGAGATCGCAGCGGCAAGCATCGTGGCGGCGGCCACGACGGTCGAGCGCAGAACTGTCCTTCTCATCGTCATGCTCATGCACTTATCCTCCCTTTTTGTCCTCGCAAGCGAGGGGTTCGACATTCGCTTCGGCAATGTGCGTTGCAGACATCCCGGCCGGCTCCTCCCGCCGGCCGATCCTCACATCGGGTTCGGCAGGTAGCTGGTCCCTCCCCGGCATTGCTTGAGATATTCAAGCGCCCGCACCTGGCCGGTGATCTCGAGGTCGCCGCGATAGACCGGGTCGTGCCAGCCTTCGATATCGATGGCCCCCTTGTAGCCGGCCAGCCGCAATTCGCTGATCACCCGCGTCCAGTCGCTGTCGCCGAAACCGGGCGTGCGCATCTGCACGAAGGGCAACCGGCCGAACACGCCATGCTCGCGGATCACGTCCCAGCGCACCGTCGCGTCCTTGCCGTGCACATGGAAGATGCGCGGCGCCCATTTGCGGATCTGGGGTATCGGATCGATCAGGTAGACGAGTTGATGGCAGGGCTCCCATTCCAGCCCGAGATTGTCATCGGGCACTTCGTTGAACATCAGCTCCCAGGCGTCCGGATTGTGGGCAATGTTCCAGTCGCCGGCGGCCCAGTTGCCGTCCATGGCGCAGTTCTCGAAGGCGATGCGCACGCCCTTGTCGGCGGCCCGTTTGGCCAGCGGACCCCAGACTTCCTTGAAGCGCGGCAGGCTGTCGGTCAGCTTCTTGCCGCGTAGGCGGCCGGTGAAGCCGCTGACCATCGAGGCGCCGAACAGATGCGCGTTGTCGATCACCGTCTCCCAGGCCTTGAGCACGCCGCGATCGACCTCGCCGTCTTCCAGCGGATTGCCGAACACGCCGAGCGAGGACACGGTGACGTCGGCATCGCCGATCGCCTCGCGGATCTGGCCGGCGAGAAGCGCCAGGTCCTTGCCGCCAAGCGTCTGCCAGAAGAAGGGTTGGATGCTCTCGAAGCCGAGCGGCAGGATCTGTTTGACGTAAGCCGCCGGGTCGTCGAGATTGGCCCGCACCATGGTGCCGATCCGGATGTCGAGAAGCGGGTTCGGCGTCATTGTGCGTCCTCTGCGATTGTCACGCGGCGGCCGGTCTCGGCGCTTTCGATGGCGCCAAAAACCATGGCCAGGCTCTTGATGTTGTCGGCGCCGCGCGTTTCCGGCTCGGTGCCGGTCTGGATGGCGTGCACGAAATCCTGAAGAATGCCGAGATGGCCGCCGACGCGATCGGACGCATCGAGCGGCGGCACCGCGATCGGCTGGGTTTTGTCGAACATTCCGTCGCGGCCCGGCATCACTGCTTCCGCCCTCAGCTCGTCATTGCCGTCCCAGATGAGGCTGCCGCGCTCGGCAACGATGCGCCAGTTGCCCTCCCAGCTGGTGCGGAAGCCGGCCGCGCACCAGCTGCCCGCATAGGTGAAGACCTTGCCGCCGCCGAGATCGAAGACGGCACTGGCCGACGATCCCTGCCGGTACCAGGAATTGGCCGGCTCCCATTCCTGGCAGTGGACGCCGGCCGGCTCGCCGGCGACCATATAGCGGGCGGCGTCGAATGTGTGGATCGCCATGTCGAGCAACAGCACATGCGCCATCTCCTCGCGAAAGCCGCCGAAATGCGGCGCGACGAAGAAGTCGGCGTGGATGCTGGTCGGCGTACCAATGGCGCCGGAATCCAGGAACCTGCGGATGCGCCTGACATTGGCGACATAGCGGCGGTTCTGCACGACGGCGTGAATGCGCCCGGCGCGGCGAGCGGCCTCGACGATGGCGCGCGCATTTTCCGGACTGTCGGCGAGCGGCTTTTCCGTCAGCAGATGGCAATTGTGGGCAAAGGCGGAAAAAGCGACTTCGCGCCGGGCGGCTGGAACCACCACGTCGAACACCGCTTGCGGTTTGGTCTGGTCGAGCACGGCGTCGAGATTGCTGCCGATGACGGCATTGGTGAGGTCGTATTCGCGCGCCCTCGCCCGTGCCCTGTCGGCATCGAGATCCACGAGGCCGATAAGGGTGAGCCCGTGGATCTGCCTGATGGCATCGAGCCAGGCCTTGCTCATCGCTCCGCAGCCGACCAGGACGACATCGATCATCCAGCGCTCCTCCTCCGCTCGGTCCCTCCAGACCGATCGTCACGGCATCCACGGCAGGACCGTAAACGTTTTTCCGTAAACGTTTACGAGAACACACCCGAAGGCGTAGAATGTCAATCGGCCCTTGGCGAAATTCGTCTTACCGCCTTGGCCTGAGCGGCTACCGGTGCTAGCCAAGCAAGGGGGAGAAAGTCTCTTGGCGTCCAGCATTCACGACCTTGCCCGTCACCTGAACATTTCGATCGGCACGGTATCGCGGGCGCTGAACGGCCGCGCCGACGTCAACGCCGACACGCGCCAGCGCGTGCTCGAGGCGGCCAGGACGCTGAACTATTCGCCGAACCAGTCCGGCCGCAGCCTGAGGCAAGGCGCCACCCGTTCGATCGCCTTCATGCTGCAGCCGCATCCCGGCGACCAGCAATATGGCGAGCCGTTCTTCATTCCGTTTCTGATCGGGCTGCAGGCCAGGCTTGCCGAAAGCGGGCTCGACCTGACCGTGGTCATGGGGGCGCCGGGCGACTACCAGCAGGAGCGCTTGCGCCGTGTCGTCGAGACGCGCCGCGCCGATGCCGTGCTGCTGGCCTGGACGCGGCGCGAGGACGAGCGCATCGACTATCTCACGCAAGCCGGCTTTCCCTTCGCCACGCTCGGCCGCAGTCGCTCCGGAGCCAAGTCCTATCCTTCCCTCGACCTCGATTTCGAGAAGGCCGGAGCCGATGCCGTCGACCGCCTGGTGGCGCGCGGTCACCGCCGTATCGCCGCTATCCGTCCCTCACTCGACCTCAATTTCGGCTATCTGTTCCTCGCCGGCTACCGCAAGGCCCTGAAGCGGCACGGCATCGAGGTCGACCCGGAGCTGATCGCGTCCGGCTTCATCAACGAGGCCGGCGGCTACAAGGTGACGCCCCAGGTCATGCGCTCCAAGGCCCCGCCGACCGCCATCATCTTCAACAATGATGCAATGGCGCTGGGCGGCTGCAAGGCGCTGGCCGAGATGGGCATCAGGCCGGGCCAGGACATGGCGGTAACCGTCATCGTCGACACGCCGCTCTGCCGCTATTTTTCCCCGGCGTTGACCGCCTTCCGCCCGGCGCTGGAGCCAATGGGACAACGACTCGCCGAAATGCTGCTGGCGTCGCTTCCCGCCTTCGCCGGCCCGGAGGGGCCGCGGATCATCCGCGAAGTCTGGCCGCTGGAACTGGTGGCGCGCGACAGCGATTGATGGTGGCAGCAGGGCCGCCGATGTCGTCTCCCCTCAAACAGCACACCGGTGCCGCAGTGCACCGGCCGCAACCTTGAATGCGCGGGAGGCGCTGCAGGTTCCGGATCGCGCCACAACCAGGGCGATCAGCGAGAGCCGGCCTTAAGACACTGGCGCCGCTCCGCCCTCTGCCGTGCGCCGCGCGATAAACTCATCCAGCACGCCTGATGTGGCGGCAGCCGTTGCCGGCGGCGCGAAATCGGCAAGCACCCGCCTCCAGACGCCGGTGGCGCGCTCGCTCGCTGTCTTCGAGCCGCTCTGCGTCCAGTTGCCGAAATTCGACCAGTCGGCCACCAGCGGTTCGTAGAAGGCGGTGCGGTAGCGCGCCATGGTGTGGCCGGCCGAGAAGAAGTGGCCGCCCGGCTGCACCTCGGCGATCGCCTCGAAGCCGATCGTATCGGTATCGCCGGGCGTCGCGGCGCAAAGTTCAGCCACCGTCTGCAGCGCCTCGATGTCGGTGATCAGTTTCTCGAAGGAGACACTGAGGCCGCCCTCCAGCCAGCCGGCGGCATGGATGCACATCGTCGCCCCGGCCAGCACCGAGCCCCACAGCGCGAACTGCGTCTCGTGCGCGGCCTGCGCGTCTGAGATGTTGGCGGCACTGCCGCCGCCCGATCGCCACGGCAGTCCGGTGAAGCGCGCCAGCTGACCGGCGCCCAGCGTCGCCTTGACGTGCTCGGGCGTACCGAAGGCCGGCGCGCCGGATTTCATGTCGACATTGGAGGAGAACGAGCCGTAGACGACCGGTGCACCGGGCCGCACGATCTGCGCCAGCGTCAGCCCGGCGAGCGCCTCGGCATGCTGCAGCGTCAGCGCGCCGGCGACCGTGATCGGCGCCATCGCGCCAGCCAGGCAGAACGGCGTGATGACGGAGATTTGGCCCGCGCGGGCGAAATCGATGATGCCTTGCGCCATCGGGATGTCGAGCTGGCGCGGCGAGTTGGTGTTGATGACGGTGTAGCAATATGCATTTGCCAGAAACTCGTCCTGCGACAGGCCGCGCGCCAGACGAATCATCTCGAACCCGTCCTCGACTTGCGGGGTGCCGCGCGCGAAGACGAACGGGAGCTTGTCCGACAGCGTCAGCTGCGCGCGGTTGACGGCATAGTGGCGAAAGCGGTTGTCGACATCCTGCGGTTCGATGCAGGGCCCCAGCATATGCAGCACGTCGAAATGCTGCACCAGCCGCATGAGATCCTCGAAATCCGCCAGTGTTCCCGGCCGCCGGCCGCGCTCGAGATCGGTGACGTTCGGCGCCCCGCATCCGGCGAGGAAGGTCATCGAGCCGAGCTCCAGCGTCAGATCCCGGGCGCGCGAACCGGCGTGAGCGTGGATCGATCTCGGCGCCGTGGCGAGTGCCGCCGTCACCATGTCGCGGCCGATGCGCACCATGTCGGTGTCCGGATCGACCAGCGCGCCGGCGCTGGCGAAAAGCTCACGCGCCTGCGGCAGCAGCACCTTGATGCCGAGTTCTTCCAGCACCCGCAGCGCCGTGTCGTGAATCGCGGCCACTTGATCGTCCGAAAAGATCGGCTGCGGCAGGAACGGGTTCTTCAGCGAATGGTAATTGGGACGGCGGCTGCTTTCGCTGCCGGCCTCGCCCGTGCGTCCACGCCGGCGCTCGCGCCTGCCGTCCCGTGCCGCGTCATCGACCATCGGAAATCCTCCTCATTGCCGCATTGCCTTGCCCAGGGGATCATAGGGCGAGGCCGCGACGACATGCGCCGGCCGCTCCTCACCCACGACATGCACGGAGAGCGCGGTGCCCTCGCCTGCGAAATCGCGGTCGACCAGCGCCAGCGCCAGGCTCTTGCCGACCGTATAACCGTAACCGCCCGAGGTGACGAAGCCGACGCGCCGGCCCTGATGCCAGACCGGCTCGAAGCCACCGGCATCGGCGTCGAGCGCATCGATTTCCAGCGTCACCAGGCATTGGCCGCTGCCGGCCTCCCGCTGCTTCAACGCTGCTTCGCGGCCGATGAAGCCGCTCTTGCCGAAAGCGATGAAGCGGTCGAGACCGGTCTGGCCCGGCGTGTAGCCTTGCGTGAATTCGCGCGACCAGATGCCAAAGCTCTTCTCCAGCCGCAGTGCATTGAGCGCGTAATAGCCGATTTCGGCAAGGCCGAGATCCTCGCCCGCCGCCAGCAGCGTTTCGCGCAGAGTGGCATGCATGGTCACGGGGCAACTGATTTCGAAGCCGAGCTCGCCTGATATAGACAGCCGCGCTACACGGGCCTGCACCATGCCGATGTCGAATGTGCCGCAGGCCATGAACGGCAGCGCTGCGCCGGACACATCCTGATGCGTCGTTCGCTCCAGTATCTTGCGCGCGTTCGGCCCCGTCAGCAGGAAACCGCTCATCGTGTCGGAGAGGTCGGTGACGGTGACGCCTTCAGCCGCATAGCTCTCGAACCAGCGCATGTGGAATTCCCGGAGATAGTAGGAGCCCATCAGCCAATAGCTGCCGCCGCCCCAGTTGAAGACGGTGAGGTCGCCCTTCAGCCGTCCGTCATGGCCGAGCATCGGCGCCAGGCCGGCCCGCCCCGGCTTCGGCAGCCTGCAGGCGAGCAGCCGGTCGAGCCAGGCTTCCGCACCTGGCCCCGCCACCGCATAGCGCGAATAGGCCGAGATATCGACGAGACCGGCGGCGCGCCGCACCTGCAGCGCCTCGTCGCCGACGATGTCGAAGGCGTTGGAGCGCCGCAGCGTCGTGTTCTCGGCAAATCCCATCGGCGCGAAATAGGCCGGGATTTCCAGCCCCCAGGAAGCCGTCCATTCGCATCCCGCCGCGCTCATGCCGTCATAGGCACCCGGACGTTTCAGCGGCCGGCCGGCGGGCAGTCGTTCATTGGGAAAGGTCATCACGAAGCGGCGCGAATAGAACTGGCGCGTCGTCTGCCTGAGATATTCCCGGTTGGCGGCGAAGGCGCCGTAGCGAGCGATGTCCATGCCGAAGATGTCGGCCTGCGGTTCGCCGAAAATCATCCACTCGGCCAGCGACTTGCCGACGCCGCCGCCCTGGCTGAAGCCGGCCATGACGCCGCAGGCGACCCAGTAGTTCCTCAATCCGCGCACCGGTCCGACGATCGGATTGCCATCCGGCGTGAAGGTGAAGGCGCCGTTGACCCATTTGCGGATGCCGGCCGTCGCCAGGCAAGGAAAGCGCTCATGCGCCTTGGCGAGTTCGGGGCTGATGCGGTCGATGTCTTCCGGGATCAGCTCGATGCCGTAGTCCCACGGCGCGCCATCCATGTTCCAGTGCTTCGGGTTCTGCTCGTAAACGCCGAGCAGCACGCCCTTGCGCTCCTGCCTGAGATACGAAAAGCCGTCGAGATCGACGGCGATGCCGATTTCCCTGTCCAGCGCCGCGATCTCGGGAATGTCTTCGGTGATGAAATAATGGTGCTCCATCGGCGTCACCGGCAGGTCGATGCCGGCCATGCGGCCGAGCTGCTTTGCCCACAGCCCGCCGGCATTGACGACATGCTCGGCGATGATGGTGCCCTGCTCCGTGACGACATCCCAGCGACCGTCGGCGCGCGGCTTCAACTCGACCACCCGGTTGCGCAGGATGATGTCGGCGCCGCGCTTTTTTGCAGCGCCGGCATAGGCGTGCGTCGTGCCGTACGGGTCGAGATGGCCTTCGTTGGAATCATGCAGGCCGCCAAGCACGCCGGTGACGTCGACGATCGGGCAGATCGCCTTGATCTCATCGGGCGTTACCAACCTAGCGGTCTCGATGCCGACCGACTGGAACACCGCCCAGGCCGATTTCAGCCACTCCCAGCGCGCGGGATCGCTGGCGATGTTGACGCCGCCGGTCATGTGCAGGCCGATATCCCAGCCGGATTCGGCCTCGATCTCGCGGTAGAGATTGATGGTGTAGTCCTGCAGCGCCGCCACGTTGGGGTCGGCGTTGAGCGCATGGAAGCCTGCCGCCGCGTGCCAGGTCGAACCGGCCGTCAGTTCGGCGCGCTCGATCAGCGCCACATCGCTCCAGCCAAATCGCGTCAGATGATAAAGGACGGAGGCCCCCACCACGCCACCCCCGATGACGACTGCGCGGTAGTGCGACTTCAAGGCTTCCCCTCCACGGTTAGTCCGAAGGCTGGAGCATATATGCACTGGACATAAGTGTCTAGTGCCGCGCGCGCGCATCGTTTTTCGTCGACCGTCGGCATGCACTGCGCGCTGTCACGCAAGCATCATGTTCGCGCCGTAGACCGCGTTTCGGGGAGGCTTGCGCGGCATCATCGATGTCGCACCTCTTTCAGTTTTTCGTCCCGCGGCCGCTCCGGCACATCCGTCACAAAGAGGATTATCCATGAAATACCTGTATCGAACCGCGTCGCTTGGCGTCGCGCTGGCCTTGTTCACCGCCGTGACGCCGGCGCTCGCCGACAGCACCGCGACCGTCGGCGGCACGAGCTTTGTCAACAAAGGGCTGGTCGGCGTCGGCCGCATCCCGGCCGCTCAGCGCGACAAGTTCGGCGAGACGTTTGGTTCGGGCTCGGGCATGTCGATCGACACATCAGGCTGGACGCATGAGGCCGCCGGCTACAAAGGTTCGCTCTGGCTGCTGCCGGATCGCGGCTACAATGTCGTCGGCACCACCGGCTACCGGCCGCGCCTCAACACCGTCGCCATCGAGTTTACCCCGGTGGCACCAGGTGCGGCACCTGCTGCCGGCCAGCAGCAGACCGGCGTCAAGGCAACGCTCGCCGACACCATGCTTCTCACCGACGACAAGGGCGCTGATGCCACCGGCCTCGATCCGCTCAACGGCGTGCGCGCGGCGAGCGGCGACATGCCGATCCTGCCCGAAGCCAACGGCAAGCTGGCGCTCGACAACGAAGCCATCGTGCGGCTGCCCGACGGCTCGATGTTCATCTCCGATGAATACGGCCCGAACATCTACCGGTTTTCCGCCGACGGACATCTGTTGTCGGCGACCCAGCCACCGGCTGCGCTGGTGCCGATGCGCCACGGCGCGCCGAACTTTGCCTCGGACAATCCGGGCCCAGGTGCTGCCGAACCCGATCCGAAGGATCCCGACACCGGCCGCCAGAACAATCAGGGCCTCGAAGGCATGGCGATGACGCCGGACGGCAAGTTCCTGATCGCGGTGCTGCAGTCGGCGCCCCGCCAGGATGGTGGCGATTCGCCCGCGACGCGCCAGAACACCCGCGCGCTGGTCTATGACGCCTCCGACCCCGCTCATCTCAAGCTTGCGCATGAGTATGTCGTGCCGCTGCCGGTGTTCAAGGATGCCAAGGGCAAGACCAAGATCGCCGCACAGAGCGAGATCGTGGCGCTCTCCGACAAGACCTTCCTGATGCTGGCGCGCGACAGCGGCAACGGCCAGGGGCTGAAGGGCGACACCTCGCTGGTGCGCCAGATCTTCGTCGTCGACGTCTCGGCCGCGACCGACATCGCCGGCGGCGCCTTCGATGCCGCCGACAAGCCGCTGGCACCCAAGGGCGTGCTCGATCCGTCGGTGACGCCGGCCAAGCTGACGCCGTTCATCGACATCAACGACAAGGGCGAACTCGGTCGCTTCGGCCTGCACAACGGCGCGCCGAACGACAAGAATAACTTGTCGGAGAAGTGGGAGGCGATGTCGGTGGTCAGCGTTCTCGATCCGAAGCTGCCCGACGACTACTTCCTGTTCGTCGCCAACGACAACGACTTCCTCGCTCAGGACGGTTTTCAGGTCGGCGCACCTTACAAGGCGGAAGACGGCGCCGATGTCGACACCATGTTCCTGGTCTATCAGGTCACGCTGCCGGGTCTGGCCAAGAAGTAACCACCCACTGCACGGGCGGGCGTGCTTGGCGCGTCCGCTGGGGCTCGCGGCTGGGCATGAACGGGGCAGCGGCCTTTCAACCGTGCGGCGCGTTCGCAAGGGTGCATCTCGGTCCCGCCTGCGATATCATCGTGGACTGGATCCAAATCACCATCCGCCGAGCTGCCCGCCATGGACGAAAAAATGCCCGCGCGCCGGCGCACCGGCGACCTGACCAGCGGCCCGATCCCGCGCACGCTCTTGCTGTTCGCCCTGCCGGTGCTCGGCTCCAACGTGCTCCAGTCGCTCAACGGTTCGATCAACGCCGTCTGGGTCGGCCGTTTCCTCGGCGAATCGGCGCTGACCGCCACCTCCAACGCCAACCTCGTCCTGTTCCTGATCCTCGGCACCGTGTTCGGCATCGGCATGGCGGCCACCATCCTGGTGGCCCAGTCGGTCGGTGCCCGCGACCTGCCCGAGGCGCGCCGCATCGTCGGCACCAGCGCGACGTTCTTCTTCCTTGTTTCCGTTATCCTCGCGGTCTGCGGCTGGATCTGGGTCGACGCCATTCTCAACACGCTCGGCACACCGGCCGATGCCTTGCCGCTCGCGCGCTCCTATCTGCGCATCATCTTCGTCGCCGTGCCGATGATGAACCTTCTGTCCTTCGTCATGACCGTGCTGCGCGGTGCCGGCGATTCACGCACGCCCTTCTTCTTCATGGCTCTGGCCGTCGTCCTCGACATCGTGCTCAACCCATTGCTCATCCGCGGCATCGGGCCGTTTCCCGAACTCGGCATCGCGGGCTCCGCCACGTCCACGCTGATCGGCCAGACGGTAAGCGTGATCGCCATCCTGATCGTGCTCTATGTGCGCAAGCATCCGCTGCGGCTGGCCGGCGCCAACCTCGCCCTGCTGCGGCCCGATCCCGCCTTGCTGCGCATCGTCGTCTTCAAGGGCGTGCCGATGGGTCTGCAGATGATCGTCATTTCGGCGGCGGCATTGACGGTGATGGGTATCGTCAATTCCTACGGCTCACAGGTCGCCGCCGCCTATGGCATCGCCGCCCAGCTGTGGACCTACATCCAGATGCCAGCGCTCGCCATCGGCGCCGCGGTGTCCTCGATGGCGGCGCAGAATGTCGGCGCCGGGCGCTGGGACCGGATCGGCCGCATCGCCGCCTCCGGCGTCGGCTTCAACCTGGTCCTGACCGGCGCGCTGGTTGCCGTGCTGTCGGTTTTCGACCGTTCGGTGCTGAGCCTGTTCCTGAGCAGCGACAGCGCGGCGATCGACATCGCCGTCCACATCAACAATGTCGCCTCGTGGTCGTTCATCCTGTTCGGCATAACCATCGTGCTGTTTGCCACCGTACGAGCCACGGGTGCCGTGATGCCGCCGCTGATCATCCTGGTGATCTCGGTGCTGGTCGTGCGCACCGGCTTCGCCTATTTCATGCGTGGCGTGATCGGCGAGGAAGCGCTGTGGTGGAGTTTCCCGGCCGGCTCGATCAGCTCGCTTGTACTGGCGGCGGCCTACTACCGTTTCGGCCGCTGGCGCACCACGCACATGATCGAGAACAGGCCGGCGGCCGGCGAGCCGCCGGACACCGGTCTTGGCGTGCCGCGCGGACGCGCGCATCTTTCGCCTGAAACACCGAACGGCTGAAGCCAGGTTGCGCTGGATCGCCCCCAAACTTCAACGCCTCTGTTTCAATCCAAAACCCAGTGCCACCAGCGCAAACGCCACGATCATGCCGGCGAACGCCAGGCTGCAGTGATGGGACTGGCATAGGTCGAAACGATACCGATGCCGATGACAGGCAAGGCATTGCCGACAAAGCAGCAGATGAAGAAGCTGGACACCACTTCGGCGCGACGATCCTTCGGCGCGATCTCGTTCACCACTTGCAGCCCGCCACGGTAACCAAGCGCCGCCGCAACGCCGCAACAGGCCGTCGCAGCAACCATCAGTGTCATCGAGGCCAGTATCTGCGCCGCCACCACCAACACCACGCTTGGGATCATCAATGCCAGCGCAGCCAGCATCGCCTTGTTGCTCTTCATGTGCATCAGAACGACGATGCTGATCGCGGTGACGATCGCCAGTTCGAAGAACAGCGCGCCGGCGACGGCGTGGTTGATCACATGCAGCTGCTGCGCCAGGATGCTCGGCGCCAAGGCGGCGTAGAACCCGACCAGCGCCATCGCGCCGAAGCCGGTCACCGCCGGCGCGACGAAGCGCGCACGGATCTCCTCCGGGATGGAAAGTTGCGGCCGCAAGGAAATCCGCCCGAGGCTGCCCGGCTTCGCCACCGTTTCGCGAGTGCGCCAGACCAGGATCGTCACCACCACAAGTGCTGCCAGATAGACAATGAAGATCAGCCGCAACGGCCATGGTTCATATTCAGCCAGAAGTCCCGAAATCAGTGCGCCGAAGCCGAGGCCGAGGAAATTGGTGCTGGTGGCAATCACACTGGCGCGCGACTTGTCCGCGCCGGGAAGAAGTTCTGCAATCCACGCGGTTCCGGTCCCCGCGCCGACGCCGATGCCAAGTCCGCTCAGGATGCGGGCGACGTCGAGCGAGGCGACGTTTCCGGCAAACAGGAAGACAAGCGCACTGACGATGGCGACAAGCATCGCTGCCAGGCTCGCGGGCCGGCGCCCGACGACATCGGACACCCCGCCGAACATCAGCAATGCCGCCAGATTGCCGACGACATACACGGCGTAGATCAGCGTCAGGGTGATTTGTGAAAAGCCGAATTGCTGCTTGTAGACGATATAGAGCGGCGTCAGCACCGTGCTGCCGGCAAACAGCACCGCAATCATCGCGGCGACGGTGGGGATTGCAAGAGCATCGCTGCGGGCCTCGTTGTGCGTATGCGCCAAACCGCGAATGGTCATGGCCAACCTCGTCACCGGTTTCAGGGATAGCGACCTTAACGCGCTTTCATCTCCGACGTTCCGGCCGGCCGGCAGGCTCCTGACAGCATGGAGGGCATTGACCGGGCGCCACGTTCGTTGTGAGCGCTCAACCCAGGCGATGGCATATTGGGACTTCCTCCCATAACCTATGCTGAGGCCAGGAGGATTTATGGGCAAAGGCAGGGTCGAGGCATTCACCGATGGCGTCGTGGCTATCATCATCACCATCATGGTGCTTGAGTTGAAAGTGCCGCATGGCG
Source organism: Mesorhizobium sp. M0088 (assembly GCF_040322895.1). Classification (NCBI taxonomy): domain Bacteria; kingdom Pseudomonadati; phylum Pseudomonadota; class Alphaproteobacteria; order Hyphomicrobiales; family Phyllobacteriaceae; genus Mesorhizobium; species Mesorhizobium sp. M0088. Next base: position 13,418 of record NZ_JAMYUI010000018.1, read on the forward strand.
AGGACTTCTCCGCCCTGGTGCCGTTGTGGCCGATCTTCTTCTGCTACGTGCTGTCCTTCATCAATGTCGGCATCTACTGGAACAATTTGCACAACATGTTCCACGCCGTGCAGCGGGTCGACGGGCGCGTGCTGTGGGCGAATCTCAATCTGCTGTTCTGGCTGTCGCTGATGCCGGTGACGACGGCCTTCATGGGCGAGAACCACTTTGCACCGGTGCCGGTCGCGGTCTATGGCACCGACCTCGCGCTATGCGCCATCGCCTACACCATGCTCGCCGCCGCGCTGCATCGCCTGCACGGCAACGATACCGCCTTTGCCAGGGCGCTGGGTACTGACCGCAAGGGGAAGCTCTCGCTGGCTGTCTACATCGTGGCCGTCGTGCTGACCTTCGTCAGCCAGTGGATCGGCGTCGCGCTCTATGTGCTGGTCGCGACGATATGGCTCGTACCGGATACGCGCTTTGCGCGGGTGATTGAAAAGTAGCTGTCTTCACGCATTTTCAAGGCAAAGCGCTGCACGTCTTTCCCGGTGTTGCGTTACTTGCGCATCGCTTTCAGTTTTTCCGCCACCGATGCAGCGAGGTCGGCATAGCGCTCCTCCAGCCGTTCCGCGGCCTTGATGATCGAGAAATCATGGCCGAACTTTTCCAGCGCCATGCGCAGCTTCTCGACGAACTCGGCTTGTTTCTCCAGCGCGGAAAAGAGCGTCTTCACCTGCGTTTCGCTGATGTCGGGGTTGGCCAGCATCTGCGGCACCTCGCGGCCCATCTGGTCGCCAATAGCGGTCTGTTCCTTCAAAATTGCAACCCAGTCCGTCAATCAGGAAATCTCCGTTTGTCCCCAGGGCCAAAGTTTGTTTTGTCCCCAGGGCAAAATCTCTTTCGCGGAGGCAAAGGGCAACATGCGCAGCCTCGACCGAACTGGTCAACCCGACAAGGCGAGCAGAGGCTTGCACCGGCCGGTTCCGACGCTAAGTCTGCGCCATCGAACAAGGAACCCATCGCCCATGATCACCGACGCCGAGATCCAGACCGCCCTGCCCGCGCTTGCCCCAGGCAATGCCGCCGTGATCACCGGCGCCGCCAGCGGCATCGGTCTGGCGGCCGCCAAGCGGCTTGCACTGATGGGCATGAAGATCGTGCTGGCCGACATTGGCGGCGCGCGACTGGACGACGCCTCGCGCGCCGTTTCTGCGATTGCCGGCGACGATGCCGTGCTTGCCGTCGCCGCCGACGTTTCGAAGGCGGATGAGGTGGACCGCCTCGCCGAGAGGGCGTTCGGCGCCTTCGGCGGCGTGTCGCTTCTGATGAACAATGCCGGCGTCGGCGACAACCCCGGAAAGCCATGGGAAAACCGCGATGGCTGGAAACGGCTGCTGGACATCAATTTCTGGGGCGTCGTGCATGGCGTGGAGGCCTTCGCGCCGCGCATGCTGGCCTCGGCCAGGCCGGGTCTGATCGTCAACACCGGCTCCAAGCAAGGCATCACCACGCCGCCCGGCAATCTTGCCTACAATGTTTCCAAGGCAGGGGTGAAAACCTTCACCGAGGGTCTGGCGCATGCGTTGCGCAATGAACCCGGCGCCCATGTCGCCGCCCATCTGCTGATCCCCGGCTTCACCTTTACCGGCCTGACCGAGGGCGCGACGGAAAAACCTGCCGGCGCCTGGACCGGCGAACAGGTCGTTGATTTCATGCTGGAATCCCTGACCAGAGGCGATTTCTACATCCTGTGCCCGGACAATGAGGCGGCGCGGCCGCTGGATGAAAAGCGCATGGCCTGGGCAATCGGCGACATCATCGAAAACCGCCCCGCTTTGTCGCGCTGGCATCCGGACTACAAAGCGCCTTTCGCGACCTTCATGAAAGGCTGATCTTCAAGCCGCCTGCTTTTTCGACCCGCGCTTCCTCGCCACAGCCTTCTTCGCCGCCGTGTCGGCGATCTGTTCGTCATGCCGCTTTGCCGCACGCTCGCATTTGGCGCGGATTTCCTCCACTTCGGATTCGGTCAGATGTTCGATGCCGATGAAGTGGTTGTGGCCCTTGCCGACCCGGATCAGTTCGTCGAGCTTGGCCTGGATCGCCGCGCCGTCGCGGTTCTGAGTGTTCTGGATCAGGAAGACCATCAGGAAGGTGATGATGGTCGTGCCCGTGTTGATGACGAGCTGCCAGGTGTCCGAAAAACCGAAGAACGGACCGCTCACCGCCCAGACGGTTACGATCAGGCAACAGACGGCGAATGTCGGCGGCAGGCCGGCTATGCGGGCGACCCAGTTGGCAACCTTGGTGAAATGCTTTTCCATCTATCGAATCCCTCGACGCTGCGGCGCGATGAGAAACAACCAGCGACCGTTTCAGGTTCCCGATGCAAACAAATACCTCGCGCGCAATTGAATACACCCATAAAGTGCATAGGGCGAAAAACACACTTTATGGGTTGAATGTCACAGTAACCGTGCAGGCAAGAGTGCCTGTTCCTTCCGCTTCACAGCGGTTTGCCTCCAGCCCCTTCCGCCGCGCCACCCCCGCATGGCGGAAGGGGTTTCAATCCGACATGTTTGCGCAAGCTCAGACGGCGTCGTTTTCCCAGCGATCGAGGAACGTTTCGATCGGCATGGCCTGCATGTCGGGAACCGCTCTGGCCAGCTTTTCGACCGGCCAGTCCCACCAGGCGAGAGCTTCGATCCGCGCCGCGATATCCGGAGTGAAGCGTGGCCGGAGAGCCTTCGCCGGCACGCCGGCGACGATCGCATAGGACGGCACGTCACGCGTCACCACGGCGTTGGCGCCGATGACGGCACCGTTGCCGATGGCGACCCCAGGCATGATCACCGCGCCGTGGCCGATCCAGACATCATGGCCGATGGTCACGGCTTTTGCCTGCCGCCGCTCGCGGAAGGCGGCATCGACGCCCAGCCAACGAAAATACTCGTTCGGCCGGTAGCTGAGCTTGTGCTGGGTCAGCCGCTCTATGGGATGCTCCAGCGCATTGATACGGCTGTTGGCGGCGATCGAGCAGAATTTCCCGATCGTCGTGTAGATCGCTTCACAGTGGCGTTCAAAATAAGAGAAGTCGCCGACATTCACCTCGCGCAGCACCACCCGCTCGCCGATCGAGGCATAGCGGCCGAGCTTGCACGCCTTCAACTCCGCGGTCGGATGGATGCGCGGCTCAGGGTCTTTCGGGACGAGATTTTCGGAACGGTCCATGCCGGCGGCTTTACCTCCAGGCGATTGGTCCCGCAAGCGGGGCCAATCGTGCGCCCGGGACGGAGCTGAATCGCCTATTGCGGCTTGCCTTTGCTCCACACCACGTTCTGGCCGTAGAGCGGCACGGTGGTGACCGACATTTTGGCCGAGCCGTTCTGCACCTGGCGCGAATGCGAGAGATAGATCAGCGTCTCATTGGGCTTGTCGTAGATGCGGTTCACCACCTGCTTCTTCCAGATCAGGCTGATGCCTTGCTTGAACACCTCCTCGCCGCCCTCGCTCATGTCGATGTCGCCGATCGTGATCGGGCCGGTCTGGCGGCAGGAGATGGAGGAATCGGACGGATCCTCGAACCAGTTGCCCTTGTGCAGGCGATCGATGATGCCGCGGTCGAAATAGGAGACGTGGCAGGTCACGCCTTCCACTTTCGGATCCTTGATCGCTTCGACGATGATGTCGTTGCCGAGCCAGTCGACACCGACCTTGCCGACTTCCTCGGCGACCGCGGCACCGGCGCCAACGACAACACACGCGGCCAACGCGCCGCCGATCAGTTTTCGCCCAATCAGTCCGTGCCCAATCAGTCGTGGCAAGGGAGCCTCCTGCGGTTCGAGTTGCCGGTCACAGGTGGGGCGAGCAGCCCGGCTTTGCAAGCAGATAGGTCGACACCACTGCGGTTGCGGCAACGCGGCACTTTGCCTGTGCGAGGCCGAACCGCTAAGACTGTCGCACAGGCGCGGCATTGAGCCGGCGCGGCGATTTCTGCAGACGGACTTTTCTGATGATGCGTTCTATCCTGGTCGGCATTCTCGTCCTGATGGCCGCCGGTATCGGCTGGCTGACCTTCGACTGGTACCGCGGCCATTATGGAGGCGAGCCCTTCGGCGCTGCCTTCACCCTGGTCGACCAGAAAGGCGCGCCGATCACCGAGGCTGCCTTCAGGGGGCAGCCCAGCGTCGTCTTCTTCGGCTTCACCCATTGCCCCGAGGTCTGCCCGACCACGCTGTTCGAACTGGCCGGCTGGCTGAAGACGCTCGGCGACGACGGCAAGAACCTGCACGCCTATTTCGTCTCGGTCGACCCCGAGCGCGACACGCCGGAAGTGATGAACGCCTATGTCAGCAATTTCTCCGACCGCATCGTCGGCATCACGGGCGATCCCGACAAGGTCCACGCCATGGCCAAGTCGTTCGGCATCTACTGGAAGAAGGTCGACCCCGGCGACGGCGACTACACGATGGACCACACCGCCTCGGTGCTGCTGCTCAACGCCAATGGCGACTTTGCCGGCACCATCGCCTACGGCGAAAGCGCCGATACGGCCATCGCCAAGCTGAAGCGGCTGGCGGCGAAAGGCTAGAGCTTGATCCCGAAAAGTGGGAACCGGTTTTCGGGCAAGATCATGCTCAAAAAGAAACAGATTTCATGACCCAGACGCGCCTTTACTTCACCACCGGAAAGACCGAGTCCGTCAGCATTTTCGCGGCGCTTGAGGCAGCCTTCGAGGAAGAAGGGCTGCCGATCGCCGTCCTGGAGGTCGACGAGGACAAGGACATCCACGAAGTGTCGCTCTATGCCGATGGCGACGTCGATGCGGTCGAGACCCGCTTGAACGACATCCTTGCCGGCCTTTCCCTGTCGAAGCCGATCGAGCGCGAGGCCCTGCCCGACATCGACTGGGTGGCGCATTCGCTGGAAGAGCTGAAGCCGGTGCGTGCCGGACGTTTCTTCGTCCACGGCGCGCATGACCGCCGCAAGCGCCACAGCGGCGAGATCGCCATCGAGATCGAGGCTGGTCTTGCCTTCGGCACCGGCCACCACGGCACCACCGCCGGCTGCCTGGAAATGCTTGAAAGAGTGGTTCGGCGCGAGCATCCGCGCAATGCGCTCGACCTCGGCACCGGCAGCGCGGTGCTGGCGATTGCAGTCGCCAAGCTGGCGCATATTCCTGTGCTGGCCACCGACATCGATCCGGTGGCGGTGCGGGTGGCTGCCGCCAATGCGCGGCTCAATCACGTCAAGGCACTGGTGGAAACGGTGACCGCGCCGGGCTTTCACCACCCGGTCTTCGGCAAGCGCGCGCCCTTCGATCTCATCGTCGCCAACATATTGGCACGGCCGCTGATGCGGCTGGCGCCGCAAATGGCTGGCCACATCGCGCTCGGCGGCTCGATCGTGCTGTCAGGCATCCTCGACCGCCAGCGCGACGCCGTCATCTCGGCCTATGTCGGCCAGAATTTTCGCCACGTCAGAACCTTGCACCGCGAGGGCTGGGTGACGATCCACCTCAAGCATTGAGCCCGGGACCGACCGAGCTTGGACCAAGTTCCCCCGGTTGTCAGTCCAGCGATGCTGTAGCAGGTTGCGCGCAGCCGGAAATCGATTCCGATTTCCCGGTCCATAGGCTACGGTCCCGCCGATATCAGGAGGCCCACAATGTTCCAGACCTTCGATTCCGCCGGCGATCCGGCCGTCGGCAAACCGCGCGTGGCGCTCCTGCGCCAATGGCTTGAAGCCAACGGGCTGGACGGCTTCATCGTGCCGCGTGCCGACGAGCATCAGGGCGAGTATGTCGCCGACCGCTCGGCGCGGCTGAAATGGCTGACCGGTTTCAGCGGCTCGGCCGGTGTCGCCATCGTCCTGCGCGACCGCGCCTTGGTCTTTGTCGACGGGCGCTACACGCTGCAGGTGCGCAGCGAGGTCGACCTGGACGTCTTTTCGATCGAAAGCCTGGTCGACAATCCCCCGGCTGTCTGGCTGAAAGACAATCTTGGCAAGGGCGCACGGCTCGGCTTCGATCCATGGCTGCACACGATCAGCGAGGTCAAGGCGCTGCAGGCCTCGGCCGACAAATCAGGTGCGGTCCTGGTGCCGCTCGACAAGAACCCGATCGACATCATCTGGAAGGATCAGCCCGACGCGCCGGTGGCTCCCGTCGAGCTTCACCCGATCGGCTTTGCCGGCGAGCTCGCCAAGGACAAGCTGGCGCGGCTGGCGGGGGCGATCGCAAAGGACGGCGCCACCCATGCCGTGCTGACCGACCCCTCCTCCATCGCCTGGGCCTTCAACATCCGCGGCGGCGACGTGCCGCACACGCCGCTGGCACTCGGCTTCGCCATTCTCGCCGCCGATGGGTCGCACCAGCTTTTCATGGATAAGCGCAAATTCTCGCGCCAGGTCGCGGCCTATCTCACCCAACTCGCCGAGCCGCATGGGCCCGGCGAATTCCAAGCCGCGATCGTCGCCCTTGCCAAGAGTGGCGCGAAAATCGCGCTCGACCCGGTGCTGGCGGCCGACCGGCTGCGCATGCTGGTCGAGGCCAATGGCGGCGCCGTCGTTGCAGCAGCAGACCCCGCCCGCATCCCGCGCGCCACCAAGAACCAGGCCGAGATCAACGGCTCGCGCGCCGCGCATCGGCGTGACGGTGCGGCCGTGGCGAAGCTTCTGTGCTGGCTGGAGCGGCAAAAACCCGGATCGCTCGATGAGATATCGGTGGTCACCCGGCTGGAGGAGACGCGGCGGCAGACCGGCGAGGAAACGCAGATGCCGCTGCGCGATGTCTCCTTCGACACCATTTCGGGCGCCGGTCCGAACGGTGCCATCATGCATTACCGCGTGTCGCGCGCCACCAGCCGCAAGCTGCAGGCCGGCGAGCTTTTCCTGCTCGACTCTGGTGCGCAGTATCAGGACGGCACCACCGACATCACGCGCACCGTGCCGATCGGCCAGCCGACGCAGGAGATGCGCGAACGCTTTACCCTGGTGCTGAAAGGCATGATCGGCATTTCCACCTTGCGCTTTCCCGCCGGCACGCGCGGCTCCGAGATCGATGCCGTCGCGCGCATGGCGCTGTGGAAGCACGGTTGCGACTTCGCCCACGGCACCGGCCATGGCGTCGGCTCGTATCTGGCCGTGCATGAAGGGCCGCAGCGCATCGCCCGCACCGGCACCGAAAAGCTGCTCGAAGGCATGATGCTGTCCAACGAGCCGGGCTACTACAAGGAAGGCGCCTACGGCATCCGCATCGAGAACCTGATCCTGGTGACGCCGGCGCAAGAGATCGAGGGCGGCGACATCGCCATGCACGGCTTCGAGACGCTGACGCTGGCGCCGATCGATACCAGGCTGGTGCAGTCGGACCTCCTGACGCGCGACGAGTTGCACTGGCTGGACTCGTACCATGCGCGCGTGCTGGCCGAGATCGGCCCGATGCTCGACGGCGAAACGCTGGCCTGGCTGGAAAAGGCCACGGCGCCATTGCCGCACGACGCGAAGATTTGAAATCAGTCTTGGAAGGTCGGCGCCGCCCCTCATCGCCCTGCCGGGCACTTCTCCCCGTATAGTGACGGGGAGAAGGATGCCGTCATCGACGATTTCGCCAACCGCCAACGTTGCAGAAAAGCGCCGAGGTTGAGACAAATCCCTTCTCCCCGTCACTATACGGGGAGAAGATGCCGGCAGGCAGATGAGGGGCAGCGCTAACGGTTCAAGTCGATCGCGCCCAGACCCTAGCCCACAAATTGCCGCGCCAAAATCAGAACCGCAGCCCCCGCCAGAAACATCGACATCAGTCCACCGCGCAGCGAAACCACCGCAGTGACGACCAGTGCGGCCCACTCCGCCGGCCCGGCATTCAACAGCTCGGGCGCCACCAGCGTCGTCAGCACAGCCGCCGGCACGGCATTGAGGCCGGCCTCGACGCGGGGATGGATTGTTTCGAAGCGGGAGATGACCAGATGCCCGCCGATGCGGGTGAGATAGGTGGCGATTGCGCCGGCGATGATGATCCAGAAGGTCGTGCTCATGGCCGTGCCTTTACGCCGCTGTGATGGGGAGGCAGGATGACCGCCAGCAGCACACCGGCGACAGCGCCAATCGAGACATGCCAGGGCGAGCCCACGGTCTTATAGGCGATGATCGAGGCGGCGGCGCTGGCGATGACCACCGGCAGCCACAGCGGCCGCTTGCGGAAGCCCAGCACGAGACCGAGGAAATAGATCGGCAGCAGGAAATCGATGCCGAGCGCATGCGTGTCGGGGATCAGCTTGCCGAACATCGCGCCAAGCGCGCTTTCGACGATCCAGAACAGATAGACCGGCAGGCCAAGCCCCAGATACCAGGCAAAGCCGACCGTCTGGCCCGATTGCGCCCGCGCTTCGGCCACCGCGAATTGCGGATCGGTGAGGATGAAATAACCAAGTGCCTGCTGGATGACAGGCCAGTGCGCGATGCGCCGGCCGATGCCGGCGGAATAGAGCACGTGGCGGAAATTGACGGCGAAGATCGACAGCACGATCAGCCACGGCGCCACATGCTGGCCGAACAGCTGGATGCCGACCATCTGGCTGGCGCCGCCATAGACCAGCGCGCTCATCAGGAAGGCTTCCAGGACCGAGAAACCATTGTCGACGGCTAGCGCACCGAACAGCACCGCAAACGGCGCCGACGCCACCACGACAGGCATCGACAGCCGCACGCCCTGCCAGAAATCGCTTTTATCGCCGCTCTCGGAAATTGCTTGCGCCGACATGGCCTCTCCTTGATCAGGGCCTGATGTAGGAAGCGCTGCCTGCCTTGTCACACGAATTCGCTTGAGCCAAACGATCAGCGGAAATGATCGTCGGGTTACCGGAGCCGGAGGCTAGTCAAGCGAACCTTTGCCCTCGATCGCCCTGCCCCAGTCGAGCAGCGGCTTGGCGCGCAAGGTGAAATCGACGAGTTCGTCGACCAGATCAGCCGTATGGATTCCGGCCGGATCGATGACATGCTGGACATAGAAATGCCGGTGGCGGATGGCGGCGACCAGATCGGGATCGCTGATTTCCTCGAAGCCGCGTGGCGTACGCTTCATACGGCCTTCGGTCTCGAGTTCAAGCCGGTTCTTCTTCAACGCCGCCACCAGGCCACGAAAATTGTCCGGCTTGGTCGCGATGGCTTTGCGCATCGCCAGCAGCAGCGCCGGTTCCGGCTGCCACCAGGCAATGTCGGCAAAACAGCGCTCAAGCCCGATATGCACGTAGAACACACCCTGCTCCATCTTGGTGCCGTCGGGCGACAGGATGGCCGACAAATGCCTGTTGTAGGGTCGCTTGTCTTTGGCGAAGCGCACGTCGCGATTGATGCGGAACAGCGACTTCTTGCGGTCGCCGCGCAGGCCGAGGCCTGCCTTTGCGAAGCGCTCGGTCAGCGTGTCGACGAGATCACTGAGCGGATCGCGCAACTCCTTTTCGAACAGGTCGCGGTTTTCTAAAAACCACTCCCGGCTCTGGTGGAAATCCAGCGCCTTCAGGAACGGAATGGCTTTCGGGCCGAAACCCTTGAATGCGCCTTCCATCACGCCTTGCCGATCCGTACCAGCCAGGCATCCTCGTCGATCACCTCGATGCCGAGTTCGCTGGCGAGCTTGAGCTTGGAGCCGGCACCCGGCCCGGCGACCACCAGATCCGTCTTTGCCGAAACCGAGCCCGCGACCTTGGCGCCGAGGCGCTCCGCCATCGCCTTGGCTTCGGAGCGTGTCATCTTCTCCAGCGAGCCCGTGAACACGACCGTCTTGCCGGCGACCTCGCTGTCGGCCGAGACGTTGACGATATACGGCTTCGGCTTGACTTGGCGGAGCAACGCGTCAAGCACGTCGTCATTGCGCTCATTTCCGAAGAAGTCGCGCAACGCATCGATCACGGTATCGCCGATGCCATTGACCGAGGGGAAAACCGTGTGAGGATCCTCCGCTGCCGCTGTCTCCTTGCCGACCCGGATCAGCTCCTCGATGGTCGAGAAGGTGCGGGCAAGCACGGCGGCCGTCGTTTCGCCGATATGGCGGATGCCGAGCGCGAAGATGAAACGGTCGAGCTCCGGCTCGCGGCGCGAGTCGATGGCGGCGAACAGCTTGTCGAGGCCCTCATAGTTGCGATCCTCGACGCTGCGCACATTCTTGCGCGTCTTGCCCGATGCGGCCTCGCGCTGCCTTGCCTGCTCCTCGCGGCGCTCGGCCAGCGCCCTGGTGACGGCCGGACGGCGATCCCTGAGCGTGAAGATATCGGCGGCGGTCTTGATCAATCCCGCATTGAAGAACGTGTCTATGTTCTCCGCGCCGAGGCCTTCGATGTCCAGGGCGCCGCGTGACACGAAGTGGCGCAATCCCTCCACCGCCTGCGCCGGGCAGATCAGTTCGCCGGTGCAGCGCCGGCGGGAATCTTCCTTGCCGGTCTTTTCGTTGATCTCGCGCGTCGCCGGCGAGCCGCAGATCGGGCAAGTGTGAGGGAACTCGTAAGGCACCGCATCAGCAGGCCGCTTGTCGATGACGACGCTGACGATCTGCGGAATGACATCGCCTGCCCGCTGGATCACGACCGTATCGCCGATGCGCACATCGATGCCGTCGCGGATCGGCTCGCCGGTCGAGTCCAGGCCCTTGATGTAATCCTCATTGTGCAGCGTGACGTTCTCGACCACGACGCCGCCGACTGTGACCGGCGCCAGCCGCGCAACCGGCGCCAGCGTACCGGTACGGCCGACCTGGATGTCGATCTTCTGCACGGTCGTCATCGCCTGTTCGGCCGGGAATTTATGCGCGACCGCCCAGCGCGGTTCGCCGGTGACGAAGCCCCAGCGGCGCTGCAACTCCAGCTGGTCGACCTTGTAGACGACGCCGTCGATATCGTAGCCGAGCGCCGAGCGCTGCTCCTCGATCCGATGATAATGCGCGATCAGCTCCTCGGCCGATTTCGCCCGCACCATCAGCGGACTGATCTTGAACCCCCACTCGGCGAATTTCTGCACCGAATCATATTGGGTCGGAGCGGGATCCGCCGTCGTGTAACCCCAGGCATAGGCGAAGAATTTGAGGTTGCGGCTGGCGGTGACGGACGGATCCTTCTGGCGCAGCGATCCGGCCGCCGTATTGCGCGGATTGACGTAGTCCTGGCCGCCGGCCGCAGCCGATCGCTGCTTCAGCGCCTCGAATTCCGCATAGGTCATGTAGACCTCGCCGCGGATCTCGATGGTTTCGGGCCAGCCCGAGCCTTTCAGCTTCGCTGGAATATCGGCAATTGTCTTCAAATTGGCGGTGATGTCTTCGCCGACGGCGCCGTTGCCACGCGTCGCGCCCTGCACGAACACACCGTTTTCGTAACGCAGCGAGGCCGACAGCCCGTCGATCTTCGGTTCGGCTGTGAAGGCGATGTCGAGCTCCTTGTCGCGATCGAAGAACCGCCGGCCGCGTTCGATGAAATCCGTGACGTCATCGTCGGTATAGGCCTTGGCAAGGCTGAGCATCGGCACGGCATGGCGCACCTTGGCAAAGCCTTCCGCAGGTGCCGCTCCGACCCTGAGCGATGGCGAATCCTCGCGCACCAGCGCCGGAAAGCGCTCCTCGATGGCAAGGTTGCGCCGTGCCAGCGCATCATACTCCGCATCGGTGATAACAGGCGCATCTTCGGTATGGTAACGCCGGTCGTGCTCGGCGATCTCTTCCGCCAGCCGTTTCAGCTCGGCTTCGGCCTCGCTTTCGGTCAGGGCATCAACGGGTTTTTCGGACATGCTTTTCTTCCCCGAACGGTGGCGCTACACAATAGATCAGGATTCTAGGAAAATCATTCCTGAACAGCAGGATGGAGCCATATCCTGACTCGATCCCTGACATCAGCTGTTCTTATGCAGCCGTGGTGTTCTCACGCAGCAATCGCTCCGCGGCGGCGCGCGCCTCGTCGGTGATGGTGGCGCCGGCCAGCATGCGTGCGATCTCTTCCTGCCGCGCCGGCCGGTCCATTTCGGCAATGCCTGTGGCGACACGGTCGGTGGTGCCGGATTTGGAGATCAGGAAATGCGTCGCCGCGCGTGCCGCCACCTGTGGCGCATGCGTCACCGACAGCACCTGGACGCGCTTCGACAGTCGCGCCAGCCGCTGGCCGATGGCGTCGGCGACAGCGCCGCCCACACCGGTGTCGATTTCATCGAACACCAGCGTCGGCGCCGAACCGCGGTCGGCCAGCGCCACCTTCAGCGCCAGAAGGAAGCGCGAAAGCTCGCCGCCGGAGGCCACTTTCATCATCGGTCCGGGCCGCGTGCCTGGATTGGTGCGCACCCAGAACTCGATCTGGTCGATCCCCTCTTCCATACGGCTCTCGGCCTCGCTCTTCATTTCCACGATAAAGGCGGCGCGTTCGAGCTTCAGGGCCGGCAGTTCGGCCATCACGGCCTTGGTCAGGCCGACCGCCGCCGCATGACGCAGCGAGGACAGCTGCGCGGCGGCAATGTCGTAGGTCTCGCGCGCGGCGGTGGCTTGCTTTTCCAGCCCGTGCAGGCGCTCCTCGCCGGCATCGAGATCGGCGAGATCGGCCGACATCGTGTCGCGCAGCTGCGCCAGATCGTCTACGGCGACGCTGTGCTTGCGCGAGGCCGCGCGCAGCGAAAACAGTCGCTCCTCCGCTTTCTCCAGTCGCTGCGGATCATATTCGGTGGCGCGCAATGCTGCCTCGACGCCCGATTGCGCCGCGTCGAGCGACAGCATCGCCTCATCGAGCGATTTGACGACATCGTCGAGCAGTCCGGGCGCCTCCGTCACCTTGCGCTGCAGCCGCCGCAACAGGCTGGCCAGTTGCGGCAGGGGCGAAGATGGGCCCGACAGCACATCCTGCGCGTCATGGATTTCGGAAGCGATCTTTTCGGCCCGCATCATAGACGCGCGCAATTCGGCAAGGTCGGTCTCCTCGCCCGGCTGCGGATCGAGCTTGGTCAATTCCGCCACCGCCGCGCGCAGATAGTCGGCCTCGCGCGCGGCCGCCGCCACCTTGGCGCGGTGGCGCGACAGCTCCTGCTCGCAGGCGCGCCAGTGCCGCCATGACTCGCCGGTCGAGCGGACGGCGCCGAGATGGCCACCGAAAGCGTCGAGCACCTCGCGGTGCGCGCCGGGATCGACCAGCGCACGCTCGTCATGCTGGCCGTGGATCTCGACCAGCGCGCGCCCGACGTCGCGCATCAGGGTGACGCTTGAAGGTTGATCGTTGACGAAAACACGGGTGCGGCCGTCCGCCGTCTGCAGGCGGCGCAGGATGATGTCGCCATCATCCTCGATCGCATTGTCGGCAAGCAGCGTACGGGCCGGATGATTGCGCGGCACGTCGAAGACGGCGATGACCTGGCCCTGTGCCGCGCCATGGCGCACCAGCGACGCGTCGCCGCGCGCTCCGAGCGCCAGCGACAGGGCATCGAGCAGGATGGATTTGCCGGCACCGGTTTCGCCGGTCAGCACCGAAAGGCCCGGCTGGAAGTCGATATCCAGCTTCTCGATCAGGACGATATCGCGGATCGACAGTCTGGAAAGCATCAGAACCCGAATCTAGAACGGCACGCGACCATTTGCAGTCGCAGCGCCGCACTATCTTTTTGTTTGAGCACCGGATCAATCCGAAAAGCGCTGTGGCGCTTCAGTCGATGCTCATACGTCAGGCGCCGGTGATCATCTTCCCGGCTTTGGATATCCACGACCCGGCATTCTCGCGCGGTGCAAGCCCATTGCTCTGCAAGAGCTTGTAGGAATCCTTGTACCATGGGCTGTCGGGGTAGTTGGTGCCGAGCACGGCGGCGGCGGTTTGTGCCTCCGAGGTCAGACCCATCGCGTAATAGCTTTCGGTCAAGCGGGCGAGCGCCTCCTCGACATGGCGGGTGTTGGAATAGTTCTCGACCACGGTGCGGAAGCGCTTCACGGCAGCGATGTATTCACGCCGCTCAAGATAGTAGCGGCCGATCTGCATTTCCTTGCCGGCCAACTGGTCGTTGGCGAAGCGGATCTTTTCCTTGGCGTCTTCGACATATTCCGATGTTGGCCAGCGCGTGACCAGATCCTGCATCGTCTGGACGGTCTGGCGCGCTTCCTTCTGGTCCTGCGTCACGTCCTTGATCTGACGGTAGTAGCTCAAGCCGATGATGTACTGCGCATAGGCGGCGTCATCGGTCGACGGGTAAAGCGTGAGATAGCGCTTGGCCGAGCCGATCGCCTCATCGTAATTGCCCTGGCGATAGTCGGCGAAAGCGCCCATCACCATCGATTTGCGGGCCCATTCCGAATAGGGATGCTGACGGTCGACGGCGTCGAACTTGCGGCTCGCCTCCTGCAGGCGCCCGGCATTGAGATTGGCAAGGCCCTGATTGTAGAGAACATCGGCCGGCTCGGTCTGCTCGACATAGGTCGACAGGTCGATATCTTTCTCCGACGACATGCAGGCCGACAGAAAGAGCGATGGAACAACTACTGAAAGCGCCAGGAAAACAGCCCTCTGCGGTGCTTTCAATTGACCAACTCGCTTGAAGAACATGATTGGATCTCGCCCTTTCGGCGCTATTTCAATGCCAGTTGCATGCCATTGTTTCAAAACTGGTCCCCACTTTTGAACGACATGCATTAATCGACGGCAGCAGCCATAAACCATAACCGCCTTGCCCGGCAACGCTATCTCCGGCCAATCGCGCATTTTTGTGGCGGCCGGACGCCACTTGGACATCAATGCAATTTCACTGGCGGGTGGTGCATTCCTGCAACATTCGCTATCACCATGGAACCCGAAAAAACCCTGGGAAATCAGATCATCCAGGGTGCGTAGAGTGGCGCATTGACGGCGTTCATCTCAGCGCTGCGGCCACGCTCACGGCGCGTCGTCTCGACGATCTCGAACGCCGTGCGGTCCGAGAGCAGACGGCGCAGGGCCGCGGCATTCATCCTGTGGCCGCCGCGATAGGAGCGGAAGCAGCCGATGAAGCGGGCGCCGGCCAGCGCCAGGTCGCCCATGGCGTCCAGCGTCTTATGTCGCACGAATTCGTTGGGGTAGCGCAGGCCGCCCATATTGATGACGCGGTTGTCGTCGCCAATGACCAGCGAGTTCTCCAGCGAGGAGCCGAGCGCGTAGCCTGCGGCCCACAGCCGCTCGACATCCTTCATGAAGCCGAAGGTGCGGGCGCGCGCGATGTCACGACGGAAAATATCGGCATTGAGGTCGGAGGCAAACAGCTGACGACCGATCGCCGGGCTTTCGAAGTCGATCTCGATCTCGAAACGGGTCCCGTCATAGGGCCGAAACTCCGCCCACGAGGCGCCGTTCTCGATGCGGACCGGCTTGATGACCCTGATATAGCGCCGCTTGACCGAGAGCGTCTCGATACCCGCCTGATCGATGGCTTCGACGAACGCCATGGCGCTGCCATCGAAGATCGGAACCTCGGAACCATCGATCTCGACAGCGACATTATCGATGCCGAGCCCAAACAGCGCCGCCATGATGTGCTCGACCGTGGCGATATGCTCGCCGGCGGGATCACCAAGCATGGTGCACAGGTCGGTAGCGCCGACTTCCGAAACCAGGGCACGAAACTCGCGGCCCTGCTCCGCACCGTTGAAAAGCTGGAAAACGATGCCGGTGTCGGCATCCGCGGGCACGAAGCTGATGGACACTTCCTTGCCGCTGTGGACGCCGGTGCCGGTAAGCGACGCGCGCGTCTTCAATGTCGTCTGATAGTCGTGCAAGACAATCCCCATAAGCCCGTAATGCCTAGGTCCGCTTCTCCAGCCCGAGGGCGCGGCTCTTGTGTGAATCGGCTGGCAGGGTGACTTCCCCCGAAATCCCGGCAAACCGATGATGGTAGGCGGCGAAGATAATGTCCCGTCAGGGAGACTCCAAATCACGGTTTCTTACTCTGTGTAACCGCAAAATGGAACGAGTGCGACTTGGTAAGTCGTTGAAATCACATCATTTAAAACATTAACAGGCAAGCGATTCCTCGCTTGCCTGTTAACAAATGTTACAGTCCGTTTACCAATCAGTTGGCCTGGCGGCGCAGGAACGCCGGAATCTCCAGTTGATCGTCTTCCTGAGTCGTCCTCACCTGCGGCGTCAGGCGGCCCTGATCATCGAGCTGGCCGCGGCGCGGCGCATAGAGCTGCGCATCCTGGCTGGCGAGACGGCGCACTTCGGGCGCGGCCTGGCGCAGCTTGGGCTCGCGCGGCTGCGCCGGCTGCAGCCGTGCGGGTTCTTCCTCGCGGCGGGTCAGGCCATTGGTCAGGCGCTTCAGCAGGCCCATCGGTCCGCTGTTGTTCTCGTGGTCGACCGGGCGGCTCTTGGCATCCACCTCGGCCTTGACGACCGGCGGAAAGTCCTCGACGCGCGGCATGCGCTGCGGCGCCATGGCAACCGGCTGCGGCGCCTCGCGCTGCAGCATCTCGCGCGGCTGCGGGGCCGGCTGCATCTGCTGGACCACCGGCTGCGGCATCGGCTGGGCGGGCGGCGCCTGGAAGATCTTGCTCTGCGGGCGGAAATCTTCAGCGTGGGCGACCGGGGCCGGGCGCGCCTGCGCCATGGCCGCGGCATTGGCTTCGGCCAGATGGATGGCTTCCGCGACCGGGTCGATAGCGCGTGGCTCGTATGCCGCCTGCTGGACAGGCGCCGGACGAACCTCCGCGATCTGAGCCGCCGGGCGGCTGGCCGGCTTCGGAGGCGCCGTGCGGATCGAGATCGGTGCGGCGGCGATTTCAGCCGCCGACTTGTCGATGCCGGTGGCAACCACCGAGACGCGGATGACGCCTTCGAGTTCCTCGTCGAAAGTGGCGCCCAGGATGATGTTGGCGTCCTGGTCGACTTCCTCGCGGATACGGGTCGCGGCTTCGTCGACTTCGAACAGCGTCAGGTCGCGGCCGCCGGTGATCGAGATCAGCAGGCCCTTGGCGCCCTTCATCGAGGTCTCGTCGAGCAGCGGGTTGGCGATCGCCGCTTCGGCGGCGGCCATCGCGCGGCCCTCGCCGGAAGCCTCGCCGGTGCCCATCATCGCCTTGCCCATCTCGCGCATGACGGAACGGACGTCGGCGAAGTCGAGATTGATCAGGCCTTCCTTGACCATCAGGTCGGTGATGCAGGCGACACCGGAATAGAGCACCTGGTCGGCCATGGCGAAGGCGTCGGCGAAGGTGGTCTTGTCATTGGCCAGCCGGAACAGGTTCTGGTTGGGGATGACGATCAGCGTATCGACGCATTTCTGCAATTCCTCGATGCCGAAATCCGCGGTCTTCATGCGGCGCTGGCCTTCGAAGTGGAACGGCTTGGTGACGACGCCGACGGTGAGGATGCCCTTTTCGCGCGCTGCGCGGGCAACGACGGGAGCAGCACCCGTACCGGTGCCGCCGCCCATGCCGGCGGTGACGAAGCACATATGGGTGTTGGTCAGGTGATCGAGGATTTCATCGATGCACTCTTCCGCCGCCGCACGGCCGACTTCCGGCTGCGAGCCGGCGCCAAGGCCCTCGGTGACATGCGCGCCGAGCTGGATCAGGCGGCCGGCCTTCGACATGGTCAGCGCCTGCGCGTCGGTATTGGCCACCACGAACTCGACACCGCGCAGACCGGCGGTGATCATGTTGTTGACGGCATTGCCGCCGCCGCCGCCGACACCGAACACGGTGATGCGCGGCTTAAGCTCGGTGATGTCCGGCTTCTGCAGATTGATGGTCATTGTCTCCGTCCTTTGCCTTTCACGCCGCTTCGCCGCCGCGGCCGCCTATGGGGCTGTCCCCGTCAATTTTAGAAACTGTCTCTCAACCACTGACTCATGCGATGCAGTTTTCCGCCCGTTCCGGTCATTTTGAGACCGGAAATTCCTTTCGCCGGATGGCTCTCGAAGCTCGCCATCTGCGGATAGATCAGAAGCCCCACCGCAGCCGAGAAGGCCGGCCCCTTCGCCGCTTCCGGCAGACCGGCCACGCCGAGCGGGCGGCCGATGCGCACATTGCGTCCCAGGATGCGGCGCGCCGCCTCCGGCAGGCCGGCAAGCTGGCTGGCGCCACCGGTAAGAACCACACGCTTGCCCCCTGCATTGCCATAGCCGGACTTGTTCAGCCGGTCGCGCAGGAGTTCGAGCGTCTCGTCGATGCGGGCGCGCACGATGCGCGTCATCACCGAGCGCGGGATCTGCAAGGGCACGTCGCCATCGTCGCCGATCGGCTGGATCGAGACCAGGTCGCGGTCGTCCGCGCTGCCCGGCAGCGCCGAACCATGCATCACCTTCAGCCGTTCGGCGGCATCGAGCGAGGTCGACAGTCCCTTGGCCATGTCCAGCGTGACATGGTTGCCGCCAATGGCGATGGCGTCGCCATGGACGAACCTGCCTTCCGAAAACACCGAGATCGTCGTCGTGCCGCCGCCCATGTCGATGCAGGCCGCGCCCATTTCCAGTTCGTCGTCGACCAGGGCCGCCAGACCGCTGGCATAGGGCGTCGCCACCATGCGCTCGACCGACAGATGCGAACGGTTGATGGAAAGCTCCAGATTGCGCATCGGCGCGGCGTCGCCGGTCAGCACATGCATGTCGACGCCGAGGGCGTCGCCGACCATGCCGCGCGGATCGCGCACGCCGCGTTCGGCATCCAGCGAGAAACCGACGGGAAGCGAATGGATCACCTCGCGCTCGGCCTTCAGCGCCTGCTTGGCGCCGGCGCCGAGAACGCGCTTGATGTCGGCCTCGTCGGCCTCGTGGCCGCCTAGATTGATGGTGGCGGAGAAGGCTTCGCTCTTCAGCCGGCCGGCCGTCATGTTGACGATCAGCGAATCGACCGTCAGCCCGGCCATGCGCTCGGCCGCGTCGACGGAAAGGCGGATGGCATGTTCCGCCCTATCGAGGTCAACCACGACACCCGACTTCACGCCTTGCGATTTCTGATGGCCGATGCCGATCACCTGGATCCGGTGCGAGCGGCCGCGCAGCAGCTTGCCGTCATCGCATGGCTTCAGCTTGGCCACCATGCAGCAGACCTTGCTCGAACCGACATCCAGCACCGTCAGGGTGCCGGACCGGCGCGACGCGGCATCGCCAGGACCGCCAAGCCAGCTCATATCTTCGTCTCCGGCTTGCGCTTCAGGCTCTTGGGTTTCTCGTTGAGGGCGGCTTCGCGCTGCGTCGCCGCTTCCGCCGTCAACTGCACGACCAGCCGGTCCGTCAGGCGCATGTCGACGGCGGCGATGTCGCGCGACAGCAAGCCGTTGTCATGATCCATCTTGACGAGTTCGGCGAGCGCCTGTTCCTCGTCATCCTCGGGAAGCTTGATGGTGATGCCATTGTCCAGCTTCAGGTCCCAGCGCCGTTCGCCGACGCGGATATAACCTTTGATCCGGCTCGCGAGTTCGGGATATTTTTCGACCTTGGCCAGGAAATCGGGCGCGCTCGCCGGCGCGCCGGTGCCGATCAGCAGCGGCAGGAGCACCTGCTTGCCGCCCGAGAACGGCGCGATCATGGCGCCATTCCTCTCGATGACCGAAAGCGCGTCACCCTGCTGCCAGAGCGCGAAAGCCTCACGCTCCTCGACGCGCACTTCCAGAGTATGCGGGTAGACCTTGCGGACGGCCGCAACCTCGATCCACGGCAATGTCGCAATTCGTTCCCGCGCGGCCTCGGCATTAAAGCCGATCAGCGACGTCCAACCGTCGAGCTCAAGCCTGTCGAGTATGTCGATTTCCGAGGTCTGGCGATTGCCGACCACCTTAACCTGATCGACGGCAAATCCGGTACGGGCGGTGATGCTCTGCACGATACCCTCGACATGACCGCCGAGATAGGCGCCATAGGCACTGCTCGAGAAAATCAGCACGGCCGACATCATGGCCGCGGAAAAGCGCGGCGCCTGGAATTCCCCGACGCCCAGGCGCGCCAGAATGCGCACCGGGCGGCGCAGCATGCGCGGCAGCACGAAATGGCCCGACGACAATGGCAGGCCGAACAGCGCCGGCCCCGCCGCGCCCCTCTCCCAACCTTGTCTCCATTTCAACGCAGGCACGAAGCGTCCTCCACCATCCAACTCAACAAATCGCCAAACGAGTGCCCAGCCTGGGCGGCGATTTCAGGCACCAAGGACGTCGGCGTCATACCCGGCTGGGTGTTGACCTCGAGCCAGACAATCTCGCCGTTTTCGGAATGACGATCGTCATAACGGAAGTCCGAACGGGAAACGCCGCGACAGCCGATCGCTTGGTGAGCCTTGAGCGCCAGTGTTTGTATTTTTTGGTAAATATTCGGTGAAACTTTTGCGGGGCATTCGTGCTTTGATCCCCCGGCGACATATTTTGAATCATAGTCATAGAAGGAATGGCCGGTCGGGATGATCTCGCAGACGCCCAGCGCCACATCGCCCATCACCGCGCAGGTCAGCTCCCTGCCGTGGATGTAGCGCTCAACCATGACGGTATCGCCATATTTCCACTCGGACGAGCCGATCACCTGCGGCGGATGCGACTGGCCCTCATGCACGATGACGACACCGAAGCTCGAACCCTCATTGACCGGCTTGACCACATAGGGCGGCTTCATCGGATGCTTGCTCTGGATGGCGAAGCGGCTGGCGACCTTCGATTCGGCGACCACGATGCCGACCGACTTGGCAACCCGCTTGGCCTGCTCCTTGTTCATGGCCAGAGCCGAGGCGAGCACGCCGGAATGGGTGTAGGGAATGCCGAGATATTCAAGGATGCCCTGAATGGTGCCGTCCTCGCCAAAAGGGCCGTGCAGCGCATTGAAGGCGACATCGGGCTTGAGCTCGGCAAGCACGGAGCCGACATCGCGCCCGACATCGACACGGGTGACCTGGTAGCCTTCCTTCTCGAGTTCATCGGCACAAGCCTTTCCCGACGATAGAGACACGGGCCGCTCGGACGAAAAACCACCCAGCAGGACGGCCACATGCTTGTTTTTCATTCCCCGGCATCCCCTCTCTCACGGCGGACCAAAACCAGATTTTCCGCAACATTGAGTCAGAGTCTCCCGGCAGGTTGCCCCCCAGACGGAAAACGCTGAAAACGCGTCGAACGACTCAAATCAGGAAACGCTTTCGAGCAGAGAATCAGAGAGTTGATTCACTGGCAAGTGCTTACGATTCCGAGAGATTCACTTTCTGAGAAAATGGATGCGAAAAGCGTGTCGTTGAGTCTTTGCGGCAACGGTCGCGGACCGTGTCGGCCGTGTTAAAGTTCATGCATCACATGAACTTCAACACGCGCCACGCTGCGCTTTAAAGAAGCTGTCCCAAAAACTCCTGAACCGCATGTCCCGGCCGGAAATTGCCGATGCGCTTGATTTCCCATTGCAGCCGGATACCGGAATTCTCCAGCACCCGCGTGCGCACCGTCTCGCCGAGATATTCTAGGTCGTAGCCGGTCGCGGTTCCCGTGTTGATCATGAAGTTGCAATGCATCGGCGACATCTGGGCGCCGCCGATCATCAGGCCGCGGCAGCCCGCTCTGTCGATCTCCTTCCAGGCCGACGTGCCTTCCGGATTCTTGAAGGTCGAGCCGCCGGTCTTCTCGCGGATCGGCTGCACGGTCTCGCGATGGTTCTGCACGGCCTCCATCGCCGCCTTGATCGCCGCTCTGTCCTCGGCAAAGCCCTCGAACACGGCCGAGGTGAAGATCAGCCCGGCAGGCGCCGCCGAATGGCGATAGGCGTAACCCATATCGGCATTGCTCAGCGTCTGCACATTGCCCTTGCGGTCGAGCGCTCGCACTTCGACGACCCGCTCGCGCGTCTCGACGCCGTTGGCGCCTGCGTTCATCCGCAGCGCACCGCCGATTGCACCCGGAATGCCGTGGTAGAAATGAAAGCCGCCAATGCCGGCCTCGAGCGCCACCGCTGCGACGCGCTTGTCGGGGGTCGCGGCTCCCGCCTTGATCCTGATCGGCGAAATCACCTCGGCCTCGCCGAAGCCCTTGGCTGAAAGGCGGATGACAAAGCCCTCGATGCCGCCGTCGCGGACCAGAAGGTTCGAGCCGACGCCGACGACGGTCAGTGGTATCTCTTCAGGAACGGCTTTGAGGAATGCTGCAAGATCTTCCTCGTCGGCCGGCTGGAACAGCACCTCAGCCAGACCCCCTGCACGGAACCAGGTGATCTTGTCCATCTCGGCGTTCGGCGTCAGGCGGCCGCGCAGGCCGGCAAGCCGGTCGCCCAGTCTGTCGATCAGGGCCTGGCCGTGCATCATGAGACGGTCCCGCCAAGCTCTTTGGGCAATGCATAGGCCCATTGGGTGATGTTGCCGGCGCCCAGGAAGACGACGAAGTCACCCGGCTTTGCCAGATCACGGATGACGGGCGCGATCGCCGCCGGACCCTCGATGTAGCGTGCGTCGCGATGGCCCCCGGCGCGGATGCGCGACACCAGCGCGTCCGAGCTGACGCCGTCGATCGGCTCCTCGCCGGCCGCGTACACCGGCGCCACCATCACCGTGTCGGCGTCGTTGAAGCAGGTGGAAAACTCGTTGAACAGATCATGCAGCCGGGTGAAGCGGTGCGGCTGGGCAATGGCGATGACGCGACCTTGGGTGGCGCTGCGCGCCGCCTTCAGCACCGCCGAGATCTCGACTGGATGGTGGCCGTAATCGTCGAATATTTCGACGCCGTCCCACGAACCGGTATGGGTGAAGCGGCGCTTGACGCCGGCGAAGGACGACAGGCCCTTCTTGATCGCCTCGGCCGACAGGCCGAGCTCATGCGCGACCGCGATCGCTGCCGTCGCGTTGGAGACGTTGTGGCGGCCGGGCATCGGCAGGCGCAGGCCTGCTATGACAGTCTGGCCGCCTGTCTTGCGGTCGCGGATCACCACGTCGAATTCCGAAATGGCACCTGCCATGCGGTGATTGGTAAAGCGCACGTCGGCCTGCGCATTCTCGCCATAGGTGATGACCCGGCGGTCCTCGATGCGGCTGACCAGTGCCTGCACCTCGGGGTGATCGGTGCACATCACGCCAAAACCATAGAACGGCACGTTCTCGACGAACTGGCGGAACGCCTCGCGCACCTTGTCGAAGCTGCCATAGTGATCGAGATGCTCGGGATCGATGTTGGTGACGACCGCGATCTCGGCCGGCAGTTTCAGGAAAGTGCCGTCGCTTTCGTCGGCCTCGACCACCATCCATTCGCCGTCGCCCATGCGCGCGTTGGTGCCATAGGCATTGATGATGCCGCCATTGATGACGGTCGGATCGAGCCCGCCGGCATCGAGCAAGGTCGCCACCATCGAGGTCGTCGTCGTCTTGCCATGCGTGCCGCCGATCGCCACCGCCTGGCGAAAGCGCATCAGTTCGGCCAGCATTTCGGCCCGGCGCACGATCGGCAGCAGCTTTTCGCGCGCGGCCTTGAGCTCTGGATTGGATTTCTTGATCGCCGTCGAGACGACCACCACCTCGGCATCACCGAGATTTTCGGCCCTATGGCCGACGAAGCATTCGATGCCCTTGTCGCGCAGCCGCTGCACATTGGCGCTTTCGGCCTGGTCGGACCCTTGCACCTTGTAGCCGAGATTGTGCAGCACTTCGGCAATGCCGCTCATGCCGATGCCGCCAATGCCGATGAAATGCACAAGGCCGATGGTCTGCGGCATCTTCATGCTTGCGTCCCCTTCCTGAAATCCGAAACGGTTTTTTTGGACGCAATAGCCTCTGTAAGATCAGCGAGCAACCGTGCCGCGTCCGGCCTCCCGGCCGATTTCGCACCCGCCGCCATCACCGTCAGCCGATCGGGGTCTTCCATCAGCTCGCCGATGAGCGCTGCGATGCGTTCGGACGAGAGCGAGGATTGCGGATGCACTTCGCCGCCGCCGGCAGCGGCAAGGG
This sequence comes from Mesorhizobium sp. M0088, assembly GCF_040322895.1. NCBI lineage: Bacteria > Pseudomonadati > Pseudomonadota > Alphaproteobacteria > Hyphomicrobiales > Phyllobacteriaceae > Mesorhizobium > Mesorhizobium sp. M0088. The sequence continues at coordinate 37,254 of NZ_JAMYUI010000018.1, forward strand.
CCGCCGCGTTCGCCGCCTGATCGTGGTCGAGCGCATAGGGGTAAGGCACCAGCAGCGCCGGCCGGCCGATGACGGCGATCTCCGAGACGGTCGAGGCGCCGGAGCGCGAGATCACCAGGTGCGCAGCCGCCATGCGCTGCGCCATGTCGGTGAAGAAGGGCGAGACCTCGACGGCGACGCCAAGCGCGGCATAGGCTGCCTTGACCCGCGCCACGTCATCCGCGCGCGCTTGTTGGGTGATCACCAGCCGCTTGCGCTGTGCGTCGGAAAGCAGCGCGATGGCTCCCGGCACGGCATCGGAAAAGAACTGGGCGCCCTGGCTGCCGCCGAACACCAGCAGGCGGAACGGCTGTTCCCCGGTCGATGCCGCATAATTCATCCTGGCCGCTTCCAGCACGGCCGGCCTGACCGGATTGCCTGTCGTCACCGTCTTCACACCGGCAGCACTGGTGTCCTGCGGCAGGAAGCCGCCGGCGATGGCATCGACACGGCCAGCCAGCGCCCGGTTGGCGCGCCCCATCACCGCGTTCTGCTCATGGATCAGCGTCGGCACCTTGCGCCGTGTCGCCGCGTAGAGCGGCGGCAAGGTTGGATAGCCGCCGAAGCCGACGACGGCATCCGGCTTGATCCTGCCGATGACGGCGGAAGCCTGGCGCACGCCGCGCCAGATTTTCCAGAAGGCACCAAGCAGGGCAAAAGGGTTTTTCGAGCCCATCGTCGCCGACTGGATCGGGTGGACGGCGGCGGCCGGAAAATGGCCGGCGAAACGCTCCGCACGGTCGTCGGTTGCCAGATGCACCGACCAGCCGCGCTCGTTCAACTCATGCGCCAGCGCCTCGGCCGGGAAAAGATGCCCACCGGTGCCGCCTGCCGCGAGAAGGATGACGCCTCTGGCCATATCACTCCGCCGGCACGGCGCGTTGCGACAGGCCAAAGCCCACCTGCTTGCGCTTTTCCGGCCGCTTGCGTGTCAGCGCCAGCACCATGCCCATCGAGATGGCGATGGCGATCTGCGAGGAGCCGCCATAGGAGATGAACGGCAGCGTCATGCCCTTGGCCGGCACAAGCTGGAGGTTGACGCACATGTTGATGACAGCCTGCAGGCCGAACACGGTGACGAGGCCGCCGACCGCATAGCGGGTGAAATCGTCATGCTCCTTCAGCGCCGTGTTGAGGCCGCGCAGAACGATGAAGGCGAAGATCGACATGATGAAGAAGCACATGATCAGCCCGAACTCTTCGCCCGCGACCGAGAAGACGAAGTCGGCATGGCTGTCGGGGATGACGCGCTTGACGGTGCCCTCGCCCGGTCCGACTCCGAACCAACCGCCATTGATCAGCGCTTCGCGCCCCATGTCGACCTGGAACGTGTCGCCCTCGCCGGTGAGGAACTTGTCGATGCGCAGGGCAACGTGCGGGAACACCGTATAGGCGGCAAAGACGCCGCCGACGCCGGCCGCACCCAGCGCGACGATCCACAGCCAGGGCAGCCCGGCCATGAAGAACATGATGCCCCAGGTGCCGGTCGTCAGCATGGTCTGGCCGAGGTCCGGTTGTGCCACCAGCAGCGACACGACCAGCACCAGCAGCAGCATGGCGAACAGATTGCCCGGAATATCGGGCTGGCGCTTGTGCTCGGCGAAAAGCCACGCGCACATGATGACGAAGGCCGGCTTCAGGAATTCCGACGGCTGGATCGACAGGCCGGCAAGCGACACCCAGCGGCGCGCACCCTTCACCTCGACGCCGATGTAGAGCACCGCCACCATCAGCACCAGCATCAGGCACAGGATGACCAGCGCCATGCGCCGGATCTGCCTGGAATCGAGGAAGGAAACTGCCAGCATCACACCGAGCGCCGGCACGGTGAAGATGATCTGCCTGGTGGCAAAGTGGAAACTGTCGAGGCCGATGCGTTCGGCCACCGCCGGACTGGCGGCGAAGGACAAGACGATGCCGAGCCCCATCAGCGACAGGAACGCCGCGAGGAACCAGCGATCGATCGTCCACCACCAGGTTGCCACCGGGCTTTTGTCGAGACGGCTTTGCATTATCGTGCCCCTCCGATGGGTTTCACACCCTCGATAGCATCCGCAGCTTGCCTGAAGGCTTCGCCGCGGACTTCGAAATTCTTGAACTGGTCGAAACTGGCGCAGGCCGGCGACAGCAGCACCACCGCCTCGCCGCTGTCGTCCTTAGCGGCATCATGCGCGGCGTGCTCGACCGCGGCGGCCAGCGTGCCTGAGATCTCGTAGGGAACTGCCTCGCCCAGCGTCGCCGAAAAGGCCGGCGCCGCCTCGCCAATCAGATAGGCCTTAGCGATGCGCGGAAAGAAGCCGCGCAACGGCTCGATGCCGCCTTCCTTGGGCAGGCCGCCGGCGATCCAGTAGATGCGCGTAAAGCTGGATAGCGCGGGTGCTGCCGCATCGGCATTGGTCGCCTTGGAATCGTTGATGAACAGCACATGGTCCTTGCGGCCGACCTGCTCCATGCGGTGAGCGAGGCCGGGAAAGCTTTCCAGCCCCGACTGGATTTCGCCAAGCTCCAGTCCGACCTTGAGGCAAGCGGCGACCGCCGCCAGCGCGTTCTGGGCATTGTGCTGGCCGCGCAGCGAGCCGATGCCTTCGAGGAAGGCGACGCGGCTGTAACGGCCGTGCACCGCTTCCATCAGATTGGTGCCATCGGCGAAATAGCCGTCCGTCAGTGGCAGGCGCTTGGAAATGCGGGTGACATGCCGCCCCGCCCGCTCCAGCCGCTCGGCGATCTGCGCGCACCAGGAATCGTCGATGCCGACGATCGCCGTCTCGCTGCCGGCTACCAGCCGCTCCTTGATCGCGGCGTAGTGCTGCATGGTGCCGTGGCGGTCGAGATGATCGGGCGTCAGGTTAAGCAGGATGCCCGCCGTCGGATTGATCGAGGGCGCGAGGTCGATCTGGTAAGACGAGCATTCGACCACATAGTGCCGATCGGGCTCGGGCGGATCGAGCGTCATCACCGCGCGGCCGATATTGCCGCCCATCTGGGTATCGCGTCCCGCGGCCTTCAGGATATGCGCGGTCAGCGCGGTGGTCGTCGACTTGCCGTTGGTGCCGGTGATGGCGATGAAAGGCGAATTTGGCGCGCTCAGCGTCCGCTCGCGGCAGAAAAGCTCGATGTCGCCGATGATCTCGACGCCTGAACCGCGCGCCAGCTCCACCGTCCAATGCGGCTTGGGATGCGTCAGCGGGACGCCCGGCGACAGCACGAAAGCCGAGAATTTCGCCCAGTCGGCGCCGCGCAAATCAGCGGTCGCAATACCGGCAATAGCGGCCTTGGCAACGCTTTCGGGATTGTCGTCCCAGGCCAGCACGTCCGCGCCGCCCTCGATCAGCGCGCGCGCCGTCGCAATCCCCGAGCCACCGAGCCCGAAGAGGGAAACGCGCTTGCCTGAAAAGGATGCGGCGGGGATCAAAGGGCTTCCTATCTCAGCTTGAGGGTCGACAGGCCGACCAGCGCCAGGATGACGGCGATGATCCAGAAGCGGATCACCACCTGGCTTTCGGTCCAGCCGAGCTTTTCGAAATGATGGTGGATCGGCGCCATCAGGAACACCCGCTTGCCGGTCATCTTGAAGTAGCCGACCTGGATGATGACCGACAGGATTTCCACGACGAACAATCCGCCGACGATGACCAGCACGATCTCGTGCTTGGTGGCGACCGCGACGGTGCCGATCAGGCCGCCCATGGCCAACGATCCGGTGTCACCCATGAAGATCGCCGCCGGCGGCGCGTTGAACCAGAGGAAGCCGAGGCCGGCGCCGATGACCGCGCCGAGCACGACCGCCAGTTCACCGGTGCCGGGCACGAAATGTATCTGCAGATATTCGGCGAACACGGCGTTGCCTGAGAGATAGGCGATGACGCCGAAGGAGGCCGCCGCGATCATGATCGGCACGATCGCCAGCCCGTCCAGACCGTCGGTGAGGTTCACAGCATTGCCTGCTCCGACGATGACGAAGCAGGAGAACGGGATGAAGAACCAGCCGAGATTGACGATGAATTCCTTGGCGAAGGGAAATGTCAGCGAAGAAGAGAACGGCGCCTGGCCATTGTGCATGATCACCCAGGCGGCGATGCCGGCAATGACGAATTCCAGCGCCAGCCTTGCCTTGCCGGAAAAGCCGAGATGCGACTGCTTAGTCACCTTCAGATAGTCGTCGTAAAAGCCGATCGAGCCGAAGCCCAGCGTCACCAGCAGCACCACCCAGACATAGATGCTCGACAGGTTGGCCCACAAAAGCGACGAGCCGATAATGCCCGACAGGATCATCAGTCCGCCCATGGTCGGCGTGCCGGCCTTCTTGAAATGCGTCTGCGGTCCGTCGGCGCGGATCGGCTGGCCCTTGCCTTGCCGCAGCCGCAGCGAATTGATGATGGTCGGCCCGAAGATGAAGACGATCAGCGCCGACGTGATCAGCGCCCCGCCGGTGCGGAAGGTGATGTAGCGGAAGACATTGAAGACCGAGACCTTGTCCGCAAAATCGACGAGCAGTGTAAACATGCGCTTTTCGTCCCCCGACCTAGGTCTGTTTTCTGGCTGTCGATTCAGCCGGGAATTTGCCCAGCAGCGCATCGACCAGTTTTGCAAAACCGATGCCCTTCGACGATTTGATCATCACCACGTCGCCCGGCCTCAGCGCGGCAAGCAGCACCGGCTTCAGCTCCTCGACACCGGCGCGGTATTCCGTCTTGATCTCAGCCGGCAGCGCTTCTGCCAGCACCCGCATTTCCGGGCCGCCGAGAAAGACGGTCTGCGTGCCCGTGCCGACGATGAGGTCGGCAAGGGCTGCATGCAGCTTGGCCGAGTGGTCGCCAAGTTCGAGCATGTCGCCGAGCACGGCGATGCGGCGGCCCTCGCCCGTCACAGGCGTCGCGTTGAGCAATGCCATGGCAGCAGCCATCGATGCCGGATTGGCGTTGTAGCTTTCGTCGATCAGCGTGATCAGTCCACCTGGGTAGCTCGAAGTCGAGCCACCTGGGTGGCTCGAAGTCGAGCCACCGGGATGGCGCAGCACATGGCGCTTGCCGCGCCCGCGCTCGGCAGAGAGATCGGCCAGTGCTGAAGCCACCTTGTCGAGATCGGCGCCGACCAGATGCGCCGCACCCAACACCGCCAGCACGTTCTGCACCATATGGCGGCCGGGCGCGCCGATCCGCGCCGTCACTTCGTGGCCGCCGATCCTGGCGATGATGTCGGAATGATCCGCATGCAGTTCGCATTTGGTGAGCTTGAAGGTAGAGCGCGCATTCTCGCCGAAGCCGTAGACGTGCTCGACACCGGCGGCATGGGCCATCTTGTCGAGCAGCTTAAAGCGCGCATCGTCGCGGTTGAGGATGGCGGCCCCCTCGGGCTCCAGCCCTTCGAAAATCTCGGCCTTGGCCTTGGCAATCTCGTCGAGATTGCGGAAAAAGCCGAGATGCGCCGCCGCGATCATGGTGACGATGGCGACATGCGGCCTCACCATTTTTACCAGCGGCCGGATTTCGTCGGGATGGTTCATGCCGATCTCGAATACGGCATAGTCGCAATCATCAGGCATGCGCGCCAAGGTCAGCGGCACGCCCCAGTGATTGTTGAAGGACTGCGCCGAGGCGTGCACCTTGCCGACGGCTTGCAGCACATGGCGCAGCGCTTCCTTGGTCGTGGTCTTGCCGGCCGAACCGGTCACAGCGATGATTTTCGCGCTCGAGCGGGCGCGCGACGCAACTCCAAGCTTTTCCAGTGCGACCAGCACGTCCTCGACGACGATAATCGGCGCCGTCAGCCGGCCGAGCGACGGCAGCTTGCCTTCGGCCACCACCAGCACGCCGGCGCCGGCCTTGATGGCGGCGGTTGCGAAGTCATGGCCGTCCATCGCCTCGCCCTTGATGGCGAAGAAGGCGTCGCCCGGCTGCAGGCTGCGGCTGTCGATCGAAATGCCGGAAATGCCTTCCGGCATCGGCCCTAACGGCCGCCCGTCCATGGCGGCAACCAGCGCCTCGCAGGTCCACAGCAAGCTCATGCGGCACGCTCCGTAAGTGCCGCGCGAACTTCCTCGTGATCGGAGAAATGCAAGGTCTCGGAGCCGATCGTCTGGCCTTCCTCGTGCCCCTTGCCGGCCACGATCAGCGTGTCGCCGGCATGCAGCATGGCAACCGCCTCGTGGATCGCCTGGCGCCGGTCGCCGATCTCGATGGCACCGGGGGCGGCGGCCAAAATAGCGGCGCGGATCGTTTTCGGCACTTCGGAGCGCGGATTGTCGTCGGTGACGATGACAACATCTGCAAGCCGCGTCGCAATCTCGCCCATAATCGGTCGCTTGCCGCGGTCGCGGTCGCCGCCGCAGCCGAACACGACGATGACGCGGCCGGTGGTGAATGGGCGCACCGAGGACAGCACGTTTTCGAGCGCGTCGGGCTTGTGGGCGTAATCGACATAGACCGGCGCGCCATTGCCGGTGGTGCCGACGAGGTCGAGCCGGCCTGGGGCGCCCTTCAATTTCTCCAACGCCAACAATGCCTTGGCTACAGGTGTTCCCGTGGAAATGGCAAGACCCGCCGAAACCAGCGCATTCGAAATCTGGAAATCACCGGCCAGCGGCAGGTCGATCTCGTAGAGCACGCCATCGGCCTCGACCTCGGCCCGCTGGCGGTGGCGCTCGTGCTCGACCCGCTTCAGCCTGAGGAAATCGCCATGGCGGCCGACCGTCAGCACTTCGAGCCCGGCGGCCCGCGCCGCCTGAATCGTCGGTGCCGACCATGGATCGTCGGCGAAGATGACGGCCGGTGCGCCTTTCGGCAGCAGCGCATCGAACAGACGCAGTTTGGCGCGGTGATAGTCCTCGATGGTCGGATGATAGTCCATATGATCGCGGCCGAGATTGGTGAAGCCGCCGGCCGCCAGCTTCACACCGTCCAGACGGCGCTGGTCGAGCCCATGGCTGGAAGCCTCCATCGAAGCGTGGGTAACGCCGGCATCCGCCAATTCCCGCAGCAATTGATGCAGGGCGACCGGATCGGGTGTCGTCAGCGAGCCATAGTCGTTGCGCCCAGGCGCCACCACGCCAGTGGTGCCGATCGAAGCGGCGGCATAACCGGACTGCTCCCAGATCTGCCTGGTGAAAGCCGCGACCGAAGTCTTGCCGCTGGTGCCGGTCACCGCGACCATTATCTCAGGCTGCTTGCCGAAATAGCGGGCCGCACTCAGCGCCAACGCGAGGCGCGGATCGTCGACTGCCAATACCGGGACCGACAGCCCGGCAATGGTGCTGCCCTTGCCCGCTACGATCGCGGCCGCACCGCGCGCGGCGGCGTCGGCGGCATAAACGGCACCGTCGGCCTTGGTTCCCGCGAGCGCAAAGAAGACAACACCCGCTTTTACCTGACGGGAATCCGAAGAAATCCCTGTAACCTCCAGATCGACGGAAGCTATTCCCTCGACGGGCAGGATACCGGCTAGATCTCTGAGCTTCATCGAGTCCCGTTCACCGCAACAAAATAGCGCGCTGTTGCCGGCGCGCCCTAAGAATCACTGATAGGAAACCAGCGTTGCACCATTTTCATGGCTGAAATCTGGCTTCACGCCAAGCATGGCAGCTGAACGCCTGATGATATTGCCGGCCATGACCCCCGCATTTGCGGCCGCGACATCCGTCATGCCGGGCTTTTCCGGGTGCGGGGCATCGGCAATGGTAAACACCAGATACTGCGGATCGTCCATCGGGAAGGCGGCGACGAAAGTGTTGAAATTCAAGTCCTTGGAGTAGCGGCCATTGACGACCTTCTCGGCCGTTCCGGTCTTGCCACCAACGCGGTAGCCGGGGACTCTGGCGTTTCGGGCAGAGCCCTTCTCGGCATTGAGCGAATAGAGGTAGCGCATGCCTTCGACGGTCTTTTCGCTCACCACTTTCTTGGCGGTGGCCATCGCTTCCGCCTGCGTACGCACCAAAAAGGTAGGGTTCATCAGGAAGCCGCCATTCATCAACGCCGCGCAGCCCACAGCCGCTTGCAGCGGCGTCGTCGACACGCCATGGCCGAAGGCGATGGTGAATGAATTGACCTGTTTCCAGACCTTCGGTTCAGTCGGACGGGCAGTCTCCGGCAATTCGGTCTGCATCCTGTCCAGAAGGCCAAGGCGATGCAGGAATTCGCGATGGCCCTCGATGCCGACCATCTCGGCTTCCCTGGCCGAGCCGATGTTGGACGAATAGAGGAACACCTCCGGCAACGACAGCACACGGTTCTTGCCGTGGAAATCGTGAATGGCCTGATGGCCGACCCGGATTGGATGCGAAGCATCGAAGCGGCTCGCCATCGTCGCCTTACCGGAATCGAGCGCCATGGCTGAGGTGAAGCTCTTGAAGGTCGAGCCCATCTCGTAGAGGCCCGCCGACATGCGATTCAGCCGGTCCTTGTCCTGTGCATTGTAGGGATTGTTAGGATCGAAATCCGGCACCGAGGCCATGGCCACCACTTCGCCGGTCTTGACGTTGAGCACGACGGCGCCGGCCCCCATGGCACGATAGCGCTCCAGGCCCGCGGCGATCTCGTCGCGCACCACATGCTGCACGCGCAGATCGATCGAAAGCTTTACCGGCTTGAGATCCTTGGCAATGGCAAGGCCCGATGCCTGCAGGTCGCTCAAGCCTTGCTCGTCGACATATTTCTCCATTCCGGAGATGCCCTGGTTGTCGATGTTGGTGAGGCCGACAATGTAGGACGAGGTCTCGCCGCTCGGATAGAAGCGGCGCTTTTCGGTACGGAAGCCGAAACCGGGAATGCCGAGCTGCATGATGTCGGACTGTTGCTTGGGCGTCAGCTGCCGCTGCAGCCAGACGAAACCGGCGCCGCTCTTCAGCTTGTGGTAGGTCTGCTCATAGTCGATGTCCGGAAGCACCGTCGACAGCTTCTCGATCGCCTCGTCGGCGTCGACAATGCGGCGCGGTTCTGCAAACAGCGACGCCGTCTTGATATCCGTGGCCAGCACTTCGCCGTTGCGGTCGACGATGTCGGGCCGCGATGCCGTCACCCGGCTCTGCGGACCGCCCGACATGTCGGGGGTCTGGAAGCCGAGATAGACCAGCCGCCCTGATATGGTCGAGAAGATACCGAAGAACACCGCCATGGTCATGACGATGCGCGTCCTGCCCTTGCCGCCGGTCGCCTTGCGGGCGCCCTCGACCACGATCGATCCATCTTCACTCGTCCTGGCGCGACGCTTCAGCAGTTTGCCGATCATTGGGCGATGCCTCCGGTCACGACGGGATCCTTACTGTCCGAAGGCGCTTGGTCGGAATTGTCGGCCATGCCGCCCTGGCGTCCCGACAGGATGTCCTGAATGTCCAGGGATTTGGCCGGCAGGTCGCCGATGCCGCCGATCTGGCGGGCGCTGACCGGCTCGAGTTCGAGCTGCGACTTGTAGAGTTCGGCGAGCTTCTGCAGCCGCGACGGCTGGGTAAGCAGGCTCCAGTCGGCCTTGAGCAGGTCGATCGTGTCCTCCTCATAGCGGATCTGCGCATGGATCTTCTGCACCGCGGCCAATTGTTCCTCGGCCTCGCGCTTGGCCTTGTAGGTAAGGGCCGCGACCGCAACCATGACGGCGATCAGGACAATGTCGCTGGTACGAAACACTTAGCTACCTCTCCCCCGGCCGGCCTGTGCCGGGAAGCGTTGGGCTGGGAAGTTTTGGAAGGCCGAAAATCGAAAAATCGCTGCTGCGCGCTGGCGCATCCGTGCGGATTGCCCCGCGCAGCCTGGCCGAACGGGCGCGCGGATTGGCCGCCACCTCGACGTCGCCGGCAGTCACGCCGCCGCCCGCCTTGCGGAACGTCGCGGTACGGGCATGCGCCTCGGGCAAATGCCGTGAGCCGGTCGCGACGTCGGCCCGGTCGGCGATGAAACGCTTGACGATGCGGTCTTCCAGCGAATGGAAGGTGACCACGGCGAGCCGTCCGCCCGGCTTCAGCGCGCGTTCGGCCGCGAACAGGGCCTTGGCCAGTTCACCAAGCTCGTCATTGACGAAGATGCGCAGCGCCTGGAAGACGCGCGTCGCCGGATGGATCTTGTCCTTCGGCGCACGGCCGATATGCGTCTCGATGGCGTCGGCCAGTTCCAGCGTGCGCTCGAACGGGCGCTTTTCGCGGCGAGCCTCGATCATGCGGGCGATGCGCCCGGCATGACGCTCCTCGCCGAGGAAGCCGAAGATGCGGGCAAGATCGCCCGGCTTGAAGGAATTGACGACGTCGGCGGCGCTGAGGCCCGATTGCGCCATGCGCATGTCGAGCGGCCCGTCGGCGCGGAACGAAAACCCGCGCTCGGCCTGGTCGAGCTGCATCGAGGACACGCCGATGTCGAGCACGACGCCCTCGGCGCTCTCGACACGTTCGTCCAGCGTTGAGAACGGTGCCTGCACCAGCCGCAGCCGGCCGCCGGACTGCGCTTCCAGATCGCGCCCGGCCGCAATGGCATCCGGATCGCGGTCGATCGCCACCACGGAAGCGCCCGTCGCCAGAATGGCCCTGGTGTAGCCGCCGGCGCCGAACGTGCCGTCGATGATGAGGTCGCCCTGCGCCGGCGCCAACGCTTCGAGCACCTCGGCAAGGAGGACCGGAATGTGGCGGGCCGATCCGCCAACGGCGTGCCCATCTACGGCGCGAGGAAGGTCATCGCCGTGGCCTGCCGTCATTCCGGTCGCTCCCCAGGCTTCGTCCCCTGCCGAAGCTGCAAAAGCCGTGCCCGCGCCTGCGCCCCATAGGCGGCAAGCCGTCCCGGCTCCCAGATCTGAAAGAAATTGCCGCGCCCGACAAAGGCCACTTCCGCCGAAATGCCGGTATGTTCGCGAAGGAAATCGCTCATCGTGATGCGGCCGTCCTGGTCGAGTTTCAAGAAGGTTCCGTCGCCATGGCAGAAGAACGACATATCGTCCGCCGTCTGCAGGAAGGGATCCTCGAGCGCGATGCGCTGCTCGTAGCGGTCGAGCAGATCGAGCCCGCCGACATCCATCGCCGGCAGATCCAGGCAGCGCAGCGCATAAAGTTCCGAATAGCCGCGCTTCTGCACGACCGCACGGAAATGCGCGGGAACGGACACCCGTCCCTTCGCATCGATCCTGCTCACCGTGTTTGACAGAAACCGGTCCATTAAATGCTACAGCCGCTTGCGCCGCCGCACCCCTCTCCATCTTGTCGCCCGCGCCGCCGCGGCGCGTTCCCTGCCCCGTATCAGCCTCGTCCGCACGGGCAAAAACCGGCAAACGCGCAGCCGCCGCGGCTGCCCGATTGGCGTACGCTTTACCCTGACACGGAACGAAGGCTTTGATGTCTAGATGGGATATCATGGGGTACTATGGGCGTCAACGGGATTAGGCTTCACAAACACGCGCGCCGCGACCAATGAGAGCAGCCTCGCCGACACGTCTCGTCTTTATGGTCTATTAAGCCTAACGAACCGTTTAGAGCCGCCTGGCCCAACCGGACGCGCCTTGCCGAGCGCCGCTGCCGGGCATAGCGTCTCGCCACATCTCGTCGGTCGCAAACAGGGTTGGAAATTCGATGTCCGAAACTGCAAAGTCACGCGCTGCAGCGCTTCCTCACCTGCGTCGCAGCGGGCTTGCCATGGGCGATTCCATTCCCCTGCCACTGACCATGGCCGCCATCTTTCATGCGCCCGGCGACGCCACCGGTTTCAACCAGTACGGGCGATTCAGCAACCCGACCTGGGACGCGGTCGAACATATGCTGGCCCATCTGGAGGACGCGCCTTGCGTCGCCTTCCCTTCAGGAATGGCGGCAATCTCGGCGGCGTTTTTTGCCGTGCTCAAGACTGGCGACCGTATCCTGCTGCCATCGGACGGCTACCACACGACAAGAGCGCTGGCCGATCGCTTCCTCAAGCCGCTCGGCATCGCCTACGATGTCAGGCCTACCTCGACCTTCCTCGACGGCGGCTTCGATGGCTATCGCCTCGCCTTTGTCGAAACCCCTGCCAATCCGGGGTTGGATATCTGCGATATCGCCGCCGTTGCCGATGCTGTTCACAAAGCCGGCGCGATCCTTGTGGTCGACAACACGACCATGACACCCTTCGGCCAGCGGCCGCTCGACCATGGCGCCGATATCGTCGTTGCCGCCGACACCAAGGCACCCAACGGCCATTCAGATGTGCTGTTCGGCCATGTCGCCAGCCGCAATGCCGAGATCATCGCCGCCGTGACCGGCTGGCGCGAAGTTTCCGGCAGCATTCCCGGACCATTCGAAGCCTGGCTGGTGCATCGCGGCCTGGAGACACTGGATGTGCGCTTCGATCGCATGTGTTCCTCGGCGGAAGTCATCGCGCGGCGGCTGCAGGGCCACCGGGCAATCAGCGACCTGCGTTATCCCGGACTGGAAGGCGATCCGTCGCACAACCTTGCCCGTGCCCAGATGGAGCGCTTCGGTTTTCTGATCTCTTTCGAACTCGCCTCGGAGGACAAGGCCGAGGATTTCATCAACAATTGCGCCTTGATGCAGGCCGCGACATCCTTCGGCGGCGTCCACACCTCCGCCGAGCGGCGCTTGAAGCGAGGCGATGCCGTTGCCGGCGGCTTCGTTCGCCTCTCGGTCGGCTGCGAGCCGGTGGAAGAGCTCTGGAAGGCAATCGAGACGTCGCTGGACAAGATCGGCGGCTGACCGGACCGATCACGGGCCGAGATCGTCGGCTTCTATGTTGCGATAGCCGTGCAGTACACGAATGATCTCGATCGCGTCGTCACCTACACGATACAAGGTGAGATAGTCGCCAACGAGCAGATGACGGACGCCGGGCGCGATGTCATCGCGCGGCGGCCGGAGAAGGGATAGGTCTCCAGTTGCTGCCACCGTGCCTCGATGCGATCGAGCAACCTATCCGCTGCGACCTCGCTATCGCGTGCAACATGAAGCCAGATCGCGATCAAATCGTCTTCTGCGCGCGCGTTCCGGACGATGAATAGCGAATTCATGCTGCGTCGTCAGATCGCAAGCGCCTCCGCGCCTCGGCCTTGATTTCATCCATCGACGCAAATCGTCCCGGCCCGCTGTCTATCCCTTCCTGCACCAGCTTGCGCAACTCATCGAGCGTATAGCCGAAGAGATCGCGCCGATCCTTCCATTGCCGCAGCGCATCTCGGATCACTTCGCTGGCGGAGGCATATTCGCCGGCGGCGACGACATCATCCACCGCCTGCGCCAGTTCCGGCGACAGCGTGATGCTGCGTTTGTCGACCTGTCCCATGAGAAGCTCCCGGTACCATTCCCGATCATGGTACGATTTAATCGCACCGGTTTCAAGCAATGGCCGACTCTCGCTCGCACGGATGAACGGCCGGGCAGGCTTGAATCAACAGGCGCGCCCGAGGGCGCAACCTGCTGAATTCAAGAGACTTCTCTTGATATCGGGGGAGAGAGTTGCCAGCTGGCCTGTAAGCCGGGTTCTGTATGGCCCTCGCCCCTTGCGGGGCGAGAACGTGGCGGCCATTCATCTTGGGCGCATGTTGCCATGTGCCTCACGCAACCTACCCGGACGGTGAGCCGGAAACAGCCCTCGAGGGTTTCCCCTCGCACCGTCCCTATTCGGTCTTGCTCCCGGTGGGGTTTACCGTGCCGCTCCTGTTGCCAGTCGCGCGGTGGGCTCTTACCCCACCCTTTCACCCTTACCCCGAATCCGGCAAGCCGGATCGTGGCGGTTTGCTTTCTGTGGCACTTTCCCTGGGGTCGCCCCCGCCGGCCATTAACCGGCACCGTGTTTCCATGGAGCCCGGACTTTCCTCACCCACGACCTTTCGGCGTTTGCGGGTGCGGCCGCCCAGCCAGCTGGCAGAGCGTATAAAGGGGTTCGCGCCCGAAAACGCAAACGAAAAAGCAGACTTATGCGGGCGATCCAAGCGCAGCCATCTGCACCTTGACCTTGCCGCAATAGGCGGCCGACACCGGGTTCATCCGCGTTGCGGCGTGGCCGGCATTGTATTTCAGAATCGTGCCGCAGGTCGTGCCGCCGCCGAGGCTCCGCGCCATGGCAAGGTATTTCATGCCGTATTTGATGTTGGTGTCGGGATCGAACAGGCCCTTTGCGGAGCCGCTATAGCCCATCATCCGAGCCGTGGCCGGCTTGATCTGCATCAGGCCGATCTCGCCTGCGCCGCCGACGATGTTGGGCCGGTAGTTGCTTTCGATCTGGATGACCGCCGAGGCGAGCGATACCGGAACGCCTTCGATCGCCGCATAGCGGGCAACGATAGCGGAATACTGACCGCTGCTGGCCACCGCGGCCGTTGAGGCTGCCGCGTTCCGGACACCGATCGACGCCGTTGCCGTCATGTCGACGGTTTTTCGGCCACGCTTCGTCTGCTTTCTGGCGGACTTCTTCGGCTTGGACCAGCTTGCTTTTTCTATTTTCGCGGAAGCCCGCTTCGTCGCCTTGGCGTCGTGGCCTGCCTTGCCGCTTCTGGCCTGTGGGGCCTTGCCGCTTTTCGCGGATGCCACGACAGGCCCTTGATCGGCTCGCGGGCTGAGGGGCGCGGCATCTGCGGCACTGAAGGCAAAAGTCATTACGCCGGCAGCAAGAGCTGCCGTTAAAACGGTAAATTTCTGCATGTGATCCTGTTCTGTCTGAACCGCGCGAAGATGTTCACGCAGCAACGCCTAACCAACGTCGGAACAACCCGGGGGGCTTGGGGTCCGACATCTACACGTCAGCCGTTTGACGCCCGAATTGGTGTCAAACAAGGCCAGGCAAGTCACTTTGAGTGACAGCTTGTAACTTAAGGATTGGAAAGAATTGCTTGGGAGAGGCTTTCCGGAGGTCAGCGCCTCACGGAAGCAAGCAGCCTTTGCAGCGTCCGCAGCGTCGAGCCGTCGGCAACGCCGTCCACCTTGCGCGGCCGGAAATGACGCTGGAAGGCCTCGACCACCGCCTCCGTCTGCCGGTCGAAAATGCCCGATATTTCAACGCCATAACCGTAGAGCGCCAGCATCGACTGCAACGCTTCGACGTCGCCGCCGGTATCGCCGGTTGTCAGAGTGGCGCCTCGCCTGACGGGCGCGGCCGCCACGAGATGGCCGACACCGGCCTCGAACAGCGTCCGCCACGGAAACTTCTCGCCGGGATCGATCTTGCGCCCCGGCGCAACATCGGAATGCGCGAGTACCCGCTCGGCGGCGATCGAATGCCGACCGGCGATCCCACGGCACAGCCCGACCACCGCATCGATCTGCCGCCGGGGGAAACCGGGATAGCCCAGCGAATGCCCCGGATTGACGATCTCTATGCCGACCGAACAGGAATTGATGTCGGCCCGTCCGAACCACGAACTCTTGCCGGCATGCCAGGCGCGGTCGCTTTCCCTGACCATCTGCACGATATGGCCATTCTCGTGGACGAGATAATGCGACGAGACCTCGCTGGCCGGGTCGCAAAGCCAGGCCTCGGCCCCGGCGCCGGTCGCCATACCGGTGTAGTGCAGCACGATCATGTCAGGCCTGGGCGTCCCGCGCCGCGGGCCGAAATTCGGCGATACCCTGACTTCGGCACGTGGCTCGTCGGGCAGAAAGCCGCTCATGCGTGGCGCAGGCCCCGCTCGATCATCTCGTAGGCAACGTTGATCGCCGCCACCCTGGTGGTCGCGATCTTGATGAATTCCTGGGGCAGGCCGCGCGCGATCAGCCGGTCCGGATGATTGTCGGAAACCAGCTTGCGATAGCGCTTCCTGACCTCTTCGAACGGCTTGCCGCGCTCAATGCCAAGCACGACATAAGGATCCCCGGCGCCCAGGTTGACATGTCGCGCCATGATGGTCTCGTAATGCGCTTCGTCGATGCGGAAAATCTCGGCGATGCGGTGCAGGAAGTGGCCTTCGCGCTCGTGCACCAGCCCGTCGGCCTTGGCGATGTGGAACAGACCGTCGAGTATGTCTTCCAGCATCACACAATTGGAATGCCCGGAACCGCACATCTGCGCCATCCGCTCTGCATAGGTCTCGAAACCGGCCACGTCGCGCTGGGCGAGATCGAACAGACGCGCCACATTGCGCGTCTCCTTCGGCGGCACTTCGAATATTTCCTGGAAGGCGCGCACCTCGTCCTGGGTGACGATACCATCGGCCTTGGCCATCTTGGCCGACAGCGCGATCATCGCCACCGAAAAGGCGACACGCCGGCGCAAATCCGCATCGCCGGCGAAAACCGTGCGCACGGCCTCGACTACGTCGGCGACACCCGACGAGGCTGAGGATGAAACGCGGGTGATGAATTCGCCGAGGCGATCCCAAATGGACATGGCCTGCTTCTTAGAGCCACCGCCCGCTCCTATCAAGCCGGGACAGTGCCGCAGGCTTTGCGCGACAAATCGATCGGACTCGAACGCCACGGCGCTCGGACAATATGAAAAAGGCCAGCGCGAGCCGGCCTTTCTCATTCATCACACGAAGTACTGCTTGCTCACTACTGCGCGGGCGCAGGAGCTGGTGTTGCCGGAGCCGGCTCGGCAGGCTTCTCGGGTGTGATGCTCTTCGTGGTCGAATTATCCGTTGCCGGAGGCGTCGCGGCCGGCGGCGTGGCTTCCGGGGTAGCCGGCTTCATCGGTTCCTCGGCGGCTGGCGGATTGGTGCTCTGGGTGGTGGTATTGTCCGTACCGCTGTCACTGCAGGCGGCGACGCCAAGCAAGGCCAGAGCGGAAACGGACGCGAGAATGAGCTTTTTCATTTGTCTCTCCTTCAACACACGCTCACGTTGCCGTGAGCGGTCGAAGGACAAATGCGTCAGACGGCCATGAGTTTCGTAACGTTGCGTTTCGACATGTAACATCGTCTGGTCCATTTGCGATTGCCGCTCAGCTCGTGGCGAACTAACAGAATGTGCCGAATCACCGATCGAACGGAAAAGCGCCAGGGGCTGTCATGACCGAAAAATGGGATTTCTGGATCGACCGCGGCGGCACATTCACCGATGTCATCGGCCGAGATCCGGAAGGCGGGCTGCACCCGCGCAAGCTTCTCTCCGAAAACCCCGAAGCCTATAACGATGCTGCCATCCAGGGCATTCGCGATCTTCTTGGCTTGTCGGCCGGCGACACGATCCCAAGCGGCCTGATCGGCGACATCAAGATGGGCACCACAGTCGCCACCAATGCGCTGCTGGAGCGCAAGGGCGACCGCGTGCTTTTGCTCATCACCAAGGGCTTTCGCGACGCGCTGAAGATCGCCTACCAGGCGCGTCCGGACATCTTCGCCAAGGAGATCATCCTTCCCGAACAGCTCTACGAGCGCGTCGTCGAAATCAACGAGCGCGTGCGCGCCGATGGCCGCGTCGAACAATTGCTCGACATCGCCGCCTGCAGGCCGGCGATCGAACAGGCCAGGGCCGATGGCATCGATGCGGTCGCCATCGTCTTCATGCACGCCTGGAAATACCCCGACCACGAGAAGGCGGTGGCAAAAGTCTGCCGCAAACTTGGTTTCAGCCAGGTCTCCGTCAGCCATGAGGTCTCGCCGCTGATCAAGCTGGTCGGCCGCGGCGACACCGCGGTGGTCGATGCCTATCTGTCGCCGATCCTGTCACGCTATGTGCAAAGGGTTGGCCAAGAGCTCGGCGTCCTCTCCCCCCTCGAGGGGGGTGAGGAACGATGGGCCGAAGGCCGAGAAAAAGCCAACGATTTGGCTTTTTCAGCGACGAACGCCCGAAGCCATAGCGAAGGGCAGTCGACAAAGCGGCCAGAGGGGGTCCTCTCAGAAGGCACCGCCACGACGTCGAGCCCGGTCGATCCGACCCCACCCGGCGGCTTTGCCGCCACCCTCCCCTCGAGGGGGAGGGAAAGCCCTCGCCTCATGTTCATGATGTCGTCGGGCGGTCTCACCGCCGCCGACATGTTCCAGGGCAAGGATGCGCTGCTGTCAGGACCGGCCGGCGGCGTCGTCGGCATGGTCGAGACAGCCAGGCTCGCCGGCTTCGACAAGGTCATCGGCTTCGACATGGGCGGCACCTCCACCGATGTCGCCCACTATGACGGCGAATACGAACGCGCCTTCGACACCGAGGTCGCCGGCGTGCGCATCCGCGCGCCGATGATGCGCATTCATACCGTCGCCGCCGGCGGCGGCTCGATCCTGCATTACGAGGCCGGCCGCTTCCGGGCCGGACCGGATTCGGCTGGCGCCAATCCCGGCCCGGCAGCCTACCGGCGCGGCGGCCCGCTCGCCGTCACCGACGCCAACGTCATGCTTGGCAAGCTGCAGCCCGATTTCTTCCCGGCGATTTTTGGACCCGGCCAGGACGAGCCGCTCGACGTCGAGACGGTGCGAGCAAAATTTGCGGCACTCGCCGCCGAAATCGGCGATGGGCGGTCGCCCGAGACTGTCGCCGAAGGGTTCGTCACCATCGCCGTGGAGAACATGGCCAATGCCATCAAGAAGATCTCCGTGCAGCGCGGCTACGACGTCACCGAGTATCTCCTCAACTGCTTCGGTGGCGCCGGCGGCCAGCACGCTTGCCTGGTCGCCGACGCGCTCGGCATGGAGGCGGTGCTGATCCATCCCTTCTCTGGCCTGCTGTCGGCCTATGGCATCGGCCTGTCCTCGGTCTTTGCCTCGCGCCAGCAGGCGCTGCTGAAACCGCTTGCCGAAGAGTCCAGAACGGAGATCGGCAACCTCATTGCCATTTTGAGAAAAGCCGTTGTCGCCGAACTCGCGGCGCAAGGCATCGGCGAGGATACGGTCGCCACGAAGCCGGTGCTGCACATTCGCTATGACGGCACCGACACGACACTCCCGGTGAATTTCGAGGCGGATTCGATTTTCCAGGCCAGGCGCGATTTTGAAATCGCCCACAAGGCGCAGTTCGGTTTCGTCTATTACGACAAGCCGATGATCGTCGAGACCGTCGGTGTCGAAGGCACCGACACCGGCGGCACCGGGCGCGACGAAACTGAATCGCGAACCGAAGACCTTGCCGTAAGCCCTTCGCAAACCCGCGAAATCTTCACCGAGGGAGAGTGGCGCACTTCACCCATCTTCCGCCGCGAAGCGCTGAAGCCGGGAAACAGGGTTGCCGGACCTGCCTTGATTATCGAGCCGAACCAGACGATCGTCATCGAGCCGGGCTGGCTGGCCGAAATCACCGCCAGGAACCATGTGCTCCTGCGCCGTGTCGAGAAAAAGCGCCGGCAGGCAGCGCTCGGCACGGAGGCCGATCCGGTCATGCTGGAGGTCTTCAACAACCTGTTCATGTCGATCGCCGAGCAGATGGGCGTGACGCTGCAGAACACCGCCTATTCCGTCAACATCAAGGAAAGGCTGGATTTTTCCTGTGCAGTCTTCGATCGCACCGGCGCACTGGTCGCCAATGCACCGCACATGCCGGTACATCTCGGCTCGATGGACCGCTCGGTCGAAACCATCATCCGGCTGAATTCCGGCGACATCCACCCCGGCGACGTCTTTGCCCTCAACGCGCCCTACAATGGCGGCACGCATCTGCCCGACATCACCGTGGTGACGCCGGTGTTTTCCCTCCCCCTCGAGGGGAGGGTGGCCGCGCAGCGGCCGGGTGGGGTCCTCTCAGAAGGCACCGCAAGAGCGTCGAACCCGGTCGATCCGACCCCCTCCGGCGGCTTCGCCGCCACCTCCCCCTCGAGTGGGGAGGAAATCCTGTTCTGGGCCGCCTCGCGCGGCCATCATGCCGATATCGGCGGCACGGCACCCGGCTCGATGACGCCGCTCGCCACCACGGTCGACGAGGAAGGCGTGCTGTTCGACAATTTCCGCATCGTCGACCGCGGAAAATTCCGCGAGAAGGAGCTGGAAACGCTGCTCACCGACCACCGCTATCCAGCCCGCAATCCGCACCAGAACATCGCCGACCTCAAGGCGCAGATCGCCGCCAACGAAAAGGGCGTCGCGGAACTGCGCAAGATGGTCGCGCATTTCGGCCTCGATGTCGTCGAGGCCTATATGGGCCATGTCCAGGACAATGCCGCCGAAAGCGTGCGCCGCGTGCTGGAGCGGCTGCCCGACAGTTCGCAGTATGAGTACCCGACCGACACCGGCCAAATCATCAAGGTGAAGATCACGGTCGACCGGCAAAAGCGCGAGGCGACCGTTGACTTCACCGGCACATCACCGGTCATGAAGAACAATTTCAACGCGCCGGAACCGGTCGCCCGAGCCGCCGTGCTCTATGCCTTCCGCGTCATGGTCGAGGACATGATCCCGATGAATGCCGGGTGCCTGCGGCCAATCAACATCATCATTCCCGATGGCTGCATGCTGAAACCCGCCTACCCCGCCGCGGTCGTCGCCGGCAATGTCGAGACCTCGCAGCATGTCACCAACGCGCTGTTCGGCGCCATGGGCGCCATGGCCAACGCGCAAGGCACGATGAACAACCTGACCTTCGGCAACAAGACCTACCAATATTACGAGACGATCTGCTCCGGCTCGCCGGCCGGCCGGATGAACTCCGGCCGCGGCTTTGCCGGCACCTCCGGCGTCCACACCCACATGACCAATTCGCGCCTCACCGACCCGGAAGTGCTGGAGCTGCGCTTTCCCGTGCTGCTCGAGGATTTCCACATTCGGGAAGATTCCGGCGGCAAGGGCAAATGGAGCGCCGGCGACGGCACCAAACGCACCATCCGCTTCCTCGAAAAGATGGAATGCGCGATCCTGTCCTCGCACCGAAACCGCCCGCCGCAAGGTCTGGACGGCGGCAGCGACGGCGAGGTCGGCTCGACCAAAATCCGTCGCAAGGACGGCACGATCGACACGCTGAAAGCCTGTGACCAGACCGTGCTGCAGGCAGGAGACGCCGTCATCCTGACGACGCCGACACCGGGGGGATTCGGCCACCGGTAAGGAGGCGTCAACAGGCTGTCACCGGCCTGTCATGACCCTGGGCTACCCGCTTGCGGCAAAGCAAATGGGGAATCATCTTGCCATGACGGACGTTTCCGCAGATCTGGTTTTTCGCCGCGGCAAGGAAGTTGGAAAGGCCGTCTACCAGAACCGGCCGCTGTCGAAGGCCGGCATTTCGGAGCGGCTGTTCGCCTTCCTGTTCTCCGGCCTCGTCTATCCGCAGATCTGGGAAGACCCCGATGTCGACATGGAGGCGATGCAGCTTGGCCAGGGCCACCGCGTCGTCACCATCGCCTCGGGCGGCTGCAACATCCTGGCCTACCTCACGCGCTCGCCGGCCCGGGTCGACGCCGTCGACCTCAACACCGCGCACATCGCGCTGAACCGCATGAAGCTGGAGGCGGTGCGCCATTTGCCATCGCAGGGCGACCTGTTCCGCTTCTTCGGCGCCGCCGACACCAGCCACAATTCGAAAGCGTATGACCGTTTCATCGCGCCGCATCTCGATCCTGTCAGCCGTCACTACTGGGAGCGCCGCAACTGGCGCGGCATCAGGCGCATCACTGTGTTCGACCGCAATTTCTACCAGACCGGCCTGCTCGGCCTGTTCATCGCCATGGGCCATCGCACGGCAAAGTTCTTCGGCGTCGACCCCGCCGGCATCATGCAGGCCAGGAACATCGGCGAGCAGCGCCGATTCTTCAACGAGGAGCTGGCGCCGGTCTTCGACAAGAAGCTTTTGAAATGGGCGACGTCGCGCAAGGCCTCGCTATTCGGCCTCGGCATCCCGCCGGCGCAGTATGATTCGCTGATCACTTCTGGCGACGGCACCATGGCCAGCGTGCTGAAAGCCCGGCTGGAAAAGCTCGCTTGCGATTTTCCACTGGAGAACAACTATTTCGCCTGGCAGGCCTTCGCCCGGCGCTATCCGAACCCCGGCGAGGCCGCCCTGCCCGCCTATCTCGAAAAACAGAATTACGAGACCATCCGCGGCAATGTCGACCGCGTCGCCATCCACCATGCCAATCTGATCGAATTCCTCGCCGGCAAGGATGCAGGCTCCGTCGACCGCTTCGTCCTGCTCGACGCACAGGACTGGATGACCGATGACCAGCTCAACGCGCTGTGGGCGGAGATCACCCGTACCGCGTCGGCCGGCGCCCGCGTCATCTTCCGCACCGCCGCCGAGCCCAGCCTGTTGCCGGGCCGCGTCTCCAACTCGCTGCTTGAGCAGTGGGATTATCAGGACGAGGCTTCGCGCGAATTTTCGGCCCGCGACCGCTCGGCCATCTATGGCGGCTTCCACCTCTACCTAAAGCGCGCGGCATGAGCACCAGCGAGCTGCCGACCAGCCCCGAATTCAAGGCCAACCATGCCGAACTGATGGACGGCGTCTACCGCTGGCAGCGCCACATCTACGACCTGACACGCAAATACTATCTTCTCGGCCGCGACCGGCTGATCGCGGGGCTCGATGTGCCCGCCGGCGGTACCGTGCTGGAACTCGGCTGCGGCACCGGCCGCAACATCATCCTGGCCGCGCGTCGCTATCCCGACGCGCGTTTCTTCGGCCTCGACATTTCGGCCGAGATGCTGGAGACGGCCAGCGCGGCGATTGCCCGCGAGGGCCTGCTCGATCGTGTCACGCTCGCCCAGGGCGACGCCACGGCATTCGATGCCAGGGCGCTGTTCGGACGCAATAGCTTCGACCGTGTCTTCGTGTCCTATTCACTGTCGATGATCCCCGGCTGGGAAAAAACAGTATCGGCAGCGCTTGCCGCCCTGTCGCCGAACGGTTCGCTGCACATCGTCGATTTCGGCCAGCAGGAAGGCCTGCCTGGCTGGTTCCGAGCGCTGCTGCGCGGCTGGCTGAAAAAGTTCCACGTCACGCCGCGTGAATCGTTGCGCGAGGTGCTGGAATCAGAATCGCGGCGAACCGGTGCAAGCTTCCGTTTCCGCACGCTTTATCGCGGCTATGCCTGGCTGGCGGTTATCAAGATCACTTCCTGAATATTGCCGTGGGAAAGGCACATAAAGGCGAAGCAGCCACGATCCGTTGGATCAACGTTGCCTTATGAACCCGAGAGCGGTACACTATCTCACATGCATGGAAGCATGTGGTGATCATCGGCTTCAGGGATGAATGGCTGCGGGCCTTCTTCGTGGAAGACACCCATTCTCGCAACATTCCGTCCGATCTCGAAAGCCGTTTGTTCCGCAAGCTCCAGATGATTGACGACGCGATGATCGATCAGGATTTGCGTGTGCCGCCCAGCAATCATTTCGAGAAGCTGCGCGGCTTTCTCGAAGGCTTCCATTCAATACGCGTCAACAAGCAATGGCGGCTGATCTTCCGCTGGGACGGCGGCCGCGGTGAGGCGTCGGACATCTATCTCGACGACCACAGCTATAGATGAGGTGAGAACATGTTGATGACCGCACGCAAGCCGGCAACGGTTGGCGAAATTCTCACGGAAGAATTCATGCAGCCGCTTGGCCTGACGCAGGCGGCTTTGGCCGAGGCGATGGGGGTCCAGCGCAAGCATGTGAACGAATTGTGCAACGACCGCCGCAACGTGACGGCGGCGACCGCGCTTATTCTGGCGCGGGTGTTCGGCAACAGCCCGGACTTCTGGTTGAACGTCCAGCGCCGCAGCGATCTTTGGCAGGTCATGAACTCGCCCGACGAGCGGGCGCGAGTTGACCGCGCCAAGCCATTGGCGACAGCTGCATAGCAAAGAGTTTGCGCCGCGCTAATGCAGCGCCTTGATCAGCGCCCCCACCATCGTCTGCGGCCGGTAGCCGAACTTGGCAGGCGTCAGCCCTAGCCGCACCACCACCAACTGCTCCGAAGGGATGATGGCGACCGTCTGCCCGTCATGGCCTTCCATCCAATACGTGTCCTTGGGCAGGCCTGCCGCGACGCCGGCGCCGGGGTTTTCCTCATCGCCCGGGGCCTCGATCCACAACTGACCCTTGCCGTAGACCTTCGAGGCGGATGCCGGCTCGCGCATCCAGTCGACGAAACCGGTTGGCAGGATCTGGTTGCCGTTCCACACCCCGCCCTGCAGCAGGAACTGGCCGAAGCGCGCCCAGTCATGCGCGGTCGCGTAAAGATAGGACGAGCCGACGAAGGTGCCCTGCTCGTCCGTCTCGAGCACCGCGCTATGCATGCCAAGCGGCTCGAACAGGGCGGTGCGCGGCCATGTCAGCGCCTTGGCCTTGTCGCCGACCGCGTCCTGCCAGAGGCGCGACAGCATCACCGCCGTACCGCTCGAATAGGAAAACACTTTGCCGACCTCGGCCGCCAGCGGCTTTGATTCGGCAAAGCTCGCCATGTCAGGTTCGAGATAGAGCATGCGCGTGACGTCGGCGACGTCGCCATAATCCTCGTTGAACTCCAGCCCGCTCGACATCGCCATCATCTCGGCAAGGCTGATGGCGGCGCGGCCGTCCGCCTTCCACGGCGCGAACAGGTTTTTGTCGTCGAAAGCCATCTTGCCGTCCTTGACCAACGTACCGACGATGGCGGCGTTCACCGTCTTCGTCATCGACCAGCCGAGCAGCGGCGTCTTGGCGGAAAAGCCGTCGCCATAGCGCTCGGCGACGACGCGGCCATTCTTGACCACCACCACCGCCCGCATGCCGGTGCCGGTCAGCGCCGCATCGTCGAGCAGTTTGGCAACAACCGGATCCTGCGATGCCTCAACCCGCTCGCCTTCCGGCCACAGGTCGCCCATGGTGGCCGCCGACGGCTCCGCCTGGATCGCGGTCCGCCGCGCCTTGCCGACATCGCCGTCCGGAACCGAAGCGCAGCCCAACCCGTCGCGGGCGACGGCGACGCTCTTGCCGAGGAACCCGAACAGACCGGCAGACACCGTTCCCCTGTTCTTGTCCACCGAAACACGCATTAACCGCAGCAGGGGATGCCCGGGCGCCTGCACGTCGACGGCCAGCACCTCATTGGGATCGCGGCCGGCAATGAAGACGTTCGAACAGACGATCTTGGCCGAGTAACCCGAGCCGACCCTGATCAACTCCGGCGGGGAGATATAAAGCCAGGCAAAAAGCGCGGCGATCGCCAAAACGATCAGGCCAAGCAGCCATTTGACGATCTTGACGACGATCCGCATTTATTTCCTCCGGGCCCTGCGCGAGCCCTTATGTCATCGATTTTCGCCATTGCTTCCGCAAATCACAAAGCTTGTCGAGCGCCATCAACGGATTATCAACCATGATCGGCGATCACAGGATATGCTGAGCGATGCTGTGGGGCGATCGCTCGGAGGGGGCCCAATCACAAGCCGGCCATCAGGTATAGACCCATCAGCGACCGGCTGAATCCGGCTCGGGAATTGCGATGCGCCGTCTTGCGGGCTTCATTATGCTAGCGCTGCTTGGCGCGTGCTCGACAGTAGACGATCTCTCGCCGCTGTCGCCGTCGGCGTCGAGCAGCCCGACGGTCACTGTCCGGGCGCCGCGCTTTGCCGATTCCAAGCCGCATGAATGGGAGAGCGGCGCGCCTTGGAACTATGCCGTCCACGGCACCGATGTTTCCAAATACCAGACCTCGGTCGACTGGCCGGCGGCCAAGGCCAGCGGCATCTCCTTCGCCTTCATCAAGGCGACCGAGGGCGGCGATCGCTTCGATGAATACTTCAACGAGCATTGGACCCGGACCAAAGCTGCGGGCGTTCCCCGCGCCGCCTATCACTTCTACTATTTCTGCACCCCGGCTGCCGTGCAGGCGCGCTGGTTCATCCGCAACGTCCCCGTCGATCGCTCGGCGATGCCGCCGGTCCTCGACATGGAATGGAACCCACAATCGCCGACCTGCAGGCTGCGTCCCGACGCCGCCACGGTGCGCGCAGAGATGACCACCTTCCTCGAGATCGTCGAACGCCACTACGGCAAGAAGCCGATCATCTACACCTCGGTCGACTTCTTCGACGACAACGGCCTGGCGGGGTTCCGCGGCTATCCGTACTGGCTGCGTTCTGTCGCCGGCCATCCACGTGAGAAATACGGCAGCCACCCCTTCACATTCTGGCAGTACACAGGAACCGGGATCATTCCGGGCATGACCGGCAAGGCCGACATCAACGTCTTCAACGGCAGTGAAGCCACCTGGAACAAGTGGCTGCGGCAGAACACCCGTTGACACCGGTTCAACGGCAGCACCGCCCTGCACCAAATCACTCCAGCAGAGCTTCCGTTGAACCGGTGCAGCGGCACAGAAGCCGGCGGAATAAGGGGCTGCGGCACAAGAACCGTTGACACCGGGCCTGCCGCCTGCTTTTCGACACAGCCAGGGTGAAAAGTGCAACCGCCGGCAATTCAGGGCGTTGGGCCTCCGGGGGAGCACAACAACTGCCCGCTATTCGTTTCGAGAGGAAGCTGATGCGACTGCGTTCCAAAGTCCTCGCGGCTGCGCTGACCCTGTGTGCCACGGCCTTGCCGGCAATGGCGCAGGAATGCGGCGGCGACTTCGAGACGTGGAAGCAGGGCGTCGCCGCGGAAGCCAAGGCGGCCGGCGTCGGCACTGCCGGTCTCGACGCCCTTGAAGCGGCAACCTTCGACGACAAGGTGTTGGCACGCGACCGCGCCCAGGGCGTCTTCACCCAAACCTTTGTCGACTTTTCCAACCGCATGATCTCGGCCTATCGCCTGAAGCAAGGTGCGGCGAACATGAAGAAATACGCGGATGTCTTCGCCCGCGCCGACCAGCAGTTCGGCGTTCAGGCGCCGATCATCGCCGCCTTCTGGGCGCTGGAGACCGATTTCGGCGCCGTGCAGGGCGACTTCCACACGCTGAGCGCCCTGGTGACGCTGTCGCATGATTGCCGCCGCCCGCAACTGTTTCGGCCTCAGTTGATACCGCTTCTGCAATTGATCGATCGCGGCGTGCTGCCGGCCAACGTCACGGGCGCCTGGGCCGGCGAGATCGGCCAGACGCAGATCCTGCCCTCCGACTATCTGGCACGCGGCGTCGACGGCGACGGCGACGGCAAGATCGACCTGCGCGGCAGCGTGCCCGATGTGATCATGACCACCGCCAACAAAGTGCTGTCGCGCGGCTGGAAACGCGACCAGCCCTGGATCCAGGAAGTCCGCGTGCCCGAAGACATGCCGTGGGACCAGACCGGTCGCACCAACAAGCTGCCGCTGTCGCAGTGGGCGCAATGGGGCGTCACCTACCCCAGCGGCGCGCCGCTGGTCGACAACGGCCTCAAGGCAGGCTTGGCGCTGCCCATGGGCCGTAAGGGGCCCGCCTTCCTCGCTTATGACAATTTCGACGTCTATCTCGAGTGGAACCAGTCCTTCACCTATGCGCTGACCGCGGCCAACCTCGCCGCCAGGTTGGGGGGCGCAAAACAGTTCGACCCGCGCAATCCCGAGACCGGTCTAAACAACGATCAGATGAAGGCTCTGCAGACCAAGCTCGAAGCCAGGGGCTACGACGTCGGCACCGTCGACGGCATTCTGGGCACCAACACCCGCGAAGCCATCCGCAAGGAACAGATGCGCCTCGGCATGGCCGTGGACGGCTGGCCGACACCGGAGCTTTTGGGGAAGCTTTAGCGAATAGCGAATAGCGAATAGCGAATAGCGAATAGAAGGTAGTCCTTCCTTGCTGCTGTCTCGGCAAATCTTCCCTATTCGCTACTGGCTATTCCCTATTCGCTAATCCGCCATCGTCTCCAAACTGGCAAACCCCTGCGGCGCGTCGCCCTCGTCGAACGGCGTCGTCACCTCGACGAAGGTGTCGGGGTAAAAGCCGTTGAAGCGGGTCCTCAGCGAGAGCGAATAGGCGCCGATATGGCCGATCTCGATCCAGTCGCCGGTGTCGACCGTTTCCGGCAGCCAGAACGGCCGCGACAGGATGTCGACGGAATCGCAGGTCGCCCCGCAGACCTTGAACGGCACGATGTTCTTTTCCTCGCCATTGCGCGAGCGGATCGCCGGATCAGGAATGAAGCGGGCCGGCAGCGTGATCTTTCCGGTCCATGAATCCGACAGCGACGCCCAGATGCCGTCATTGATGTAGAGCCGCTTGCCCTTGCGCAGCAGCACCCGCACGATCAGCGACAGGCAGCGCGCCACGATCACGCGGCCCGGCTCGGCCACCAGCGGCATCTGGTCGAACTGATACTCTTTCAGATCGCCCGAAAGCCGCGACATGATCTGGCCGAGCGACGGCATCTCGATCTGCTTGCGGTTGGGGTCATGGCCGTATTCGGCGGGGAAACCGCCGCCGACGTCAAGCCCTGCAATATCGAAGGTCAGCCGGTTGCGCACCCAATCGGCGGAGGCCAGCGCCCGCTCATAGGTGTCGGGATCCTCGATCTGACTGCCCACATGAAAACACAGGCCAACCTTGTATCCGGTACGGTTCAGCCGCTCGGCAAGTTCGACGGCATAGGCCGGCCCGGCGCCGAACTTCTTCGACAACTCGTAAGCGGCATGCCCCTTGGTCTGCACCCGCACGAACACGCTGATCGAGCCCGGATCGATGTCGAGCGCCCGCACCACCCGTGTCAGCTTGGTGATCTCGTCCTCGTGATCCAGCGAAATGACGCGGATGGCGTATTTCTCCAGCGCCAGCTTGATATCCGACTGGGCCTTGACCGGATGCATGTAGAGCATCTCGGCATCGGGAGAGACGGCACGCACGGCGGCGAACTCGCCCGGCGACGCGACGTCGAAAGCCTTGACGCCGGCTTCGACCAGGGTCTTCAGCACGATCTGCTCGCCATTGGTCTTGACCGCATAGGCGGTCTTGCCCGGGAACATGCCCATGAACTGCCTGGCATCCGCCATCAGCACCTGCGGGCGGAAGCAATAGACCGGATCGTCCGGGCGAAGCGCCAGTGCCGCCTCGCGGGCATTCTCGAATCGCTGCATCGACGAATCCTTGATCTAGCCTGCGCACAATTAATCCAAGCTAGCGGCTAATGAAAACAATTCTGTGTCTCGTACGGCTGACGCTGGGGCGCTAGGTCTTGGCGGCAGGCGTTTGCCATCAATCACGTTTCGGGTGGCCCTTGTCGCCGAACCGGATATGGCTTCTGCCTGACTGGCATACGTCTGGGAGGGCGACTCACATGGCAATGGCCGCGACATCCGCACCACGCGGGCCGATGGTGCTCAAGGATTGGGGGCAACTCCTGCTGCTCGGCGCGATCTGGGGCGGCTCGTTCTTCTTCGCGCGCATCGCGGTGGCGGAACTCCCCCCGCTGGTGCTGGTGCTGTTTCGCGTCGCCATTGCCGCGATTGCGCTGCAGATCTATCTCGGTCTGCGTGGCCCGTCCTTTCGCCTCGCGCTTCCGCATGCCGGCCTGTTCTTCCTGCTGGCGCTCACCAACAATGTCGTGCCCTTCTCGCTGATCTTCGCCGGCCAGACGGAGCTCGGAGCCGGCATCGCCTCGGTGCTCAACGCGACAACGCCGTTCTGGACGTTGATCCTCGCCAACGCGCTGACATCGGACGAAAAGCTGTCCTGGAACAAGCTCGCCGGCATTGCGCTCGGCATCGCCGGCACGGCTGTCATGATCGGCCCCGGCCTGCTTGCCGGGCTCGGCGGCCCGGTCTGGGCCAAATTCGCGCTGATCGGGGCTTCGCTGTCCTATGCCGTCGCGCTGATGGTTGCCCGCCGCTTCAGGGGCGTGCCCTCGCCGATCATCGCCACCGGACAGTTGACGGCATCGACCATCATCATGATCCCGATCGTGCTCTTCACCTACGGTCCATCCGGCCTGTTCTCGGCCTCGCCGCCGGTCTGGGCGGCGGTGCTGGCACTGGCGCTGCTGTCGACCGCCTTCGCCTACATCCTCTATTTCAACCTCGTCGCCTCGGCCGGCGCCACCAATGCCTCGCTGGTCACGCTTGTCGTACCGGCCAGCGCGATGCTGCTCGGCTTCCTGTTCCTTGGCGAGCGGCTGGAACTGTTCGAAATCGGCGGCGTGGTGCTGATCGCGCTCGGCCTCGTCACCATTGACGGGCGGTTGTTCGGCCGACGTTAGAGCGCCGCGCGTCCACTGGACGCGCAAAGGATGCTCTAACCACCCAATTGCCCCGCATCGCGAAAGTTGAATTCGGCTTCCGCAGCGGTAGCGCTGCCATGACACGGCAGCGACACGAGTCGGCCACATTTTATTCACAGGCCTGAAGCCGGTTTTTGCTTAGGAGTTTCAAAGCCTAACGGCAAAAGACATGTCGCGGATTTCACAATCACGTCGCAATGCAGCACATTTTCCGCTTGCCTGTGGCACAAATGAACCTAGACTCCGTGACATAGCTCTTTAAGAGGAGGCTATGTCATGGGACTTACGAGGCCTATCAACGCATTGATGATCTGTGCTGCGTTCGCCTTTATCGGAGCCCTTATTATGGGCTTCCTTCCCTGACCGCCAAAGCGGGGAAGACCAGCACCCAAATAGTCCAACCAATTCAAAAGGCCGGGTTTTTCCCGGCCTTTTGTCGTTCAACCCACTCTCATGCCGCAGCTGATCCGGCGGCCGCCGCCTCGTGCGAGCGGATGCCGATCATATGACAGATGGCAAAGACCAGATCGGCGCGGTTCATGGTGTAGAAGTGGAAATCGCCGACACCGCGCTCGACAAGGTCCATCACCTGTTCGGCCGCCACCGCCGACGCCACCAGCGCATGCGTCTGCGGGTCCCGGTCGAGGCCTTCGAAACGCTCCGCCAGCCAGCCGGGCACATGCGCGCCCGCCCTCGCGGAAAAGTTCGCGACCTGCTTGAAACTGTGAACCGGCTGGATACCCGGCACGATCGGGATGTAGATGCCGGCGCGGCGGACGCGCTCGACATAGCGCTCGTAGAGATCGTTGTCGAAAAAGAACTGAGTGATGGCACGCGTCGCGCCATTGTCGACTTTGCGCTTCAGCATCTCGATGTCGGTGGCGAAATCGGGGCTTTGCGGGTGCTTTTCCGGATAAGCCGCGACGGAGATGTCGAAATCAGCAATCGCCTTGAGCCCGGCGACCAGCTCCGCGCCGTTCTCGTAGCCACCGGGATGCGGCCGGTACGGTTCGCCGACGCCGGAAGCCGGATCGCCGCGCAGCGCCACGAACCGGTTGATGCCGATCGATTTGTAATCCTGGATGACCGCGTCGACCTCGTCGCGCGTTGCCCCGACACAAGTCAGATGCGCCGCTGCAGGAATACCGGTTTCCGTCAGGATGCGCTTTACAGTGCGCGCGGTGCGCTCTCGCGTCGAGCCGCCGGCGCCGTAGGTCACCGAGACGAATTTCGGCTTCAGCGGCTCCAGCCTCGTCACCGTCTCCCACAGCCTCGCTTCCATCTCGTCGGTCTTCGGCGGGAAGAATTCGAAGGAAACCCTGACCTTGTCGCCAATGTCGGGGCGGCGGGAAAAGCGGAACTGGTTCATCAGGCGGTTTCCCTTATCTGCCTTGTGTCGTTGGAAGGATCGGCGATCAAGAGGCGCCGGTCGCGGCCAAGCCAGAGTTTTACGGTGAGCCTGGCCTCGTTGCCGCCACGCGGCTCGAATTCCTGACTGTCTTCAAGATCGAGGCCGGCTTCCGAAAACCAGTCGGCGATCTGCCGGTCGGAAAAGCCGAGCCGCATATGCGCGTGTTCCTCACGCAGGAATTCCAGCGCATGCGGCGCGAAATCGACGATGACCAGGCGTCCGGCCGGACGCAAAAGCCGCGCCGCCTCGTGGATGGCACGGGCGGGATCGTCGAGATAGTGCAGCACCTGATGGATGGTGACGAGATCGAAGGCATCGCGCTCGACCGGCGGTGCGAAGATGTCGCCCTGCCGAACCTGCGCGTTCGAAACGCCTGCCTTGTCCAGATTGGCGCGCGCCACGGTCAGCATCTCGCGCGACATGTCGATGCCGACACCACGCCGATAAAGCGGCGAGAAGATTTCAAGCAGCCGCCCGGTGCCGGTGCCGAGATCGAGCATCGACTGGAACGGCCGCTTGCCGACCAGTTTCAGCATTGCGGCTTCGACGGCGCGGTCCGGCACATGCAGCGATCGGATATGGTCCCAGCTTGCCGCATTCACGGAAAAATACGCGACCGCCCGGTCCTGCCGCTTGCGCTTGACCGAGGCCAGACGCTCAAGATCGCGCTCGACCTGCGGATCGGCGCCGCGAATGCCGGAAACCAGCCCCATGACGAAGTCCCGCGCGGAATCCGCATCCGACAGGCGGAAGAAGGCCCACGACCCCTCCTGGTAGCGGCCGATCAGCCCTGCCTCCAGAAGCAGTTTCAGGTGCCGCGAAACGCGCGGCTGCGACTGGCCGAGAATTTCGGTAAGATCGGAAACCGTGAGGTCACCGCGCGACAGAAGTGCCAGTATGCGCAATCGGCTGGATTCGGCCGCCGCCTTTAACGTATCCACCATAGTGTCGAGCGAGACATGCATCAGCGTATTCTCTTTGAAAAGATATAAACATATGTTTATGTCGATTTTAGCGACCTTGCAAGCGCTATGTCGCTTCCGGACAAGAAAATGCCGCTTGTGTGGCGTTTTAAGAGACGTGGACCATGACTGAAACGCGTGAGATGTTCGAGGCGCGCGAAGGCGAGCAGAGGCTGGAGAACGATCCGGCCTTGATGCCGCCTGATGGCGGGATCGTCTTCATCGGCCGCATTGCCTCGCCATGGACGACGCGCGAAACCTGCCCGAAGAACATGCGCGCCGCGCGCGAGACCGGGCAGAAGGCGGTGCTGACCATCGACACAGCCTACCGAAGTGGCCTGCAGGGGCTGGAGCGCGCCAGCCACGTCATCATCCTATCCTGGCTGCATCATGCGCCGCGGGACCTGATTGTGCAGAAACCGCGCCATGCCGCTGAAGCGAAAGGTGTATTTTCGCTGCGCTCCCCTGCCCGCCCCAACCCCATCGGGCTGCATGTGGTCCGGCTCGTCGCGCTCGACCAACGCACCGGCCGCATCGACCTCGACGCCATCGATGTGCTCGACGGCACGCCGGTCATCGACATCAAACCTTATTTCGCCTCGACCGACGCTATTGCCGAGGCGACCATCGAAGGGCGCGACGAGCCCGATCGGACCCGGCGATGACAGCGCCGACCGGCCGCCGCCGCGCCATCGCCAAGGCGCTGACCGCTCTTCTGCCGCTGGCTCCCTATGCCGACATGGAGAAGATCCGCACCGACGCCGGCGCGGTCCACATGAAGACCTTGCCGCCGGGCATCGCCGTATGGCTGGCGACGATTGCCCATATCCGCCACATGCACACCGATTACGAAAAACTGCTGAGCGAAGGCTATGACCGCGACTCGGCGCGTTTCTTCGTCATCGAGCAGACCAACATCGTGCTCACCCGCTGGCGCGCAACCCGCCTGCTCGACGCCGACGACGAGGAGGAATGACCACGGCTACTTCCGCTTCAGCACGGCGACCGCATTGTAGGGCTGGCCATCGGCGTGGCCGACCCAAATCCAGGACAGATTGCCCTTGTAAAACCTGACGGTGATGTTGCCTCCGTCGATGCATTTGTCCTGACCGTAGGTGATGTTCTCGTGGTATTCCGCCGAAATGTCGTCCCTTGACGTCTGTGACAGCGATCCGCCGCAGCCGAGTGACGGATAGTCGATCGACGCGCTGCCATCGTTGATGGTCATGGCGACCGCCCAGTCGGCGCCGGCGTCACCCGCCGGGCTCTGGTGGCCATTGCCTACCCAGGTGCCGCTCAGCGACGGCACGTTCACCGCGCAAGGCAGGTTCTGGAAGATCGGAGTCAATTCGCCGCCGGTTTTCTCGCAGCGATAGGTCTGCCCGCCCTGGCACAATTCCTCGCCTTCGCGCGCGCACTGGGCGCGGGCGTCGCCCGCAGCGGCGAACATCATCATTGCCGCTGTGACGGCCCCAAACCTGCCCATTTTCCCCTCCCGTTCAGACCCGGAACGATAGGGCAATCGCGATCGAATGTATCGGCCAGATCGTCATGGAGGCCGAACAGCGCCGGGCGGGTGGCTCTATGCCTTCTGCCCAGCGCCGCTAGCCTCTCGCCTGCGTGACAGGAGGCCCCGATGAGCCGGACAATGGCAACACAGGACGAGAAGCGACCGCCCGTCGTCGACGACCGCCATGTCGACCCGCACTCCTATCCCGAGGGGGTCGCTTTCCTCGACGGCCAATACCTGCCGATGTCGCAGGCCAAGATCTCGGTGCTGGACTGGGGTTTTCTGCATTCCGACGCAACCTACGACACCGTGCATGTCTGGAACGGCCGCTTCTTCTGCCTCGATTTGCATCTCGACCGCTTCTTCGGCGGGCTGGAAAAGCTGCGCATGACCATCCCCTTCGATCGCGACGGCGTGACCGAAATCCTGCACAATTGCGTGGCGCTGTCGGGTCATCGCGCCGCCTATGTCGAAATGCTGTGCACGCGCGGCGCCTCGCCGACTTTCAGCCGCGACCCGCGCCAGGCGGTCAACCGCTTCATGGCGTTTGCCGTGCCGTTCGGCTCGGTCGCCAATGCCGAGCAGTTGCGGCGCGGCCTGCGGGTCGCCGTCAGCGACAAGATGCGCATTCCGCCGGCCTCGATCGACCCGGCGATCAAGAACTACCACTGGCTCGATCTGGTGCGCGGCCTCTACGATGCCTATGATCGCGGCGCCGAGACCGCGTTGATCCTCGACTTCAACGGCAATGTCGCCGAGGGTCCGGGCTTCAACGTCTTCTGCGTCAGGGACGGCAAACTGTCGACGCCTTCCATTGGCGTGCTGCCCGGCATCACCCGCCGCACTGTCTTTGACCTGTGCGCAGAACAAGGTCTTGCCGCCACCGCGGCCGATGTCAGCGTCACTGCATTGCGCGAGGCCGACGAGGTCTTCATCACCTCGACCGCGGGCGGCATCATGCCGGTGACCGAGATCGACGGCGCGGCGATCGCCAACGGCAAGGTCGGACCGATCACCAGCCGGCTGATGGCGCTCTATTGGGAGAAGCACGAGGATCCGGCGTGGTCGTCTCAGGTGAATTATCCCCGATAGTCAGCAAGGCCTCGAGAAAAACCGCAAGGATTGAGCCCGCCACTTTTGCTTGGGCAGCGCAGCCTGCCCTCAGGCTCGATAGATCCACTGCTCCGGCACGCGCACCGAGATTTCTTCGCCGTCCCTGACCGTTCCCGGCTTCTCGACCCAGGCGACGACGCCGCGCAGCCGCTTCGCCATTTTTGGGAACAGCAACGCGCCAGCTTCGACGTCGGCCATTCCGGCGTTTTCGGCGATCGACCGGCCGGCGATGCGGCAAGGTCCGTTCTGTGCGTCAACCTTGATGGTGACGCCGCCCTTGAAGAACAGCAGCGTGCCGGCCGGCAGCATGGAGAGGTTCGGCACCCCTTCGATCACAAGATTGGCGCCGATCCACTCCGGCCTGATCTCGGCCAGGCCCATGCGCTCGGCGACAACCGCCAGCTCGTCCGCTGCCACGATGGACAATTGCCGTTCGTTGCGCATTTCTGTGCCGCGCGGATACCAGGGCTCGCGCCCGCCCGAGCGCCGCGTCGGTCCGGCATGGAAATCGCCTGATATGCCGTCGAAACCCAGCCGCAATTCGTCCACCGGGCGCGTCTGAAAATGATCCGCCGGTGCCACGTAAAGCGCTGCCGCCTTGGCGGCGAGCTTTCGCGCAGGGATGATTTCGATCGGCTTTTCAGCCTCGGGGAAGAGATCCAGCATGGCGTTCTTTTCTCTCGTCATCCAGCGAATTAGCCGGGCGGACTTCGCGGCGTCCAGTCGAAAGTGCTGATCGTCCGATCAACGTCACCGATGGGATGGCGATCGCCAGGCGAGTGCCGATGCTGGTGCCCTTCGCACCAGCCTGACGCAACAAGACGTATTGCGCGCCAAGGTGTGTTGAGAGTCAGGTCAGGCCGAGCCGGGGAAGCGCAGGAAGCTGCCATTCGCCGGGCGGCCTCACCTGAATATCGACATAGCTAGAGCATCCGCAACAGCGCGCCGCCTATCGAATACCCCGCGCCAAAGGCGCAGATCAGGCCGAAATCGCCGGGCTTCATGTCGGCGTGGTTCTCCGACAGCGCGACGATGGCGCCGGCGCCCGCCGTGTTGCCAAGCCGCTCCAGCACCATCGGCGCGCGGTCGTGGTCGACCTC
This sequence comes from Mesorhizobium sp. M0088, assembly GCF_040322895.1. NCBI lineage: Bacteria > Pseudomonadati > Pseudomonadota > Alphaproteobacteria > Hyphomicrobiales > Phyllobacteriaceae > Mesorhizobium > Mesorhizobium sp. M0088. The sequence goes on from NZ_JAMYUI010000018.1 coordinate 73,271, forward strand.
GTGGCCGAACGACAGTTTCAGGATCATCGCATTCATGCGTGCATTGGCCTGATGCAGCCAGAAGCGCCTGATCGCCTGCGGCGTCAGCCCGTGCTCGGCCAGGAATTCGACGATGAATTTCTGCCCGGCAACGGTGACTTCCTTGAACACCTTGTTGCCGACCTGCTTGATCAGATTGCCTTCCAGATTGATCATGTAAGGATCATCCTGGGCGGTGCGGGCGTGATAGCCCAGATTGGTGCGGATGTTGTTCGACATCTGCGTCCAGACGCGCGTGTCGAGCACTTCGAAGCGCCCCGGCCGCTTGTCGCCCTTGGCCAGCCCTTCGACCACCATCGACACCGAAGCGTCGCCGAAGATGAAATGCGTCTGCCGGTCGCGAAAATTGAGATGGCCGGTGATGATCTCGGGCGTCGTCACCAGAATGCGCTTGTGCGCGCCCGACCGCACCAAATTGACGGCTATGTGCAAGGCGGCCGCCGCCGAAGAACAGCCAAGCCCCATGTCAAAGCCGGCGCCCTTCGTCCCCAGCGCCTCCTGCATTTCGATGGCGATCGCCGGATAGGGCCGCTGGTGATGCGAGGCCGAGCAGATCACCAGGTCTATATCCGACGGCTGCAGCCCGGCATGGTCGAGGGCCTTCTTCGCCGAGGCTATGCCGAACTCGGCCTCCAGCGACAGCGCATCGTCGGGCCGTGCGGGAATGCGCGGCGCCATCCGGGTCGGGTCGAGGATGCCCTCGCGCTCGATCACATGACGGGTGCGCACGCCCGAGGCGTGGACGATGAAGTCGCTGTCCGATTTCGGCAGCGGCGGCTCGCCAGTATCCTGGCGACGCGCGTTCTCCATGTCGACCCAGGCATTGAAGCTGGCGACCAGTTCTTCATTGGTGATTGTGGGTTCGGGGATCTCAACGCCGATGCCGCTGATGATGACGCGATGCATGTCCAGTCCGTCCCATCCGCAGGCGCTGCGGCTTCATGTGGGCGCCGGAACGCTCCGGCGCAACAGTTTTCTCACCGAGGCGGTTTACGCCGGCTTAAACCAAAGATCTGGGCCGACTGAAGCCGATCCCTCGACATGGCCACAGCCAAAGCCAAGCGGCCCTAAGGCGCCGCGCGACATGGATAATCAAGCTCGTTTTGCGACAATGAAAATGCGCGGAAAGCGCAAAAGCACCTTGCCATCAGCCGTCTTCGGATAGGCCTTGGCGATCTTGGCCGTGTAACATTCGAGGAACATCGCCCTCTCCTCGGCGTCCAGCGGATCGAGGAACGGCTTCAGACCCGTCGATTTCACCCATTCGACGATCGCCTGCGCGTCGGCAAGCGGATGGTTGTAGATGGTGTGCCAGATATCAAGCCGGTCGCTGAGCGGCGACAGCAGGTCATAGTAGAACGACACCGCCGGCAACGGCCCGCGTGCCGCGCCCTTGAGCTTTTCGGCAAATGGCATTTCGGCGGCGGTCTCCCGCATCAGGCGGTGCGAATCCTCGCCCAGATTGTCGGGCATCTGGACGGCAAGTGCGCCGCCTGGGGCGAGGAAGCCCATCAGCCGCTGGAACACCGCCGGATGGGTAGGCAGCCATTGGAACACAGCATTGGCGAAAATCACGTCGACCGGCTCCGCCGGCTGCCATTCGGAGGCATCGGCGAGATCAAAGGTGACCTCGGGCAGGCGCGCCCTCGCCTTCTCGATCATGTCGGGCGAAGTGTCGAAGCCGCTCACCTCAGCATCCGGCCAGCGCTCGACAAGCAGCGCGGTCGAGTTGCCCGGCCCGCAGCCGATGTCGACGACCCGGCGCGGGAAGTCCACCGGCACCTGCGCGACCAAATCCCGCGCGGGCCGCGTGCGCTCGTCTTCGAATTTCAGATATTGGGCGGCGGACCAGTCGGGCTTTTGTGAAACGGCGCTGTTGTTCATCGATAGACCTCGCGTCGGTTGCCTATTTCCACGACCAGGACGACCAGGCGACTATCCCAGAACTGGACGATGATCCGGTAGTCGCCGACGCGAAACCGCCAAGCTTCTTCTTTGCTTGCAGTAAGGCGTTTGGCAAGAACTCTTGGATCGGGATGCGCCGAAACTCTCCCGGCGAGGAATTCGAGGACACGGCGTTGGTCCTTCGTCGAAAGCCTCTCAATGTCCTTCTTAGCGCGCGGCGTGAACTCGACACGCCAGCTCATTCAGTGGCGGGCTTGTTGCTACGCTCGTCGCCTTCACGAAGTTCAAGCTGGCGGATCATCTCCTCCAGCGGGATACGAACACCGTCATCATTCCTGACCCGTTCCTCGGCAATCCTGGCGTCCTGCCAATCCTCGATGGCCTCGAGGATCGCGTCGACTGCAACCTGATCGGTCGTGCGGCCGCTTGCCTTAGCGATGTCGGCCAGTAGCTTTTCAGTCTTTTGCGGCAGTTTCACTGTGATCATGGAAAGCTCCGTCAACCCAATTTAGGCCAAACGACGATTGCCTGCAACGGATCCTGCCCTTACCGCGTCAGCCTCTTGTAGGTCATGCGGTGCGGGTTGACGGCATCAGGCCCGAGGCGACGGATCTTGTCCTGCTCGTAATCCTCGAAATTGCCTTCGAACCATTCGACATGGCTGTCGCCCTCGAAGGCGAGGATGTGCGTCGCCAGGCGATCAAGGAACATACGATCGTGCGAGATGATGACGGCGCAGCCGCCGAAGTTTTCCAGCGCGTCTTCGAGTGCCGCCAGCGTTTCGGTGTCGAGATCGTTGGTCGGTTCGTCGAGCAGCAGCACATTGCCGCCGGTCTTCAACATCTTGGCCAGATGCACGCGGTTGCGCTGGCCGCCGGACAGATTGCCGACCTTCTGCTGCTGGTCGCCGCCACGGAAGTTGAACGACGCGCAATAGGCGCGCGTGTTGGCCTCGAACTTGCCGAGCTTGACCACTTCTGCGCCGCCGGAAATCTCTTCCCACACCGTCTTTGACGGATCGAGCGCATCGCGGCTCTGGTCGACATAGCCGAGCTTGACCGTTTCGCCGACGCGGACCGAGCCCGCATCCGGCTTTTCCTGGCCGGTGATCATGCGAAACAGCGTCGTCTTGCCGGCGCCGTTCGGGCCGATGACGCCGACGATGCCGCCGGGCGGCAGCTTGAATTCCAGGCCGTCGATGAGCAGCGTGTCGCCAAAGCCCTTCGACAGGCCTTCCGCCTCGATCACCACATTGCCGAGCCGCTCGCCATGCGGAATGACGATCTGCGTATCGCTCGGACGCCGCTTGTCGGCTGCATCCAAAAGATCCTGGAACGCCTGGATACGCGCCTTGGACTTGGTCTGGCGAGCCTTCGGGCTCGACTGGATCCATTCGCGCTCGCGGCCGATGGCGCGCTGGCGGGCATCGTCCTCGCGGCCTTCCTGCTTGAGGCGCTTGGCCTTGGCTTCGAGGTATTTGGTGTAGTTGCCCTCATAGGGAATGCCGCGGCCGCGATCGAGTTCGAGGATCCAGCCGGTGACATTGTCGAGGAAGTAGCGGTCGTGGGTGATGATCATCACGGCGCCCGGATAGGCACGCAGATGCTTTTCCAGCCACGCCGTGGTCTCGGCGTCGAGATGGTTGGTCGGTTCGTCGAGCAGCAGAAGGTCGGGCTGGCGCAGCAGAAGCTGGCAAAGTGCGACGCGGCGCCGTTCGCCGCCCGAAAGCTTGGTGACTTCCGAATCCTTGGGCGGGCAGCCCAGCGCTTCCATCGCCATCTCGACCTGCTGTTCGAGATCCCAAAGGTTGAGCCGGTCCATTTCGTCCTGGAGCTTGGCCGACTCGTCGGCCGTCTCGTCGGAATAGTTCATCATCAATTCGTTATAGCGTTCGATGACGGCGGTCTTGGCGGCGACGCCTTCCATGATATTTTCGAACACGGTCTTGTCCGGATCGAGCGCCGGCTCCTGCGCCAGGTAGCCGACAGTTGCGCCTTCGGCCAGCCAGGCTTCGCCGTTCCACTCCTTGTCGAGCCCGGCCATGATCTTGAGGATCGTCGACTTGCCCGAACCGTTGGGGCCGAGGATGCCGATCTTGGCGTCGGGATAGAAGGAGAGATGGACATTCTCGAGCACCTTCTTGGTGCCATAGGCCTTGTTGAGGCCGGCCATGTGATAGATGAACTGGCGTGCCACGCGCGCTTTCCCTGAAAAAATGACTGGCCCAGAAAACTGACTGGATCTGTCGAATTGAGTGGAGGTTGGCCGCTATGTAGGCGATGCGGCGGCGAACGGCAATCGCTTTTGCCATATCTGCCCGGTCACACGCGGAAGTGTCCGCCAACCGCCGAAGTTTTCCACCAGCACGAAGCGTGCTGAAATCTCCGGTTAACTCTTCGGCGTCAAAACAGGATCGGAGTGGAATCGCTCGCTATTCGCGATTTCGAGAAAGAGATCGGGTCGACGGCATTGCTGAACAGTTTCCTGCTCCTTGCCGAAGCGGTCGTCTACTTCAGCGTCATGGTGACGCTTTTCCGCTTCAGACGGCGTATCGGCCTCGGCGTATTCGTCTGCGCGCTCGGTGTCATGCACTTCCTCGAGACCTATCTCGCCAGCGTCTTTTACGTCGCTCTGCCGTTCGGCATGGTCTCGCCTGGCTCGGCGGTGCTGTTTTCCGGCAAGCTGGTCATGCTTTTGCTGCTCTATATGAAGGAGGACGCTGCAACCGTGCGTCAGCCGATCTACGGCCTGCTGCTCGGCAATGCGCTGATGATCGGGCTGGTGCTGCTGCTGCGCCTGCACGTCATCGCGGCACTTCCCGACGGCAGGCTTCCAGACATCGGCTTCATCGACCAGATGGGTTGGCTGATGGTGTGGGGCACGACGCTGCTGTTCGTCGATGCCATCCTGATCATCCTGCTCTACGAAAAGCTTGGTCGGTATCTTCGCAAGGCGCCGTTCGCGCGCATCCTGATTTCGGTCGCTTGCGTGCTGACCTTCGACCAGGCCGGTTTTTTCACCGCCCTGCATTTCGTTGCCGGCGCGCCGATGGCCGTCTTTTTCGGCGGCTGGTTCGCCAAGATGGCGGCGGCGGTGACCTTCAGCACCATGCTCGTTGCCTATCTCAAATGGTTCGAGGAGCGCCAGGTCACTGCGCCGCGCGGATTGACCGATATCTTCGATACGCTGACCTATCGCGAACGCTACGAAGCGCTGGTCGAACATGTCGGCCGCGACGGGCTGACAGGCCTGCTGCATCGCGGGCGCTTCGACGCCGACGGTGAAGCCGCCGTCCAGGTCAGCCTGCGTACCGCCAGGCCGCTCAGCCTGCTGATCATCGATGTCGACCATTTCAAATCGATCAACGACCGTTTCGGCCATGCCGAAGGCGACAAGGTGCTGAAGGCGGTCGCTGCCCTGCTTGGGGAGACGGCAAGCGCCGAAGACCAGGTGTTCCGCATCGGCGGCGAGGAATTCGCCATCCTCAGTTCTCGTCCGCACCCGGTCGCCAGGCTGTTCGGCGAAAGCATTCGCCATGCGATCAAGGGCTCGGCCACCACCAGCCGCTTCGAGCTCACCGTCAGCGCCGGCGTTTCCAGCGTCGGCGAAACCACACGCTGCCTTGCCGACCTGTTCGCGCTTGCCGACCAGCGTCTCTACAAGGCGAAGTCGACCGGCCGCGATCGCGTCGTCGGCGAGCCGGGCGGCCACGAAGCCGACACGGCCGCTGCGTGGACCAAATCCGCACGGATCTAGTTCGTTACGACTTCCTCTGCCGTCGAAAGCCCGTCACGGTTGAAACCGCCATCAGCGCGATCGCCAGCCATTTCAGCGCCGTGATAATCGGCCCGGCCTCGATATCGTAGGCAATGAACAGCAGGATGCCCGGCACCAGCAGGCCGCATAGGATCAGCATGATGCGGTTGATCTGCCACGAGACTTTCGACGCCAACGCCTCGTCGCCGGGCGCGGAAACAAATGCTGCTCGCATCGTCTTGCCGCCGACCAGCATGGCCGAAAGACGCATCGAGATCGGCAGGCCGAGCCCGATGATCAAGAAAGCGCAAGCGGCCAGCAGCGAGGAGAATTTCAACGCGCTGGTGTCCGCCGGCACCGGAAACAGCAACGTCGCCAGCGGCAGGAAGGCGCCGAAAATGCCGATCGCCGCGATAATGATGAAGATCACCGCATTGACGATCGTGAACAGCTGGTACGTGCCGACGCCGATCGGTTCGGAGAGCGTTCGCATGCGTGCCCATTCGGCGTCGGTATACGAAAAGCCCGGCCATTCCATGCGGGCATCGTTTATCGAGACCATGCCCTTGGCCCAGAAAGCCAGCCGCGCCAGCGCGCTGCTCGTCATGCCATCCATTGCCGCCCCCGCCAGAATGATGCGCTCGCAGCATAGCACCAGGGCACGGCAGGGCGACAGTCCGGTACCTCTGTTGAGAGTTACTGGAAGCCGATCGCGTCGACATTGCCTGTCGGGCAACCGGCCTTGTTGGTCGGCACCGAAGCCAGCAGCAGATCCTTGAGCGAGCTGTTCGGGCCGATCGGGCCGGCGAGGCCGAGCGTCAGTTCGCCGATCAGCCGCCTGCCGCTCGACGGATCGATGACACAGGACACACGCACCCGGTCGCCTGCCCCCGCGCCGAAGGCAGTGTCGAAAGCGCCGCGAATCTGGTCCGCCGTCAGCTTGCCGCCGATGTTCTTGGCAAAGAGATCGCGCACCGGCGAGCTGTTCACCGCGCGCATCAGGTTGAGCGCGTCGGAGAAATAGTCCTGCTGGCTCTTGCCGTAGCAGGTGCCGTGCTTGATCCATTCATGCCGCTCGAGGTGGGAGGCCGTTCCAGGCATCACCTGATCGAGCTCCGTGCGGGTGTTGGCGTCCAGATTGACCGGCGGCAGGTCTTTCCAGTGGGCCGGATTGTCGTTGGCCTTGTCGCTCGCCGTCGCCTGGCAATAGAAATTGCCGTTCGGCTGCGGCCACAACCCATGCAAGGTGAAATGCGTCGCGTCGAAATCACCGGCGTTCTGCGCCTTGCATTCGGTCTTGTTCGACTTTGTCTCGCAAAACGCCGGCTGCCAGCTCAGCGCGAAGACGTATTCGGGTTTTCCCGACGCCGCCGGCTTGCCTTGGCCGTCAGGTGCGGCCGGCACGGTCGCCGCGCTGCTGCCGGAAACATGGCCGCAACTGACCTTCACCCAGCGGCGCTCCGGATCGGCGCCCGGCACCAGGATAAGGTAGTGCGTCGGCGCATCCTTGTTGCCGGCAAGCAGCTGGTAGCTCTTCCCGGCATCGGTCGAGACATTGCCGGGGTTCTTGCCGTTCTTGATCGCTTGCGTCGCCGGACAGGCAGCGTCGGCGACGAAGCTGCCGCTCATCTTGACGTCGGCACGCGCCGCCCCGGCCAGCGACGCCGCCAGCATGGCCAATCCGAAAATGACAGCACTACGCATGGAAAATCCCCGGCTGGACAAGTGGGCGACAGACTGAAGCTGTCTCCATGTCAGAATTGCGATATTTTGCTGGCCAAACGCAAGAAACATCGTCGCGAAAAGCGGGTTTGCCGGATTGACGCATAATGTGGGCCGGCGCAAACAAAGCCAACGACGATAATGCAAGGGCGGGACCAGGCGGCATGTCATTCAGCCAGCAGCGCGTGGTTGCCTCGCCGACCGGTGCCGAGCTCAATCTTTTCGTCAGGCAGGCCGACGGCCGGGCACGCGCCGTCGTCCAGATCAATCATGGATTGGCCGAGCACGCGGCGCGCTATGCCCGCTTTGCCGATTTTCTTGGCTCCCGCGGCTTCCACGTCTATGTCCACGATCATCGCGGCCATGGCGCGACCAAGGCGCCCGACGCGCCGCTCGGCAGGTTCGCCGACAGGCATGGCCCCGCCAAGGTGATCGCCGATATCGGCGCCATCCATGACCTCATCGCCAGCGAACAGCCAAACAGACCGGTCATCCTGTTTGGTCATTCGATGGGGGCATCCGTGGCGTTGAATTTCCTTTTAAGTCATTCGCCACGCGTCCATGCCGCCGCGATCTGGAACGGCAATTTCTCCCAAGGCCTGCTCGGGCAGGTGGCGCTGGGCGTCCTTGCCTGGGAGAGAATGCGGCTCGGCTCCGACGTGCCATCGCGTCTGTTGCCGAAGCTCACCTTCCAGGCCTGGGGCAAAGCGGTGCCCAACCACCGCACATTGTTCGACTGGCTGTCGCGCGACGAGGCGGAAGTGGCGAAATACATCGCCGATCCGCTCTGCGGCTGGGATGCTTCGGTGTCGATGTGGCGCGACGTCGTCGGCATGGCGCTGAACGGCGGCAAGGATGCCGGCTTTGCCGGTATCCGACGCGACCTGCCCGTCAGCATCGTCGGCGGCGAAAGGGATCCCGCCTCGGATTATGGCAAAGGGATCACGCATCTTGCCGGCCGCATGCGCGCGATGGGCTTTTCGAATCTGGTTTCAAAGGTTTACGCCGACACCCGCCACGAAAGCCTGAACGAGGTGAACCGCGACACCATCATGGATGATTTCGCCATTTGGGCCGAAGAAGTCCTCAAAGCGTGACGGATTGGCCCATTGCAAGAGCCGTGACAGCCGTTGCAGGGCTTGATAGAGGCTCTGCTTTCGCAGCAATCACGGTGATTGCGGCAACCACGGTGATTCATGGCTGAGCCCCCGCTGAAAGGCGTCCGCGTCGTCGAACTCGCCCGCATCCTTGCCGGGCCATGGGCCGGGCAGTTGCTTGCCGATCTCGGCGCCGATGTCATCAAGGTCGAGAGCCCCGATGGCGGCGACGACACCCGCAAATGGGGGCCACCCTTCGTCATGGGCAAGGACGGCGAGAACCTGTCGGCCGCCTATTATCATTCCTGCAATCGCGGCAAGCGCTCCATCGCCATCGATTTCTCGACACCGGAAGGCGCCGAGACCGTACGCCGGCTGGTCGCCACCTCGGACGTGCTGATCGAGAACTTCAAGCTCGGCGGCCTGAAGAAATACGGCCTCGACTATGACAGCCTGCGCCAGATCAACCCGCGCCTCGTCTATTGCTCGATCACCGGCTTTGGCCAGGATGGTCCCTACGCGCCGCGCGCCGGCTACGACTTCATCATCCAGGCCATGGCCGGCATGATGTCGATCACCGGCGAGGTCGGCCGCGAGCCGCAAAAAGCGGGCGTCGCCATCTCCGACATCTTCACCGGCCTTTATTCGGTCATCGCCATCCAGGCAGCATTGCGCCATGCCGAGCAGACCGGCGAAGGTCAGCACGTCGACATGGCGCTTTTCGACACCCAGATCTCGGCCCTCGGCAACCAGAATTTGAACTATCTCGTCTCCGGCCAATCGCCGGTGCAGATGGGCAACGCACACATGAACATCGCCCCTTACGAGGTGGTGCCGGTCAGGGACGGGCACATTATCCTGGCGGTCGGCAATGACGGCCAGTTCGCCAAATTCTGCGCCGCTGTTGGAATGGACGACCTGCCTGCCAATCCCGACTTCGCCACCAATCCCGCCCGGGTCGCCAACCGGGTCAAGCTGCGCGAGCGCATGATCGAGGCGCTGAAGATTTTTGACCGCGATCCGCTGCTGGCCAAGCTGGAAGCGGCCGGCGTGCCGGCGAGCCCGATCAACACGATCGGCCAGATGTTTGCCGATCCGCAGACGATCGCGCGCGGCATGCGGCTCGATCTCGACGACGGCCATGGCAATCTTCTGCCTTCGGTGCGTGCGCCGATGGTGATGTCCGGCACGCCGCTGGTCTATGAGCGCCCCTCGCCGCGCCTGGGCGAGCACACGCAAGAAATCCTTGCCGAACTGGAGAAGTCTGGACAATGAAGACCGGCGGACAACTCATCGTCGACGCGCTCGAAGCCAACGGCACCGACCGCATCTATTGCGTGCCCGGTGAATCCTATCTGGCGGTCCTCGACGCGCTGCACGACTCTGCGATCCGCACCATCGTCTGCCGCCAGGAAGGCGGTGCCGCGATGATGGCCGATTGCCACGGCCGCCTGACCGGCAAGCCCGGCATCTGCTTCGTCACCCGCGGCCCCGGCGCCACCAACGCCTCGGCCGGCATCCACATCGCCATGCAGGATTCGATACCCGTCATCCTGTTCATCGGCCAGGTCGCCAGCCACGCCAAGGAGCGCGAGGCTTTTCAGGAAGTGGACTACGTCAGGTTCTTCGGCGACATCGCCAAATGGGTGGTCGAGATCGACGACGCCTCGCGCATCCCCGAATTCGTCACCCGCGCTTTCGCTGTGGCGACGTCAGGCCGCCCCGGCCCGGTGGTGATCTCGCTCCCGGAAGACATGCTGACCAGCATCGTCGAGGCGCCCATCGCCTTGCCGCACACGCCGGTGGAAACACGGGCCGGCGAAGCGGAGCTCGATGCGCTGGAAAAGCTGCTGGCTAAGGCCAAGCGGCCGTTCGTCATCCTCGGCGGCACGCGCTGGGACGCCGAGGCGGTTGCACAAATGCGCACGATCGCCGAGGCCTGGTCGCTGCCGGTCGGCTGCTCCTTCCGCCGCCAGATGCTGTTCGATCATCTGCATCCGAACTATGCCGGCGATGTCGGCATCGGCATCAATCCGAAGCTGGCGACAGCGATCAAGCAGGCCGATCTCGTGCTGCTGATCGGCGGCCGCATGGGCGAAATGCCCTCCTCGGACTACACGCTGCTGAAAAGCCCCTACCCCGACCAGACGCTGGTGCATATCCATGCCGACGCCGGCGAACTCGGCCGCGTCTACAGGCCGACACTGGCGATCAACGCCTCGCCGTCCGCCTTCATCGACGCTTTCGCCAGGCGCAAGCCGGCCTCCGCACCCGTCTGGGCAGCCGAAACGCCAAAGCTGCATGCCGCCTATCTCGACTGGTCGACGCCACCGGAAGGCGGCCCCGGCTCGGTCCAGATGGGGCCGATCATGAACTACCTCGAAAAGATGTTGCCCGACGACGCCATCCTCACCAACGGCGCCGGCAACTACGCCACCTGGGTGCATCGTTTCCACCGCTTCCGCCGCTTCGCCACTCAAGGTGCGCCGACGTCAGGCTCGATGGGCTATGGCACGCCTGCGGCCGTCGCCGCCAAGGAGCTGTTCCCGGAGCGCACCGTGGTCGCCTTCGCCGGCGACGGCTGCTTCCTGATGAACGGGCAGGAATTCGCCACCGCCGTGCAGTATGACCTGCCTATCATTGTGGTCGTCGTCAACAATGGCATCTACGGCACCATCCGCATGCATCAGGAGCGCGAATATCCCGGCCGCGTCGTCGCCACCGATCTTAAGAACCCCGACTTCGCGGCTCTCGCCCGCGCCTATGGCGGCCATGGCGAAACGGTCGACAAGACCGCCGATTTTGCTCCCGCCTTCGAACGTGCCCGCGCCAGCGGCAAGCCGGCGATCGTGGAAATCCGCCTCGACCCCGAAGCGATCACGCCGACCAAGACGATGACGCAGATACGCGACAAGGCGTAGTCCAAACAAAAAAAGAGGCGGTCGCCCGCCCCTTTTTGTCATGCGGCTTGCGCTACTTGGCGGTCTCGATCTGTCCGCGGATTTCGCCGTCCTTGTTGGCTGCCGTGTGCACGTTGACATAGTCCTTGCCGCCCATCAGGTCGGCGGCCTGCGCGTCGGTCAGCACGGCCGACCCTTTGATCGGGCTCTTGAGCTTGCCCTTGAACGGGATCGCCACCCCGGCGTTTTCACCCATCGCGGCTGGGCCGTGAATATGCCCGGCGGTCGCCGGCCCGCTCAGCCCGGAATATTTGACGTTCCAGCTGAGTTTCTTCGTGGCCTTGTCGAAGGTAAGAGCTGCGGTGCCCTTGCCTTTCGTGGTCACCGGCGGGTTCTGCTGGGCGCCGTCGAGCGTCGCTTTCAGCTTCACCGTCTCGGCCAGGGCCGGCGCCGCCGTAAGGAAGGACGCCGAGATGGCCAGTGCCGAAAGCATCGGCGCCAAGGATTGGATACGCATGAGAATCTCCGTTTGCTGATGACATCCAGCCACGGCTCCCCGGCGCGCGGATGTATCGGCACAAGGCTTATAAGAGCGAATGGCTGCGCGCGAGTAACACTTACGTGCAGACTAATGGACCGCGCGATACCGGCGGCGTCAGACGGCTGCCAGCGCCTGCGTCAGGTCGGCGATCAGATCATCCGGGTGCTCCACGCCGATCGACAGCCTGACCGTGGTCTCCAGCACGCCGATGCGTTCGCGCACCTCGAAGGGTATGCCCGAATGGGTCATGGCCGCGGGGTGGCTGGCCAAGGATTCCGTTCCGCCCAGGCTCACCGCCAGCTTGAAGATCTGCAGGTTGTTGAGAAAGGCGAAAGCCGCCTTCTCGCCGCCCTTGATATCGAAGGAGAAGGTCGAGCCGGCACCAGTGCATTGCGCCCTGTAGGTGCGGCCAGCGGGCGTTTCCTCGCCCAGGAACGGAAGGTAATGCACCTTCTCGACCTTGGCATGGTCGCGCAGGAATTCGGCGACCAGGCGCGCATTGTCGTTGGCCCGCTCCATGCGGATCGACAGCGTCTCCAGCGAGCGGCCAAGCATCCAGCAGGAATGCGGGTCGAGCTGCGTGCCGATCGCGCCGCGCAGCGCCTTGATCGGCTTGGTGACCGCCTTGCTGCCCATGGCGGCGCCCGCGATGAGGTCGGAATGGCCGCCGACATATTTGGTCAGCGAATAGACGGACACGTCGGCGCCATGTTCGATGGGCCGCTGGAACACCGGGCCGAGCAGCGTGTTGTCGCACACGACGATCGGCGTCGACCCTTGGCTCGCGCCGATCTCGTCGGCGATCTTGCGCATCAGCGCGATGTCGACCAGGCTGTTGGTCGGGTTTGACGGCGTCTCGATCAGGATGACCGACACGCGGCCCTTCGCGACGGCGGCGTCGGCGGCCGTGCGCACCGCTGTCTCATCGACGCCATCCGCGAAACCGACAGCGCCGATACCGAAGCCGGAGAGCGTGCGCGTCAGAAGCGTCTCCGTGCCGCCGTAAAGCGGCTGCGAATGAAGGATGACGTCGCCCGGCCTGATATAGGCGAGTAGCGTGGTGGCGATCGCCGACATGCCGGATGAAAACAGGATGCAGGCATCCGCCCCCTCATAGATCGCCAGCCGGTCCTCGACGATCTCGCTGTTGGGATGGTTGAAGCGCGAATAGACCAGGCCCGACGCCGTGCCGCTCGGCGGCTCCTTGCGGCCGGAGGTGTAGTCGAAGAAGTCGCGTCCTTCTTCCGCCGACTTGAACACGAAGGTCGAGGTCAGGAACACCGGCGGCTTGACCGCACCCTCCGAAAGTTGCGGATCGAAGCCATAGCTCAGCATCAGCGTCTCCGGGTGGAGCTTGTGGTTGCCGATATGGGTTTTCGACGGGCGTGGCGCGGTCATGAGCTTTCCTGCCTGTTCGAGTGACATAGTGAACGGCAATTTATGCGATCCCTTTCCGCCAGTCCTTGCTATTTTTGGGCTCTCATGGCTGCATTCCCGCAACAAATTGCCCGGAGAGACGGAAAGTGCAGCAGAAGATAGCCGATGATTTCGACCGCAGGATCCTGCGCGAACTGCAGGCCGACGCCCGCATCACCAACAATGAGCTTGCCGAGCGGATCGGCCTGTCGCCGTCGCCCTGCCTGAGGCGGGTGCGGCGGCTGGAGGAAACCGGTGTCATCAGGGGCTACACCACGCTGGTCGATCCCTCAGCCTTCGGCTGGAACATGGTCGCCATCGCCACCATCCGGCTCAGCCGCCAGAACGAAGACGAGATCGTCATGTTCGAGGACGCGATCCGCGGCTGGGAAGAGGTGCTGGAATGCCACCTCGTCACCGGCTCGCGCGACTATGTGCTGAAAGTGGTGACGGGAAGCCTTGAGCAATACGAGCGCTTCATCAAGGAAAAGATCGCGCGGCTGAAATGCGTCGCCTCGATCGAGACCAGCTTCGTCATGAACACCATAAAGGAACGGCGCCTCTGACATTTCTGCCGGAGGCGCCGCGTCTCGAGATCATGCGCAGTAGGCTTACTTGACCGCCTTGTCCGTGATGGCGGTGGTGTAGGCGCCGGTCGGCTCCTTGGTGATGATCTTCTGGTCGAGCAACGCCTTGGCGGTGCGCTCGTAGGTCGCCGGGTCGAGCTTGCCGTCGGCATTGTCGATCAGCTTGGCGACTTCGCTCATCATGCGCTTCTGGTGGTTCTCGTCCTGGCCGCCGCCGTCCATGACGATGCCAGCGGCTTCGTCATTGTTGTCGATGGCGTATTTCCAGCCCTTCATCGAGGCGCGCACGAAACGCACCATCTTGTCTTCGAAGGCCGGGTCCTTGAGCTTGTCTTCGGACGCATAGAGCCCGTCCTCAAGCAGGTCGTTGCCCATGGCCGAGTAGTTGAACACGGTCAGCTGTTCCGGCTTGTAGCCGGCGTCGATCAACTGCCAGTACTCGTTGTAGGTCATGACCGAGATGCAATCCGCCTGCTTCTGGATCAGGGGCTGCACGTCGAAGCTCTGCTTCAAGACGGTGACGCCGTCCGGGCCGCCGTCTGTCTTGAGGCCGAGCTTGTTCATCCAGGCGTAGAACGGATACTCGTTGCCGAAGAACCAGACGCCCAGTGTGTGACCCTTGAAGTCGGCTTCGGTCTTGATCGGGCCGTCCTTCGGGCAGACCAGCTCCATGCCTGCCTTCTTGAACGGCTGGGCGATGTTGACCAGCGGCACGCCCTTTTCGCGGGCGGCCAGCGCACCGCCCATCCAGTCGACGATGACATCGGCGCCGCCGCCGGCGATCACCTGCTCGGGCGCGATATCGGGACCGCCCGGCTTGATGTCGACGTCGAGACCTTCGGCCTCATAGAAACCCTTGGCCTTGGCGACATAGTAGCCGGCAAACTGAGCCTGCGTGACCCATTTCAGCTGCAACGTCACCTTGTCGGCGGCCATTGCCTGGAACGCGGCGAGCGACATCGCGCCAGCCAGAACGGGAATAATCAGTCTTTTCATTTTTTTACCCTCTGAAGTTAGTGCCCTAAACCCACCGCCCCTATCCACCACGGACAGAGGGATGCCAAAACGTGACGGCTCTTTCGACAAGAGCGACCACGCCATAAAAGACCGAACCTGCAAGTGCTGCAACTGCGATTTCGGCCCAGACCATGTCGATGTTCATCCGCCCGACCTCGGTCGAGATGCGGAAGCCCATGCCGACGACGGGCGTGCCGAAGAACTCGGCGACGATGGCGCCGATCAGCGCCAGCGTCGAGTTGATCTTCAGCGCGTTGAAGATGAAGGGAGCAGCGGCCGGCAGCCTAAGCTTCAGCAGCGTCGGCCAGTAGCCCGACGCATAGGTGCGCATCAGGTCGCGCTCCATGTGGCCGGAGGCAGCCAGACCGGCGACCGTGTTCACCAGCATCGGGAAGAAGGTCATGATGATGACAACAGCCGCCTTGGACTGCCAGTCGAAGCCGAACCACATGACCATGATCGGGGCGACCCCGATGATCGGCAGCGCCGAGACCATGTTGCCGATAGGCAAGAGGCCGCGCCGCAGGAACGGCACACGGTCGGCGAGGATTGCGGTGATGAAGCCGGCGCCGCTGCCCACCACATAGCCGAAGATCACCGCCTTGAAGATGGTCTGGCGGACATCCGCGCCGAGCACCGGCAGCGAACCGGCGATGCGTGCGCCGATGGCGCTTGGCGGCGGCAGAAGGATGAAGGGAATGCCGGCCCCGCGCGTCACCGCCTCCCAGATGATCAGGATCCAGGCGCCGAAGATGGCGGGGATGATCAGGTGCAGCGCGGTGCGAGCCCATTTGGCGAAAGGACGCAGCGACGACAGCACCGCCACGCAACGCCAGCCAAGCAGCCAGGCAGCGGTGAGCAACAGGAAGAACGGCGCCCGTGCCAGGCCCTCGAAACCGGTGATGCCGCCAATCAGCAGCCAGGCGGCCAGATGCGCGCCGATGAAAAGCACAACCGCTTCGACGACGGACGGTATTCTGGTCATCGAGATCAAAGCGGCGAGAAGCAGCACGCCGAAGATCAGCCAAGTCGTCGCCACATAGGGATATATCAACGTCCCTGCAGGCTGCGCCAGCGCATCCACTTTCGGCGCGGCGATCGGGCCGAGCGCGACCGCGATCAGGCACAGCACGATCGCCAACACCGCCTGCCAGGAGGGTTTCAGCCAGTTCATGCCGGCCTCCCGCCCATGGCGCGGTCGACGAGGCGCCCGGCAATGCCGACAACCATGACGAGAAGTGCTGCCACCACAGACCCAGCAACCAACGCCGACCAGATGTCGATGGACTGGCTGTAATAGGCGCCGGCGAGCAGCTTGGCGCCGATGCCGGCGACCGCACCGGTCGGCAGTTCGCCGACGATGGCGCCGACCAGGCTTGCCGCCACCGCCACCTTCATCGAGGTGAACAGGAACGGCACCGAGGCCGGCACGCGCAATCTCCAGAAGGTTTGCGCACGACTGGCATTGTAGGTGTGCATCAGGTCGAGATGCATGATCTCGGGTGAGCGCAGCCCCTTCACCATGCCGACAGTCACCGGGAAGAATGACAGATAGGTCGAGATCATCGCCTTCGGGATCAGGCCGCTGATGCCGATCGCCCCCAGCACGACGATGATCATCGGCGCCACCGCCAGGATGGGAATGGTCTGCGAGGCGATGATCCACGGCATCAGGCTGCGGTCGAGCGTCGCCACATGGACAATGCCGACAGCGATGATGATGCCGAGCGCGGTGCCGAAGGCAAAGCCGAGCAGCGTCGACGACAGCGTCACCCAGGCATTGTAGACCAGGCTGCGGTTCGAGGTGATAGGCCGCAGGAAGGTGTTCTCGAAGAAATTCACCGCCACCTGATGCGGCGCCGGCAATGTCGGCTTCGGCTGCGACAGCGTCTTGCCGATGAGTTCGCTGAACGTGGAGGTCTCACCGGCGCGACGGTCGAGATCGTGCTGGAACGGCGTGTTGAGGATGACAGCGAAGACATACCAGAGCACGACCACGCCTGCGAGGATCGAGGTCACGGGGATGAGTTTGTCGCGGAAGGTGTCCATTAGGTGCGCTCCCCTTTGCCCAACGGCAAAGAGCGGCCATACCCATTCTTCGTCATCCTAGGGCGAAGCAAGGAGCGAAGCGACGCGGCGCAGACCCTAGGATCCATGCCGTTACCTCTGTGCTCCACAACGGTGCGGAACAAGGCTCCCTGTGCCTCGCCCTGCTTGGCCTGTTTTCTCAACCGTTTTCGCCTTTCGGCCGGCGTCACGGCATGGATCCTAGGGTCTGCGCAGGCCGCTTCGCGCCTGCTCCGCCCTAGGATGACGAAGGCGCGGTGGGCCGCCCCCTCACCCGACCTCCGCTTCGCTCCGGCCACCCTCTCCCCGTTGGGGAGAGGAGGGAGCCCGTCGTTTGCTCCCTCAATCATCATAGCTGTGCCCTGCCCGCAGCCCGTCGCGCACGCGCGCCGCGATCGCCAGAAACTCCGGCGTCTCGCGGATGTCGAGCGGCCGCTCTCTCGGCAGTGTCGATTCGATGATGTCGCTGACGCGGCCCGGCCGCGGTGACATGACGACGATGCGCGTCGACAGATAAACGGCTTCCGGAATGGAGTGGGTGACGAAGCAGATGGTCTTGTTGGTGCGTCCCCACAATTCCAGCAATTGCTCGTTGAGATGGTCGCGCACGATCTCGTCCAGCGCGCCGAACGGCTCGTCCATCAGCAGCAGGTCGGCGTCGAAGGCCAGCGCACGGGCAATCGAGGCGCGCTGCTGCATGCCGCCCGAGAGCTGCCAGGGATATTTCTTCTCGAAGCCTGAGAGGTTGACGAGATCGAGCGTGCGCTTGATCCGCTCGCCCTGCTCCGCCCTGGACAGGCCCATGATCTCGAGTGGCAACCCGACATTGCGCTCGATGGTGCGCCACGGAAACAGGGCGGCGGCCTGAAAGACATAGCCATAGGCTCGTTTCTCGCGCGCCTGCTCTGCTGTCATGCCATTGACGGAAATCGTCCCCGAGGTCGGCTTCTCCAGATCTGCGATGACGCGCAGCAGCGTGGTCTTGCCGCAGCCCGAAGGCCCGATGAAGGAGACGAACTCCCCCTTGCCGATGGTGAGATCGACGTTTGACAGCGCCTGCACCGGCCCGTCATTGGTCTGGAAGGTCAGTCCGAGTTTGCTTGCCGCGACGACGGCTGGCGAAGTCCCCGTCATCGGCTGCCGCCTGCCTGTTTCCGTCCCTGCGGCGGCTGGAATCCGATTGCTTTTATCGCGATGTTGTTTTCCACTTACCCTGTCCCATTTGGCCCTGTCCCACTGACCTTGTCCCACTCGATCGACGCCCGGAGTTTCCCCGATGTCGCCCAAACCCAGTTGTCATCTTATCCGCCCTGAAAGCACTTATGAAGGCAAGCAGGGATTGACCTATTTCGCCGGCATTGCCGCCGAGACCGTCGGCGCTTCCGGCATCTGCATGCACATGCTCACCATGCCGCCCGGCGCGCGCGCCAAGGCGCATATGCATGAGAGCCACGAGACGGCGATCTACGTGCTCTCCGGCGAAGTCCACACCTGGTACGGCGACCGGCTCGAGCATCATATCGTGGTCAAGGCCGGCGACCTCTTCTACATTCCGGCCGGCGTGCCGCATCTGCCGGCCAATCTGAGCAGCGCCCCGTCTTCGGCCGTCATTGCCCGCACCGATCCCAACGAACAGGAAAGCGTCGTCCTGCTGCCGGAACTGGATGCACTGGTCGCCTGAAGCCGGTATCGACGGGCTAGGATCCCACCGGTCAATTGCCCGAGGTTTGCGCTGCCCCTTATCGCCCTGCCGGGCACTTCTCCCCGTATAGTGACGGGGAGAAGGACGATTTCGCCAATCTCCGACGTTACAAAAAAGGGGGGCGAGGTTGCGTTCATCTCCCTTCTCCCCGTCACTATACGGGGAGAAGGTGCCGGCAGGCGGATGAGGGGCGGCGCCGAGTTCGGCAATTATCGGCACTGCGACACATCCCCAAAGGCGGCGCCGTGTTTGTCGGCAATCATCCGTTTCTTGGCGTTCTTCGAGCCGCGCAAGCTCAAACCCCGGTCGCCGGGATGCCGGTGCGTTCCACCTTGCGCGGCGCGGAGATTTCCTTCCACGTCGACAGCGCCCGGTTGACCGCCGCATTCGGCTCGCGGCCAACGAACTCGCCATGACCGGACTTGGCCTTGACCTCGGCCTCCTGGATCGACAGTTCGCCACGCGAGAACACGAACCGCGGCAGACCGGTCACCTCGAACCCTTCGAACACGTTGTAGTCGATGACAGATTGCTGCTTCTTCGAGGTGATCTTCTTCTTGCGCTGGGGATCCCAGACGACGATGTCGGCGTCGGCGCCCTCTACGATGGCGCCCTTCTTCGGATACATGTTGAGGATCTTGGCGATGTTGGTCGAGGTCACCGCGACGAACTCGTTCATCGTCAGCCGGCCGGTGTTGACGCCGGTGGTCCAGAGCACCGGCATGCGGTCTTCAAGCCCGCCGGTGCCGTTCGGAATCTTGGTGAAATCGCCGACGCCGTTACGCTTCTGCTTGGTGGTGAAAGCGCAATGATCGGTCGCCACCACCTGCAGCGAGCCCGCCTGCAGGCCGGCCCACAGCGAATCCTGGTGCAATTTGTTGCGGAAGGGCGGGCTCATCACGCGGCGCGCCGCATGATCCCAGTCCTTGTCGAAATACTCGCTCTCGTCCAGCGTCAGGTGCTGGATCAGCGGTTCTCCGAACACCCGCATGCCCTTCTGCCGCGCCCGGCGGATCGCCTCGTGGCTCTGCTCGCAGGAGACATGCACGACATAGAGCGGCACGCCGGCCATGTCGGCGATCATGATGGCGCGGTTGGTCGCCTCGCCTTCCACTTCGGGTGGCCGTGAATAGGCGTGGCCCTCGGGGCCGTTGTTGCCGGCAGCCAGCAGCTTCTGCGACAAAGCGGCAACGACGTCGCCATTCTCGGCATGCACCAGCGGCAGCGCGCCGAGATCGGCGCAGCGCTGGAACGACGCATACATCTCGTCGTCATCGACCATCAGCGCGCCCTTGTAGGCCATGAAGTGCTTGAACGAGGTGATGCCCTTGTCGACGACAGTGGCCATCTCGTCGAACACCTGCTTGCCCCACCAGGTGATCGCCATGTGGAAGGAGTAGTCGCAGGACGCTTTCGAGGTCTTGTTGTCCCACATCTGCAAGGCTTCGAGCAGCGACTGCTGCGGCGCCGGCAGGCAGAAATCGACCACCATCGTCGTGCCGCCGGAGAGCGCGGCGCGGGTGCCGGATTCGAAATCATCGGCCGAATAGGTGCCCATGAACGGCATTTCGAGATGGGTATGCGGGTCGATGCCGCCCGGCATGATGTAGCAACCGGTGGCGTCGAACTCGTGGTCGCCATGCAGGTCCGAGCCGATGGCGACGATCTTGCCGTGCTGCATCAGCACATCGGCCTTCCAGGTGCGGTCGGCGGTGACGATGGTGCCGTTTCGGATAACTTTTGTCATTAGCTGTTCCCTTGTTCTCTTCGCGCTTCTTTGCGAGCGTCGTTTGGAAGGTAGATTCTAAGCTCACTCCATGATGACAGCCGTCTCCACCACCGCATGGAACAAAACATCGGCACCTGCCGAAGCCCATTCCTTGGTGATCTCCTCGGCCTCGTTGTGGCTGAGGCCATCGACGCAGGGGCACATCACCATGGCGGTGGGCGCGACGCGGTTGATCCAGCAGGCGTCATGGCCGGCGCCGGAGACGATGTTGCGGTGGGAATAGCCGAGACGTTCGGCGGCATCGCGGATCGCCTTGACGCAACCCGCGTCGAAGGTGACCGGATCGAAAGCGCCGACCTGCTCGATCTCGTAGCGGATGTCGAGCGCATCGCAGATCGTGTCGATGCCTTCGCGGATGCGGCCGTCCATGGCGTCCAGCACTTCCTTTTCCGGGGAGCGGATGTCGACGGTGAAGACGGTGCGGCCGGCGATGATGTTGCGCGAGTTAGGATAGACCTCCATGTGGCCGACCGCGCCGACGGCGTCCGGCTGGTAGTCCATGGCGATCTCATGCACCAGTTCGATCACCCGGGCCATGCCGAGCCCGGCATTGCGGCGCTTGGGCATCGGGGTCGAGCCGGTGTGGGCTTCCTTGCCGGTCAGCGTCACCTGGAGCCACTTCAGGCCCTGGCCATGAGTGACGACGCCGATGTCGATATCTTCGTCCTCGAGAATCGGACCCTGTTCGATATGCAGTTCGAAGAAGGCGTGGATCTTGCGATCGCCGACCTTCTCGCTGCCTTTCCAGCCGATGCGCTCGAGCTCCTCACCGAATTTCTTGCCCTGCTTGTCGACATGCCCGTACACATCGGCCTGGTCGAGCACGCCGGCGAACACGCCGGACGCCATCATCGCCGGCGCGAAGCGCGAGCCCTCCTCATTCGTCCAGTTGGTGACGACGATCGGATGTTTGGTCTTGATGCCGAGATCGTTGAGCGAGCGCACCACTTCAAGCCCGCCCAGCACGCCGAGCACGCCGTCATACTTGCCGCCGGTCGGCTGCGTATCGAGATGGCTGCCGACATAGACCGGCGGCAGGCTTGGATCGGTGCCTTCGCGGCGGGCAAACATCGTGCCCATTTCATCGACGCCCATTTCGAGCCCGGCCGCATCGCACCAGCGCTTGAACAGATGCCGCCCTTCGCCGTCTTCGTCGGTCACGGTCTGGCGATTGTTGCCGCCGGCGATGCCGGGACCAATCTTCGCCATCTCCATGATGGAATCCCACAAACGATCTGAATTGATTCGCAGATTCTCGCCGGGTGCGGCCATGCTCTAAAACCTCATCGATTGCGGGGCGTCCCCCTCCCCTCGAGGGGAGGGTGGCCGCGAAGCGGTCGGGTGGGGTCGGCTGACATATGCTCAACCTTCCCCTTGACCATCTGCGCGACATGCCACGCGCTGTTTATGACATCGGGCTCGCCAACACGGAAGACGTGAAACCCGAGAGAGCGCAGATAGGCATCACGAACAGCATCGTGCCGTTTACCCTTCCCGTGTTCGTGCAGATCACCGTCGACCTCAACGATCAGCTTCACCGCCAAGCAAACGGAGTCAACGATATAAGGCCCAATCGGGCACTGACGGCGAAACTTGATGCCTCCCGATTTCAACTCCCGCAGTTCATACCACAGGAGGGATTCGCCCTCGGTCGCGTGAACTCGAAGCGCGCGCGCCTTCTGGCGCATTTCGAAGCTCACGCGGGTACGGGGCATCAGACGCGGCCACGCAGCAAAAGATCAGGTCGGCACCCAGTCGCACCGACCCCACCCGACCGCTTCGCGGCCACCCTCCCCTCGAGGGGGAGGGATATCCGCGTCCAGTTCGTCAATCTATGGCTCGCAAGACTTCTCTGACATGGTCGATCAATTCGTTGATCTGGCCCTTGGTGATGATCAGCGGCGGCGACAGCGCGATGATGTCGCCGGTGGTGCGGATCAGCGCGCCGCGCTCGAACGCCTTGACGAAGGCCGAGAAGGCCCGCTTGGTCGGCTGGCCGGCGATCGGCGCCAGCTCGATCGCGCCGATCAGGCCGATGTTCCTGATATCGATGACGTTCGGCTCGCCTTTCAGCGAATGCAGCGCGTCTTCCCAGTACGGCGCCAGCTCCTCGCCGCGGGTCAGCAGGCCCTCTTCCTTGTAGGTGTCAAGCGTGCCGAGTGCGGCCGCGCAGGCGATCGGGTTGCCCGAATAGGTGTAGCCGTGGAAGAACTCGATCATGTGCTCGGGGCCGGTCATGAAGGCGTCGTGGATCTCCTTCTTGACGAACACCGCGCCCATCGGGATGACGCCGTTGGAGACGCCCTTGGCGGTGGTCATGATGTCTGGCGTGACACCGAAATAGTCGGCGGCGAACGGCGTGCCGAGACGGCCGAAACCGGTGATGACCTCATCGAAGATCAACAGGATGCCATGCTTGGTGCAGATCTCGCGCAGCCTCTCGAGATAGCCCTTCGGCGGCAGGATGACGCCGGTAGAGCCGGCGACCGGCTCGACGATGACAGCGGCGATGGTCGAAGCATCGTGCAGGGCGACGATGCGCTCCAGTTCGTTGGCGAGTTCCGCACCATACTCCGGTACGCCCTTGGTGAAGGCGTTCTTTTCCGGCAGATGCGTGTGCGGCATATGGTCGACGCCGCCGAGCAGCGTGCCGAACATCTTGCGGTTGGTGACAATGCCGCCGACCGAGATGCCGCCGAAATTGACGCCGTGATAGCCGCGCTCGCGGCCGATCAGCCGGGTGCGCGAGCCCTCGCCCTTCACACGATGATAGGCGATGGCCATCTTGAGCGCGGTCTCGACCGATTCCGAGCCGGAATTGGTGAAGAAGACATGGTCCATGCCCTTGGGCGCGAGGTCGACCAGGCGGTTGGCCAGTTCGAACACGATCGGGTGGCCCATCTGGAAGGCGGGCGCATAGTCGAGCTCGGCGGCCTGCTGCTGGATCGCCTCGGTGATCTTCGGCCGGCAGTGGCCGGCATTGACACACCACAGGCCGGCGGTGCCGTCGAGCACCTTGCGGCCATCGCTGGTCGTGTAATGCATGTCCTTGGCGGACACCATCATGCGCGGCGCCTGCTTGAACTGCCGGTTTGCCGTGAACGGCATCCAGAATGCGCTGAGATCGTTCGGCGTGACTTTCAGCCGGTTGGACATGACCAGGACTTCCCCTTGTAATCTGTTTCGCTGCGCCCAACGCTTGGTCTTTGCCGCGTTTTCATGCTACGCAAATTTTTGACCGATTGGACAAACGTTAGCACCGCCCTGTCGGCGGTCAAGGATTACTAGCGGAAATGCGGCACCTGAAGTGCGTTCCACAGGCTAGGGAAAAACTGGTCCAGAGAATTGGTCCAGATGACCTTGAACGCGAGGTTTGGCAACACGAGGGCTTGCAACGGTGACCATCGGCACGGACGCCCCTCGCCGCACCCGCATCCAGCAGGAAAAGCGCGAACTCATCCTGGAGGCGGCGCTCGAGGTTTTCTCGACCAACGGTTTTCGTGGCTCGACCATTGACCAGATCGCCGAAGCCGCCGGCATGTCGAAGCCGAACCTGCTCTATTATTTCCGCCGCAAGGAAGACATCCACGAGACGCTGATGCAGCGCCTGCTCGACACCTGGCTGGCGCCGCTGCGTGAACTCGATGACATCGGCGACCCCTTGACCGAATTGCGCAGCTACATCAGGCGCAAGCTGGAGATGGCACGCGACTTTCCGCGCGAGAGCCGGCTGTTCGCCAACGAGATCCTGCAAGGCGCGCCGCGCATCATGCCGCTGCTGGCGGGCGAACTGAAAACGCTGGTCGACGAGAAGGCGACCGTCATCAAGGGCTGGATGCGCGCCGGCAAGATCGCCAAGACCGATCCGTGGCACCTGATCTTCTCGATCTGGGCGACGACGCAGCACTACGCCGATTTCGACGTCCAGGTCCGGGCCGTGCTCGGGCCGAACCGCGGCGGCGACGGCCGCTTCGAGGATGCGGCCCGCTTCCTGGAACAACTGTTTCTTGATGGGCTGAAGCCGAAGGGGTAGCAGCGAGATCACGTCTTGGCTCAACTTGGCAGTCGTCGGGCTATCCCAGACGGTGGGGATTGGCCGAAGCGCACATTGATTTCGTCATTCTAGGGCGAAGCAAGGAGCGAAGCGACGCGGCGCAGACCCTAGAATCCATGCCGCGACTTCAACGCGCCGCAACGGTACAAATTCTGCTCCGCTGTACCCTTCGACCAATGTCACGGAATGGATCCCAGGGTCTCCTCGACGCCGCTTCGCGGCTGCTCCGCCCTGGGATGACGAAGTGGAGGGTTACGCGCTGCGCCGCTCAACCGGCAGCGCGTCCAGCAATGTCTGCAGCTTGGCGACCGAGTTCTGCTCGGCGAGCGGCGTGTAGACGATCAGCTTCATGTCCGAGCCGTCGCCGATCGACAGGCTCATATGCTCGAAGGTCATGGCGCCCGCGCTCGGGTGCCGGACATGCTTCACCCCCGACAACCGGTGCGCGACGTCGCGCTGCGGCCACCAAGCGCGAAATTCGGGGCTCGAACGCGTCATCAACTCGATCAGCCGCTCGAAATCCGGATCGCCGACATAACGCGCACTCGCGGCCCGGAAGGAGGCCAGCACGGTGCGCGCCAGTTGCTCCCAGTCGACCAGCAGGCGCCGGTGGTGCGGGCTCGTGAACACCATGTGGACGATGTTGCGGGCGTCCCCCTCCAGCAAGCCATAGTCGCCGAACACCGCGACGGCAGCCGGGTTCCAGGCCAGCACATCCCAGCGTCGCCCGACAACATAGGCCGGCTGCAGCACCAGGCTCTGCAGCATGTGCAGCAACGGGCCGTCGACTTTTTCCGGCGCCACGGCACGGCGCTCCGGCTGCTGGCGGTCGGCGAGGATGAACAGATGCTGTTTTTCGGCGGCGTCGAGGCGCAGTGCTTCGGCAAGTGCCGTCAGCACCTCGACCGAGGGCCTGACCTCCCGCCCCTGCTCCAGCCATGTGTACCAGGTGGTGCCGACACCGGCGATCATCGCCACCTCCTCGCGGCGCAAGCCCGGCGTACGCCGCCTGAGACCGGTGGCGATGCCGGTGGCCGAGGGCGTCAGCCTTTCGCGGCGCGAGCGCAGGAAGGCGCCGAGTTCGCGCCGGCGGCTGTCTTCAGCCGAATGTGTGGGGGCAGCGTGGGGTTGGGACTCCATGCGGGTATTATAGCAGTATTGATACCAGGATAAAGTTTGAACTGTTTGGCCCGCGCCAACTGTCCCATCTTCGGTTCAGAGCAACAGAACGGAGGCTCTGAACATGGAACTCAAAGACAAGACGATCCTCATCACCGGCTCTACCGATGGCGTCGGCCGGGTCGTCGCGCAACGGCTCGGCGCCGCGGGCGCCCGTGTGCTGGTGCATGGCCGCGATGCAACGCGCGGCAAGGCTGTTGTCACCGGGATCGAAGCCGCCGGCGGCAGGGCGGAGCTTCTGGTCGCCGACCTCTCGTCGCTGGCCGAAGTGCGCCGGCTTGCCGGAGCCGTGCGCGCCCGGACGGATCGGCTCGACATCCTCATCAACAATGCCGGAATCGGCACAGCGGGCCAAGGTGCCAAAAGGCAGGTCAGCGCCGACGGCTACGAACTGCGCTTCGCGGTCAACTACCTCGCGGGTTTCCTGCTGACATCGGAGCTTCTGCCGTTGCTGAAGGCGAGTGCGCCGGCCCGCATCGTCAATGTCGCCTCTGCGGGGCAGCAGGCGATCGATTTCAGCGATGTCATGCTGACCCGCTCCTATGACGGCGTGCGTGCCTATTGCCAGAGCAAGCTGGCGCAGATCCTGTTCACAGTCGACCTTGCGGAGCAGCTGAAAGGCACCGGAGTCACCGTCAACGCGTTGCATCCGGCGAGCTACATGAACACCACCATGGTCCGGCAGGCCGGGGTGACGCCGTGGAGTTCGGTCGAGACCGGCGCCGACGCCATCCTCAACCTCGCCGCCTTACCCGCGCTCGACGGGAAAAGCGGCCTCTATTTCGACGGCCTGCGGGAATCCCGCGCCGATACCCAGGCCTATGACGCCAAGGCAAGACAACGTCTGCGAGCCTTGAGCCTTGATCTCATCGGCACGGCCTCCCCCACATCAAAGGAAGACCATTCATGACCAAGACAATCGAACACACCGTCATCATCGGCGGCTCGTCCGGCATCGGCCTGGCGACG
This sequence comes from Mesorhizobium sp. M0088, assembly GCF_040322895.1. Classification (NCBI taxonomy): domain Bacteria; kingdom Pseudomonadati; phylum Pseudomonadota; class Alphaproteobacteria; order Hyphomicrobiales; family Phyllobacteriaceae; genus Mesorhizobium; species Mesorhizobium sp. M0088. Next base: position 100,011 of record NZ_JAMYUI010000018.1, read on the forward strand.
GCGCGAAAACTGCTTGGCCCGGGCATGAAGGTGACCATCACCGGGCGCAACGAGGACAAACTGAAGAGCGCTTGGACAAGCCTTGGCAGCGCTGCCGGGAAGGCTGCTTTCGACGCCGCGAAGCCGGATGAGGTCCGCCAGTTCTTCGAGAGCCTCGGTCCTTTCGACCATCTGGTGCTGGCGGCCAGCGGCGGCAAGGGCCTCGGCCCCTTCCCGACGCTTGACCTGAGCGACATCGGCAGCGGCGTCGAGGAAAAGGTCCGCCCGCAGCTGTCCTGCCTGCAGGCCGCCTTGCCGACACTCAACAAGGCCGGATCGGTCACCTTCATCTCGGCGGTGTCGGCGCAGCTCGCGACGCCCGGCGTCACCGGTATCGCCGCCATCAACGGCATGCTGTTGACTGTGGTGCCGATCCTGGCCCTGGAACTGAAGCCGCTGCGCGTCAATGTCGTGGCGCCGGGCGTCATCGACACGCCCTGGTGGGATTTTCTGGCCGAAGAGCAGAGGCAAACGATCTTTGCCGACTATGCCGGCAAGACCCCGGTCGGCCGCGTCGGTCGGGCCGAAGACGTGGCCGACGCAATCGCCTTCCTCGTCTCCAACGGCTTCATGACCGGCCAGGTGCTGACCTGCGACGGCGGGCTGAGATTTGCGGCATAGGAACAGCGACTATCGGACTCCGACGGGACCTTAATTGGCCTTCTTTGGAACGCGGTCGTTCTCGTCCGCGGGCCTGTCGCCTGCCGGTTTTGCCGAAACAGGCTTTTCCGGCACATGGGAATAGTCAGATGTATCCGCCCCATACATCTTGTTGTCGATCGCCTCTTGCCAGCTGTAGTCCGCGTCGGACGGTGAAACGTCGGCGATCTCATGGCGGGAGGAGCGAGCGTGAAGCCAGTTCGGGGTGATCTCTCGAACCAATTGTGCAAAGCGTCCCATCGAAACCGTTCCTTTCCTTGTCCTTTCCAGGAGGCGCGATCACGGTTGCGTCGGCTGCACCTAGAGTTGACCTCTCAGCCAGGCCAGCGTCTCGGCAACGCCGGCCAGCCCGTACTGCGCGGTGGTTTGCGCCGGTGGTTTGACCCGTATCGATATGCCGCCGGCATCATTGATCGTTTCGAAGCCGTTTTCGTCCGACGTGTCGTCGCCCAGGAAGACCGGGCGGCGACCTGCGAATGGCGCAATCTCCATGAAACGCCGGATCGCGGCACCCTTGGCCGCCTCCAGCGGCAGCAATTCCACGCCGGCGTTGCCGGCAACCACCCGGTAGCCCTTTGGCAGGCCGGCCAGCGCCTGCTCGACAAGCTGCGTCGCGCGCGGAAGCAGATGCGGGGCGGCGCGCGTGTGGATGGCCAGCACCCGTCCCTTGCGCTCGATATAGGCCCCACGACCGAGCTCGGCCTCGATCTCGTCGGCAAGGGCTGCGATATCCGCCGGCTCGTCCGCGATTTCGACGTCGTCGTCCGGCAGGAGCCGATGTTCCAGGCCATAGAGCCCGGCGGCGCGTAGTTTCAAAGGCTGAAACAGATGGTCGACGGCCGCAACGGACCGGCCCGTGATGAACGCCAACGCCCCGTTCAGCTTGCGGTCCAGGCCTTGCAGCAAGGAGCGAAGCTCGTCGCTGACCGAGACTGCGTCCGGGTGCTCGGCATGTTCCAGCAACGTGCCGTCGATGTCGAGGAACAATGCCCACTCGCCGGCCAGAACAGGCTGCGGTTTCTCCATGACGGCCTGCGGCTTTTGCAGGGTCTCGCCAATAATCTTCTGCAGCGTATCGCTCATGACATCGCCATCCGTCTGCGCTCAAAGATGGAGACGACATTGTCGACGCTGGGCGGCGGGTCGCCGGCGGCACCGGTTACCCGATCGAGGTCTCCGCGCTTGCGCAAACGCGCCGCATCCAGAAGCATGCTGCCGGCCCAGCGATAGACGTTGTTGTTGCGGATCGTCTCGCGCATGGGTCGCATGCGCTCGCGCTGTTCTTCGGGCGCCATGGTCAATGCCTGCAACAGCGCTCCGCTCATCATGGCGGCATCGTAAGGGTTGACGATCAGCGCCTCCAGCAATTCGCGCGAGGCGCCGGCGAATGTGCTCAGCATCAAAACACCCTGCTCGTCGTCGCGCGCGGCGACGAATTCCTTTGCGACGAGGTTCATGCCGTCATGCAGGCTGGTGACCATGCATATGTCGGCGGCCCGATAGATCTCGTACACCTGTTCCTGCGAATGATGTTCGGCCACCATGATCACCGGCCTGTAACCCTCGCTGCCATAACGCCGGTTAAGCTCTTCGGCATAACGGTGGCACTCGTCATGGAGCAGCTTGTAGGCTGGCAGCGTGCCGCGGCTGGGTGCCGCGACCTGCAGGAAGACAAGTTTTCCGATCCATTCAGGCTGTCGCTTGAACAATTCGTTCAAAGCGTGGAACCGATCAAGAATGCCCTTGGTGTAATCGAGGCGCTCGACCCCGACGGCCAGCTTCACATCCGCTTTAAGGCCGAACCTCTCGCGCATGCGAGCGCGGCAATCGTTGACATCAGGAAGTTTCGCCAGCAGGTCCGCCGGCCATTCTATCGAGATGGGATAGGCGTGCACCAATGTGGTTCGTCCGCCGTAGGAGATGGCCGCATCGGCCCGCTCGATGCGGCTTTCCAGGAAGCGATCTACGCTTTCGGTGAAATTGTTGGCGTGGAACTGGGTGTGGAAGCCGATGATCGAACTGCCGAGCAGCCCTTCGAGGATGCGTTCACGCCAGGGACAGATGCTGTACACTTCCGAATTCGGCCACGGGATGTGCCAGAAAGTGATGACGATCGCCTCCGGCAGGCGCTCGCGGATCATGCGCGGCAGCAGCGCAAAATGGTAGTCCTGGACCAGCACGATCGGCCGCTCGTTGCGGGCCTCGGCAACCACCGTATCGGCAAACTTCCGGTTGACGGCTTCATAGGCAGCCCAGTCGGAGGCGCGAAAAATCGGCCGGGTGAAGGCGATATGGCAAAGTGGCCAAAGGCCCTCATTGGCGAAACCGAGATAATAGCCCTGATGCTCTTCCTCCGTCAGCCAGACCCGGCGCAACGTGTAGGACGGGTTGCCAGGCGGCACCTGCACACGATCGTGGTCGTCGACGGTGAGGCGGTCCGCCGTTCCGCCGCCATAGGCGATCCAGGTGCCGGCACAGGCGCGGGTAATGGGCTCGAGCGCCGACACCAGTCCGCTGGCCGGGACGAGCAACTCGACGCCGTCGCCCTTCACATTGTGGATGTACGGTTCGCGATTGGACACAACGATGACCTGCGCATCGGGCAGATCGTCGGCCAGGATCTTGCGCAATGTTTCGGGCGACCAGGTCACCAGCGCGGCATCGGCCGATTGGCCATTCTTTTCGAACTCCCGTATCACCTTGCGCGCGGCTTCCGCGGCCACATCTTCGCCGGCCGTATGTGCGACCGCAGGTGGATGACGGCGACGGTGCCGCGATATGGAGAGGAAAACGGCAAAAGCGGAAAAACCGAGGCTCGCGAAGATCAGAACCCAGAGCAGGTCCGCACCGTAGTTTGTCATTGAATGTCAACTCACCCCGGCCGTCGGCGACCGTTTGTTCGTGTTCCCGTTTGAAATGGTCTGCCGACCACGTGGTCAGCGTTCGGACCTGTATTTTTGCAACGCACAAAGCTCGGATCGGTTCCGGCAATTTTGTTCGGATCATGTCCTTACGATGAGCGGCACCAGCCCTTCATGGCGGTCGGCAAGGAAAGCGACGACCCGGTCACCGACGCGCTGGAAGGTGAGATCGACTACCCGGTCGCCGACGCCCAGGTGCCGCAGTGTCAGCGTGTCGATGCCGATCGGCAGTCTCGGGCGGGTGACGCGGATTTCGCCATCCCAGCCGTCGATCTCCAGGCCAAGGCAGGCCTGCATCAGCATGAAGGCGGATCCCGCCGACCACGCTTGCGGCAGGCAAGCGACGGGATAGGCGATGGGTGCTTCGCCCGGCGCGCGTGTAAACCCGCAGAACAGTTCGGGCAGCCGCATGTTGAAATGGACCGCGGATTCGAATGTGCCGCTCATCAGGCGAACCACGCTTTCACGCTCGCCATAATGCGCCAGGCCGGCACCGCATATGGCGGTGTCGTGCGGCCAGATCGAGCCATTGTGGTACGACATCGGGTTAAAGAACACCGCATCGTCGGCAAGCGTCCTCAGCCCCCAGCCGGAATGGAAGGAGGCGGAAAGCAGCTGGTCGGCGACCATCTGTGCCCGCGCCGGCTCAGGCAATCCGACAAAGAGCAGATGCCCGGCATTCGAGGTCCGCACCTTGCAGGGCTCGCCGGCACCGTCGATCGCGAGGGCATAGAAGCCGAGATCGTCAAGCCAGAAATCGCGTTCCACCGCCACCCGCATCGCCTCGGCGCGGTCCTCCCAGTGATCGGCTTTGTCGTCCTCGCCACGGCGGCGGGCAAGCTTGGCCAGCCCGCGGAAGGCGGCAAAGACATAGCCCTGCACTTCGACCAGGGCTATCGGGCCCTTGGGAATGCGGCCATCGGCATGGAAGACCGAATCGAAACTGTCCTTCCATCCCTGGTTTGCGAGGCCGGACTCGGCCGCTCGCTGGTAAGTCACGAATCCGGTCTCCTGGCCCGCCTCCTCCGTCCATTCGGCCGCCGCGCACAGCGAAGGCCACAGGCCGTCGATGAACGCCATGTCACCGGTACGATCGGCGTAGGCGCAAGCAAGATAGATGTAGAGCGGTGTCGTATCGACGCCACCGTAGTAGCGGCCGAAGGGAAGCTCCCGCAGCGCCACCATTTCGCCTTTGCGGGTTTCGTGCATGATCTTGCCCGGCTGCGAATCGCTGAACGGCGAGGTCTCGGTCGCCTGATGCTGGGCCAGAAAGGCCAACACGCCCCGCGCCAGGCCGGGATTGAGCCACAGCATCTGCAGCGCCGAGATGACGCCGTCACGACCGAACGCCGTCGAGAACCAGGGGATGCCGGCATAGGGATAGGGGCCGGTCGCCAGTTCGGTGGTCAGCAGCGCGACATCGGCGCGGGCGCGCTCGACCCAGTCGTTGAAGACGCGGCCGGAGCTGCGCACCGTCGCGCCATGGCGACGTTTGGCCCGCATGCCAAAGCGGGCGCGGGCGGCAGCGGCGCGGAACCGGTCGCGGTCGGGCTTGTCGGCCACCTCGGGACCGACCTCGACATAGAGCACCTTCCTGCTGCGCTTGGTCACGGCGATCAGGAAATCGGCACGGTTGGCTGTCAGTTGGTCCGGCGCCTGCGAGAACGATATCGCAGAGAGGCGGGCCAGGCCGTCGAGCCCGTCATAGCGCAGCAGGACCGACGTCGCGTCTGTTTCGGCGGCATGGGCCAGCCCACGCTTCAGCCGTGTCGACCCCCGCACTTCGAACATGTCGCGGAAATCGGCGGAATAGTGCAGGGAGACGCTGATCGTGGAGTGTTCCCGGCTGTAATTGGAAAGCGTGATGCGTTCGAACAGCCTGTCCTGCCAGAGCAGTCTGACGCGTTCGATGTGGATGGCTCCCTGCGGGATGTCGCGTCCGCCGGCGCTCTGTATCGGCAGATTGGTCAAATTGGTGGTGAACAGCACATTGTCCTGGCTGAGCGAGGCGCCGAGCAGCGATGTCTGCCTGCCGCCGACGGTCAGCCGGAACTCGGAAAGAACCCGTGTGTCGTCGCGAAAGAAACCGTCGCCGGCTCCACGTATGTCGCCATAGGCGTCGGCAACCGCGAAGCAATCGCCCTGCTTGAGCGCAAACAGCCGATGCGGCTCGCGAGGGGCGGTGGCGTCGAGCGATGCAAGCGCAACCGCGGGATCGAGCTGGCGCTCATCGAGTTGGGCCATTCGTCAAAGATCCCTGTTGTTTCGTTGTCGTGGCTCGAGCACGTCGTTGCTCAAGACGCCTTCGCCTCGGTCGGCACGCCGATCAGGCGTGCATAGGCGGCCAGATAGTCGCCGGCCATTCTTCGAGCGGAAAAACGCTTTTCAAAAACGGCCCTCACCTTGCGCCTGTCGAGTTGCAGCAAATCAGGCACCGCGGCGACCGCGCCATCCATCGTGTCAGCGATGAAACCGGTGACGCCTTGATCGATGATCTCGGACAGCGCACCGCAATTCCAGGCGATCACCGGCGTACCGCAGGCCATGGCCTCGATGGCGGCGAGCCCGAACGGCTCCGGCCAGTCGATCGGGAATAGCAGGCCGGCCGCCTTGCCGAGAAATTCCGCCTTCTGGTCCTCCTCGATCTCGCCGACATAGACGATGCGATCGCCGTCGATCAACGGTTCGACCACCTCGTGGAAATAGGCGCGGTCGTCGTCGCCGATCTTTGCCGCAAGCTTCAGCTTGAGCCCCGACCGCAAGGCGATCTCGATGGCGCGGTCCGGGCGCTTGTCGCGTGAGAACCGGCCGAGGAAGGCAAGGTAGGGTTCTTCCGCCGTCGTCTCGAAAGTCGGTTCGTAGAGAGTGGTCGGCAGCCCGTGATGGATCGTCGCCAGCCAATTGGCCTTGGCAAGGCCCGCCTTCTGGCTGTGCGAAATGGAAATCAGGGGAAAACGCGGAAACCGTTCATAGGCCGGCGCCAGGTCCACATAATCCAGCCTGCCATGCGGCGTCGTCACCGTGCGGTCGGCGAGATCCTCGAAGAAGGAAAAGTGCAGGAAATGGCTGAGGTGGAAGTGGATGACGTCGAACTCCGACGCCCGTTCCCTCACCTGCGCAAGCATCGAAAGATGCGCCGCGATCTCGGATTTGAGCGGACGCGGATCGAGGCGCAGCGCGCGTTCCCGGCTGGGTACCAGCGTCGCGGAAGTCTGGCTGTCGCCACTGGCGAACAGCGTCACCTCATGGCCCAGATCGACCAGCGCTTCGGTCAGATACGAGACGATGCGCTCGGTGCCGCCATAGAGCCTTGGCGGCACCGATTCATAAAGCGGCGCGACATGGGCGATTTTCATATTCCATCCTGGATGCTGGGCATGCAGGTGTGAATGCGTCAACGGCTCGATTGGTTCCGATTTTATGATCGAGCCGTGGGCACCAGAGGCCGCAGTCGGCATGGAACTGTGCGTCAAACAGATTGCGCGATCAGGGTCAGAAAGCCACCGCTCAGCGCGACATTGCCGACGAAGCCGTTGATGCGGGACGCACGGTCCTGGCCCTGATGGTCCCAGAAATTGTGAAACATCGGCGTGGCGACGATGAGGAACAGCAGCAGCACCGCGGCCGCGAGTGCCGTCCACAATCCTGCGATGACCAGCACGCCGGCGGCGATCTGAAGCACGATGCCGAGCCACAGCGCCAATCTTGCCTGCGGCACACCGCGCGCGGCCATCAGCTGGGTCAGGAAGGCCGCGTTCTGGATGTTGCGCAGGCCGGCGAAGACGAAGGCGCCGCCGAGCAACAGGCGAGCGAGAAACAACAAGGTCGAAGGCAAATCGGCAGGCATCAAACGCTCCCTTTGAAAGTGGAGCGCCGCCTTTCGACGGCGCTCCCAACATAACCGGACAATCAGGCGGCCTTCGCCGCCGGCACCGGGTGAATGGCCTGGAACGGGATGCACAGCCGGTTCCAGGTGTTGATCATGCCGAGCGCAACGGAAAGCTTGACCAGTTCCTCTTCCGAGAAATGCTCGAGCGTCTTTGCATAGAGTTCGTCCGGCACGCCATTGCTGGCGATCAAGGTGACGGCTTCGGTCCAGGCCAGGGCAGCGCGTTCGCGCAGGGAAAACAGCGGCGATTCCTTCCAGGCTGAAACCAGATAGAGCCGCTGCTCGGTCTCGCCGTCGCGCCTCGCCTCGCGGCTGTGCATCTCGACGCAGAACGAGCAGCCATTGATCTGCGATGCCCTGAGCTTGATCAGGTGCAGCAGGCTCACCTCGAGCCCGCATTCGTCCACCGCCTTGTTGAGCGCCGACACAGCCTTCATGATCTCCGGCGCCTTGGCGAAAAATTGCAGCCTCTGTTTCATCTTCCTGTCCTTTCAAATCTGCTTTGGGTTTGGGTCTACGGGGTTAACTGGATTTCTGCGGCCGCTGGTGGCGCTCGACGAAGGCGCAGCTCGCAGCAAGCGACCTGGGATCGCCTTCTGCCGCATAGGTGGCCACGATATCGGACAGCTTGGTCTCGGCGAGCGCGGCGCGATAGGCACGCTCGGCCTTCAGCATCGCGGCGTTGATGCCGCAGGGTTTGACATAGGCCGAAGCATTGAGCTTCACCGGACCGCGCTGGCGGATCTCGCCGCAACGGAAAGCCGGCTCGCGGCCCTCGATGGCCAGCACGATGTCGAGCAGCGTGATGCGCTCGGCCGGCCGCGCCAGCCGATAGCCACCGGCAGGCCCGGGCACCGATTCCAGGATGCGCGCCGCGCTCAGCATGTTGAGATGCTTCAGCAGATAGCTAGGCGACAGGCCAAAGGACTCGGCCAGAGCGGCGCCAGGCATGGTGCTGTTCCCCTCCACACTGGCCAGCGTGGCAGCGCAATGGATAGCTGCCTCAACGCCCTCGCCCAGCTTCATTGGATCGGCTCCTTTATCATGGATATATACTATCGTGGATAATTATTATCTGCAATAGGAAAATTAAGAACGGCGCTCGAAAGCGCCGCTCTTTTGTTGGGGTAAGTCCCTATTCCGCAGCCACCTTGGCCATCGGATTGTTCGGGTGCGTCGTCCAGTTGGCATAGACCGGCGATACCGGCCTGCCGGTGCGCTGGTCCATCACGCCTGCCGCCAGCGGTTCCATGGTGATGCAGTTCTCGACCGGGCAGACATTAACGCACAGATTGCAGCCGACGCATTCGGCCTCGATCACCTCGAAGTGCCTGACGCCGTCGACCATGCTGGTGATCGCCTGGTGCGAAGTGTCCTCGCAGGCGAGGTGGCAGCGGCCGCATTTGATGCAGGCATCCTGGTCGATACGCGCCTTGGCGACGTAGTTCAGGTTGAGATACTGCCAATCGGTGACATTGGGCGTGGCGCGGCCGACGATGTCGTTGAGCGAGGCGTGCCCCTTCTCGTCCATCCAGTTTTCGAGGCCCGCGATCATTTCCTGCACGATCTTGAAGCCATAGGTCATTGCCGCCGTGCAGACCTGCACATTGCCGGCGCCGAGCGCCATGAATTCGGCAGCATCGCGCCAGGTGGTGATGCCGCCGATGCCGGAGATCGGCAGGCCGCGGGTTTCGGGATCGCGCGCGATCTCGGCCACCATGTTCATGGCGATCGGCTTCACCGCCGGGCCGCAATAGCCGCCATGCGAGCCCTTGCCGTCGATTGTCGGCTGCGGCGCGAAGCTGTCGAGGTCGACACCGGTGATCGAGTTGATGGTGTTGATCAGCGACACCGCGTCGGTGCCGCCGGCATGTGCCGCCCGTGCGGGCTTGCGCACATCGGTGATGTTGGGCGTCAGCTTGGTGATGACGGGCATGCGGGTGTTCTGCTTGCACCAGCGCACCACCATTTCGATATATTCCGGCACCTGGCCGACGGCGGCACCCATGCCGCGTTCCGACATGCCGTGCGGGCAGCCGAAATTGAGCTCGATGCCGTCGGCCTCCGTCTCCTCGACCACCGGCAGGATCGCCTTCCAGGCCTCCTCGACGCATGGCACCATCAGCGAGACGACGATGGCGCGGTCGGGCCAGTCCTTCTTGACCTGCTTGATCTCGCGCAAATTGACCTGCAGGTCGCGGTCGGTGATCAGCTCGATGTTGTTGAGGCCGAGCAGGCGGCGGTCGGCGCCCCAGATCGCGCCGTAGCGCGGGCCGTTGACGTTGACCACCGGTGGGCCTTCCTCGCCCAGCGTCTTCCACACCACGCCGCCCCAGCCGGCCTTGAAGGCGCGGATGACGTTGTAGGCCTTGTCGGTCGGCGGCGCCGAGGCCAGCCAGAACGGATTTGGCGATTTGATGCCGACGAAATTGTTTCTGATATCTGCCATGCTCATGCCCTCCCGTTCGAGGTCAGTGCCCGATTGATGCTCTCCGCAGCGTCGCGGCCTTGCGCGACCGCCGAGACGGTCAGGTCGTCGCCACCGAAGATGCAGTCGCCACCGGCCCAGACCCTGTCGAGCGACGTGCGCCCTTCCGCATCGACCTTGATGCGGCCGGCTTCAAGATCGATCGACGCACCGCTGCCATTAAGGGCGACCGGCACAAAACTCTGTCCAATCGCCTTGAACACCTGGTCGGCAACGAGCGTCAGTGTCTCGCCGGTGCCGGCAAGCCTGTCGCCGTTCAGCGCCGTGTATTCGAGTTCGACGGCGGTGACCTTGCCGCCTTCGGCGATCATCCGCTTCGGCTGCAGCCAGTGGCGGATGCTGACGCCGTTGGCTGCCGCCAGATCCTGTTCGAATTCGGAAGCGTTCATGTGCTCCTGGCCGCGCCGGTAGCAGATCGTCACCTCCTCGGCGCCGAGCAGCTTCGACTGTACCGCGGCGTCGATGGCCGTCATGCCTCCACCGATGACGACGACACGGCGGCCAACCGGCAGGCCGGAAAGGTCGCTGGCCTGGCGCAGCTCGGCAATGAACTCGACCGCGTTGATGACGCCGTCGGCCTCCTCGCCTTCGGCACGCAGCGCGTTGACGCCGCCAAGCCCCATGCCGAGAAACACCGCATCGTAATTGCGGATCAGATCCGACAGCTGATAGTCGCGGCCGAGCGCCTTGCCGTTCTGGATGTCGATGCCGCCGATCGCGGTCACGTAATCGACCTCGGCCTGGGCGAAATCGTCGACACTCTTGTAGGCGGCGATGCCGTATTCGTTGAGGCCGCCGGCCTTCGCGCGCGCCTCCAGGATGGTCACGTCATGGCCGTGGCGGGCGAGCCGGTGCGCGGCGGCAAGGCCGGCCGGCCCGGCGCCGACCACGGCGACCGTCTTGCCGGTCGGCTCGGCGCGCGGATAAAACTGCTTGTTCTCGCCCATGGCGACATCGGTGGCGTAGCGCTGCAGGCGGCCGATCTGCACCGGCTTGCCTTCCGCCACTTCGCGCACGCAGACTTCTTCGCACAGCGTTTCGGTCGGGCAGACGCGGGCGCACATGCCGCCCAATATGTTCTGGTCGAAGATGGTCTTGGCCGAACCGATCGGATTGCCGGTCGAGATCTGGCGGATGAACAGTGGAATATCGATCGAGGTCGGGCACGCATTCATGCACGGCGCGTCGTAGCAGAAATAGCAGCGATCGGATTCGACCAGCGCCTCGTGGTGATCGAGCGGCGGATGCAGGTCGGAAAAATTGTCCGCATACTGGTCGGCCGAGAGCCTGCCGCCCGCAATGCCTTCCCTGAATTGGCCTTCTGGCATCGTCAGTTCCCCATGTTTTCTTTTGAGGAAGGCTAGCACGTTTTATTTTTTTATCAATTGGTCAATTTTCGGCGCAAGCCCCTGAAAAGGCTCGACAATAACATGATTTTTTTAGTCATGTTATTGGAGGCGAGGGCCACTTTTACAGTGCGCGCGAATGGCCGGGTTCAAGCTTACAGCCATGAATGGTCTTGACCTCGTCGGCTACCAGTTGCTGCAGCCGCCACAGATTGCGGTCATGGATGCCGAATTCCTCGAGATGGCTGACCGTGTTGTAGAGATATTCGGCGCCGGATCCAATATGCCCGCAGGCTCTGGCCAGCACGCTCGCCACTCTGTCCAGCGGCTGGTTCAGCGACGTTCCCCTGCCCTTCACGCCGACCCAGAAGCCAAGCGCGCGCAGCGTACCTTGCGGCGTATGCACCGGCAGCCACCGGACCGTCTCGATGCTTTCGTGGTCGCTGATCTCGCGTCGCAGCAGCCTTTCGATCTGCGCCGGCTTTTCGCCCTCCGGCAAGCGGTAGATCACGCCGTTGCAGCGTCCGCCCCGTTCGAGCGCCATCATCAACCCCGGCTGCTCGGCGCTGCCGCGCCACCGCACCATGTCGAGGCAGAAGGACCGGTGCCAGCCAAAAGCCGTGGCGAGCTGTAGCTCCACCGACTCGAATTCCGGCTTCCAGATCAGCGACCCATAGGCGAACACCCATAGCGGTCCCTCATCGGCTTCATTGGACAGCCGCAAGGCAAGGTCTCGAAAGTCCTCGTCGTTCATGTCTGTCCAGCTCGGGTCCGGGCCGGGATCGGCCTCTTCCCGATGGCACAGTGCGACAAGCTCGGGCGTGAGCGACATCAAGCGCATGGACGACAACCCCTCATGACCGCAGAGAAATCGAAAACCAGCGCGCGTGCAACCAGGGAACGCTTGGCACGCATGCCCATTGTTGTCCGGGCGATGTCGGATTTCCGTCGTGAGGATCGTCCTATGATGGACGACGATCGATGCATGAAAGGTGAGGAGACCGAAAATGCCAAAAACCCCGATGCCCTTCTTCTGGTACGAACTGATGACATCAGATCTCGACGCCGCCGAGGCGTTCTACACCCAAGTGGTCGGCTGGACGGCGCAGCCCTTCGATAAGGCACCCGGCATGCCGCGCTACATCGTGATGAATGTCGGCGAACGTGGCGTCGGCGGGCTGATGACCTTGCCCGAGGATGCCGCCAAGATGGGCATGCCGCCGGCCTGGCTTGGCTATATCCACACCAGGGATGTCGACGTCGCCACGGCATCGCTGGAGACAGCCGGCGGCACCGTTCACCGGCGGCCCGACGACATTCCGGGCGTCGGCCGCTTTGCCGTCGTCGCCGATCCGCAAGGCGCGACCTTCATGTTCCTGCAGCCGAACGGCCCGGACCAGCCTGTCGTGCCGGCCAGCACGCCGGGCCACATCGGCTGGCACGAGCTTTATACGAGCCACTGGAAAGCCGCGTTCGATTTCTATTCCGAGCAGTTCGGCTGGGTCGACGCCGGCGATTTCGACATGGGTCCGATAGGCACTTACCAGACTTTTACGGCTGGCCCCGAATCCGGCGGCGGCATCATGAACAAGCCGGAGCAGATCCCGGTGCCGGTCTGGCAATTCTACTTCAACGTTGCGGCCATCGACGCGGCCGCAAAACGGGTCACCGACAATGGCGGCAAGATCCTGATGGGCCCGATGGAGGTCCCCGGCGGCAGTTGGATCGTCCAATGCCAGGACCCGCAAGACGCGCACTTCGCCTTGATGGCGCCAGTCCGCTGACCGCGATCGAAAACCGCTGACACAAAGCGCGGGTTTTCATCAGACCACCGATGAAGGCCTCTACCCCTGCCTGGCGCCGTCTCATTCCGGCGCCAGCACCGCAACCTTCAACTCAGCTTTTTTCGCGCCGCTGAACTGGACGGTGGCCGGGCCGGGCGCAAGCTTGAAGCGCACGCTCTTGCGGATGCCAGGGCATGTTTTCACGCCACTATAGCCCGCCGACTTGATGGCCTGGCCATCCTGGATGACATCGATCCAGGCCTCCCCCGAGAGACTTATCTGAATGGCTCCCTCGGACGGCACTTCCACGCTGGCGACGGCTCCAAACGTGTCTGATGCCGGCGCACGTTCGGGCGCCACCGCAAAACCGGCTTTCTCTACCGGCACCAGCGCCAGGTCCGCAGCCGCACCAACCGCCAGCGCCGCTCCGGGCGGCGTTGCCGGTGCCGCGGCAAACAGGGTCTGCTCCCGCGTCACCGGCCATTTGAAGGCCTCACAGCCGGCGTCCTCGGCCATGGCGAAGCTGGTGCCTGCGACGATCGCGAACAGGCTGATGACGACTTTTTTCATGGCAAGACCCCCTCACATTCAGATTGTTGTACACGCATTGATACAACCATAGAGGTATTAATGCAACCCTGGCGAGAAACATTTGAAGGGAATTGGGAACATTCACCAATCACTGATTGTTGATGGCAAACCAGGGGAAATGAATGGTCCAATGCCGGGCGATAAACTATGGCCGATCCCGGAAGCTAAAGGAGTTTTAGATGAAGCCTTTCGACGGCCTTGCCAGATATCAGCCGCAGGCACTCGGCATTCTGCGCATTGTGACCGCGCTGCAGTTCATCGAACACGGCACCCAGAAGCTGTTCAATTTCCCGATCAGCGACCACGCCGGTGCTTTGAGCGGGCTGTCACTCACCGCCGGCATCCTCGAATTCGCCGGCGGCATCCTGCTGGCGCTGGGCCTGTTCACCCGGCCGGTCGCGTTCCTTCTGGCCGGCGAAATGGCGATCGCCTATTTCATGGCGCACATGCCGCGCGACTTCTTCCCCGTCAACAATGGCGGCGATTCAGCGATCTCGTTCTGCTTCATCTTCCTATATCTGGTGTTTGCCGGCGCCGGCGCCTTCGCGCTGGACAACCGCCGCAGCGCCTGACGCCCAGAAGAAGGGGCATGCCTAGTGCATGTCGCCCAAAAGTGCCCAGCGGTTTTGGGACAACGACATGCACAAAACAGGAATCTGAAGCGCATCGGCGAAGCCGAAGCGCTTCAGGCACGCATCCGTTCGAAATTGGCGTCGAAAAGCGGCACCGCCTGAATGCGCGCCGCATGGCGCTTGCCCAGCAGCTCGATTTCGAAGCCGTCGCTCTCATCGGCGATCTCCTTCGGCACATAGCCGATGGCGACGGATTTCTTCGAATGATGCGCATAGCCGCCCGACGTCACCCAGCCGCGCACCGCACCATCGAACCAGATCGGCTCGTCGCCAATGACATCGGCATCGTCGGCATCGACGATAAAGGCGCGCAGGCGCAATTTGCCGCCCAGCTTGCGCTCGGCCAGCGCCGCGGCCTTGCCGATGAAATCGGCGTCCTTGCCGTAAGCAACGAAGCGGTCGAGCCCCGCTTCCAGCGGTCCGTAGATCGGCCGGTACTCGCGCCCCCATGAGCCGTAATTCTTGTCCAGCCGCAGCGCATTGAGGGCGCGCGAGCCGAACAGGCCGATGCCGAATTCCTCGCCCGCCGCCATCAGCGCTTGATAGGCGGCGCGCTGGTATTCCGGCGCCACCCAGATTTCGTAGCCGAGGTCGCCGGTATAGCTCACACGGCCGACCAGGCACGGCGCCATGCCGATATCCATCCGGCCAATGGCCATGAAGGAAAATGCCGCATTGGAGACATCCGAACGCGTGGCCTTTGCCAGCACATCCCGCGCCTTCGGGCCGGCGATCGACAGGCCGGTGAGCTTCGCGCCCAGCGCCTCGATGCGGACCGAGCCATCGTCTGGCAGGTGCTGCTCGAACCAGCGCATGTGGTATTGCTCGGCGATGCCGGAGCCGGCGAGGAACCAGCCGTCCTCCCCCAGATTGGCCAGCGTGAAGTCGCCGATCAGCCTGCCGTCCTGCTTCAGCATCGGCGCCAGCGTCATGCGGCCGGGTTTCGGCAGTTTGCAGGCAAGCATCCGGTCGAGCCAGGCGGCCGCCCCCTCACCCGTCACCTTGTATTTGGCGAAGCTCGAAATCTCGGACAGGCCGACACCGTCACGAACCGTCGCGACCTCCTTGGCGACCTGCGTGAAGTCGCTCGAGCGGCGCCACGAGAATTCGTCCTTGACGCCTTCCGGCGCGTACCACAGCGGCACTTCCAGCCCATAGGCAACGCCCCATTGCGCACCCGCAGCAGACAGCAGATCATAGATCGGCGTCGTCTTCAGCGGCCGCCCGGCGGGCAGCTCCTCATTGGGGAAGCGGATCGAAAAGCGCCTGGAATAATTCTCGCGCACCTTGGCGTTGGTGTAGGCCATCGTCGCCCAGTCGCCGTAGCGCGCGACATCCATCGCCCAGATATCGGCGCCGGGATCGCCCTCGATCATCCAGTTCGACAAAGCAAGGCCGACGCCGCCGCCTTGCGAAAAACCGGCCATGACGCCGCAGGCGACCCAGAAGCCCGGCAGCCCGCGCACCGGCCCGACCAGCGGGTTGCCGTCCGGCGCGAAGGTGAAGGGGCCGTTGATGATCTGCTTGATGCCGGTGTTCTGGAAGGCCGGGAAATGGCGGAAGCCGACCTCCAGCGACGGCGCGATGCGGTCGATGTCCGGCGCCAGCAGTTCATGGCCGAAATTCCATGGCGTCTGGTATTCGGACCACGGCTTGTTGGCCTTCTCATAGGTGCCCATCAGCATGCCGCCGCGCTCCTGGCGCAGGTAAAGCTCGCCATCGAAGTCGACCGCGTGGATGATCTCGGTGCCGGTCTTGGCGTTCCAGGCGGCGACCTCCGGCATATCCTCGGTGATCAGGTACATGTGCTCCATGGCCAGCACCGGCAGTTCGAGACCAACCATGCGGCCGACCTCGCGCGCCCACAGGCCGCCGGCATTGACGACATGCTCGGCCACCACCTCGCCCTTGTTGGTGATGACCCGCCACAGCCCGTCGGGACGCCGCACGATGTCCTCGACCTTGGTGAAACGCTCCACTTCCGCCCCAAGTTTCCGCGCGGCCTTGGCATAGGCATGGGTGACGCCCGAGGGGTCGAGATGGCCGTCCTCCTTGTTCCTGACGGCGCCGACGAACTGCCTGGGGTCGAGAAGCGGCATCAGTTCGGCCGCCTCGTTGGGCGAGATCTCCTCCAGCTCGATGCCGAGATAGCGGCCCTTGGCGACGACGCCGCGCAGCCAGTCCAGCCGCGCCTCGGTTGCCGCCAGAAGCACGCCACCGGTCAGATGCACGCCGGTCGCCTGCCCGGAAAGCTCCTCGATCTCCTTGTAGAGGTTGATGGTGTATTTCTGCAGCTTGGCGACGTTAGGGTCGCCATTAATGGTGTGCATGCCGCCGGCCGCGTGCCAGGTCGAGCCGGACGTCAATTCGTCGCGCTCCAGCAGGACAACATCGGTCCAGCCGTGGCGGGCGAGATGGAACAGCACGGAGCACCCGACGACGCCACCGCCAATGACCACGACCTTTGCATGCGATTTCATGAGTTTTGCTCTGTTATCAGTGAGTTGGATGGGTGAGTGGATTCAAGCTGGGAACGATCACGGCTCGCCCTGCCCGATCGCTTCCTTGCGCCTGGCCATGTAAGCCTCCAGCGCCTCGCGCACGGCGATATCCATCACCGGCTCGACATAGTCTTCCAGCGCCTTCTTCCACAGCCGCGTCGCGCGCGCCGTCGCGTCGAGCCCGCCAGCCTCCTGCCACGCCTCGTAATTCTGCCAGTTGGACAGCATCGGCTGGTAGAAGGCGGTGGCGTAGCGCTCCAGCGTGTGCGGTTCGCCGAAGAAATGGCCGCCGGTCGGCACCGCGCCCAACGCCTCGACGGCGAGCTCGGCCTCATTGACCTCGATCGGGCGCAAGAACTCCATCATGTGCTGGATCATCTCGACATCGATGATGAATTTTTCGAACGACGCCGTCAGCCCGCCCTCCTGCCAGCCGGCGGCGTGGTAGACGAGGTTGCCGTGGCCGAGCACCGCGCCCCACAGCGCCATCAGCGTCTCATAGGCGCCCTGCGCATCGGCAGCGTTGGAAGCCGAGCCCGGCGTCGTGCGGTACGGAAGCCCGTAGCGCCGCGCCAGTTGCCCCGACGCAATGTTGGCCTTGGTGTTCTCAGGCGTGCCGAAGGCCGGCGCGCCGGACTTCATGTCGACATTGGAGGTGAAGGCGCCATACATGACCGGCGCGCATGGACGGACAAGCTGCGTCAGCACGACGCCGAACAGCGCCTCGGCGTTCTGCTGCGCCAGCGCGCCGGCCAGCGTCACCGGGCTCATCGCCCCCATCAGCGTGAACGGCGTCACCGCCACCGACTGGCCGAACTCGGCCATGGTCATCAGTCCTTCGGCCATCATCTCGTCGAAGCGGCGCGGCGAGTTGACCGAGATGATGGTGGTGATGCCGGGGTCGTCGCGCATCTGATCGAGCGTCAGCCCGCGCGAAACCGCCATCATCTCGATGCCGTCAAGCGCCCTGCCCCTCCCGATCGCCGAGACATGGAAACTCTTGTCGGTCAGCGTCAGATTGGTGAAATAGGTGTCGAGATGGCGGGAATTGGCCGGCAGTTCGACCGGTGCGCAGACCTGGTTGCCCAGCATGTGGATGCAGTTGAAATGCTGCGCCAACCGGGTCAGATCCGAATAGTCGCGCAAATTTCCGGCGCGGCGGCCGCGCTCCATATCGTGCACATTGGGCGGTCCGGCAACCAGCGTGAAATTGATGGTGTTGCCGCCGAGATGAACCGCGTTGGCCGGGTTGCGCGGCGTCAACACATAGCTGGACTGCGTGGTCTTCAGCACGTCTTCGACCAGGCCGCGATCGATGCGGACATTCGCCGAGGCATGATCGACTTTGGCGCCGGCCTTCTCGAACAGCGACAGCGCCCGCGGGCTCATCACCTCGATGCCGAAATTCTCCAATATGTGCATCGACGCCTGATGGATCTGCTCGATCTGGTCGGGCGACAGCATCGCCATTGGCGGATAGGGATTTGTCACCCGCCTGAGCGACAGTTGCGGGATGGCCGATGGCCCTCTGTTGCTGGTGCGCTCGGCGCCGCGTTTGCGTCTTGGTTCGTTCATGCCGGTATCAAAGCCCCGGCAAACCGGGCAAGCTGTCAGAAATACGTCGTCTGCGGGCGCGATTTTAGCCACGGCGGCATTTCTGCAATGTCTGTTTAGAAAAAGCGACGAAGTGCGTCGGATTATCGATACTGGATTTCCTTGAGAGACTGCGCCGGCGAAGCGTTAACGGACGCCGCAAGATTCCCTTTATGATTTCGGCCTATTGCTCTGCCCATGCGTAGTTCGAGTTTTAGTAAAATTGGTGCGGTTTGCGTGCTGCTGGCGCTTTCGGCCTGCGCCACGCCGCCCAGCCACATCAACAATGTCTGTGCCGTCTTCGACCAGAATGACGGCTGGTTCGACAACTGGCAGTCGGCCGCCGAGCGCGCCCAGCAGAAATACGGCATCCCCGTTCCCGTGCTGATGGCGACGGTGCGCAAGGAATCCGGTTTCAAGAGCAATGCACGGCCGCCGCGCACCAAGCTGCTCGGCTTCATTCCGTGGAAGCATGTCTCGTCGGCCACCGGCTTCTCGCAGGCGCTGGACGGCACCTGGTCGCAATATCAGCGCGAGACCGGCAACTGGGCGGCACGGCGGACGAAATTCGCCGACGCCGTCGACTTTGTCGGCTGGTACCATTCCAAGACATCCGACACGTACGGCGTCGCCCGCAACGATACCTACAATCTCTACCTGGCCTACTATCTCGGCTGGACCGCCTATGGCCGCGGCAACCGGGGCGATGCCGGCGTCCAGGGCTATGCCCGGGCCACCGACAAGATGGCGCGGGACTATGCGCAGCAACTGAGTGAGTGCGGCAACTGACTTTGCCGGAGCATTACGCAGCCAAGTGAAATCACTTGGCGCTGCGGAAAAGTGATGTCGCCCCTCGAGCAGAAAAGATCTCAGCGATTCATTTGCTTGGGATCAGATGAAGGATTGCCTTCCCTGATTTTACCGCCGTCGTCGATAGCTTTCGGTCGAACGTCGCCAACTCGCCGTCATGCGACTTGGCCAGCGCCAGCAGATAACTGTCGGTTACTTGCGTCGAAGTCAGGATCTTGCCCGCGTCGATCTCTCTGGAACTGACAAGGCTAATGTCATCGGGCCAGAACTGGTGTCCGGCAAGTGCGTGCAATTTGCCGACGATCGGCGCGACGACGGCAGGGGAGCCAGGAGAGTTGGGGTATTTGGGGTTGCCCACGATCCTGATAACGCCATTCTCGGTGATGGGGCATGTGGCCCATGAGTGATGCCCGGTGGATTCGAACCACCGATGGGCATCGTCATGCGCGACATGAGCCGGATCGATCAGCGCAATCAACACATTGACGTCGAGCAGGAAGGTCACGGCAGCTCGTCGCGAAGCGCATTGACCGTTTCGAGATCGACCATCGGCCCGCCGGGCCGCGACGAAAGCAAGGGAATGCCGTTGCGCTCACCGCCCGCCTGCGGCCGACGCAGCGAACGGCGAACCAGATCGGAAATGACTTCTCCCACGCTGCGATCCTGCTGCCGCGCCATAGCCTTGGCGGCAAGAAGGACATCATCATCGATTGCAAGTGTCGTTCTCACAATTCGTCCTCCTTTCCAAGCATCAAACATCACGCATCACATAGAGCAACAGACTGAGATTCTCAAGGGACGCATGTTTTGCGCAGCATATGAAATTGATGGCATTGCCTGATGCCGGTCAGTTCGGTTTCCTAGAAACGCCCGGCTTTGGGGTATCGCCGGTTTCCGAAACCTCGTCGCGGACCTCGTGACGGCGGGCTTTCGAAACGGCTTCCGTCTCCTCGCCGGCCTGCCTCGCTGCATCGGCTTCCGCGCTGCCCGTCTTGCCGCGCGGACGCTTCGGTGGCGTGCCGGCAAAACCGGGGCCATCGCCATGCGGCGCGTCATCCGGCACGCCTTCGTGCGCGGCGTGCTCCTTATCGAACTTGATCACCGGCTCCATCGTTGCCAGCACGTCGTCGGAGAGCCAGCACAGGCTCATATGGCCGCCGCCGAGATGCTTGACCGGTGGCACCTTGGTCTCGCACAGATTGTCAGGCACCAGCTTCTTGTAGCCGCAGCGGGTCTGGAACGGGCAGCCGGACGGTGGGTTCATCGCCGAGGGAATGTCGCCCTCCAGCACGATGTGCCGCTTGACCACGCTGGTGTCAGCGATCGGGATCGCCGACAGCAGCGCCTCGGTATAAGGATGGTAGGGCGGCGCGAAGATCTGGTCGGTCGTGCCTTGCTCGACAATATAGCCGAGATACATGACCACGACGCGGTCGGCGATGTAGCGCACGACCGACAGATCATGGCTGATGAACAGCATTGTCGTCTTGTTCTTGCGCTGGATGTCCATCAGCAGTTCGGTCACCGCCGCCTGCACCGACACGTCGAGTGCCGAGACCGGCTCGTCGGCCACCACCACCTTGGCGTCGCCGGCAAAGGCCCGCGCCACGCCGATGCGCTGCTTCTGGCCGCCGGATAGCTGGCGCGGCTTGCGGGTCTCGAACGCCCTGGGCAGCTTCACCAGGTCGAGCAGCTCCAGCATGCGCTTGCGGCGGTCGGCGACCGTCTTGCCGACATTGAACTTCTCCAGCGTGCGGATGATCTGCGAACCGACCGAATGGCTGGGATTGAGCGTGTCGAACGGGTTCTGGAACACCATCTGGATCGACGACACCGTGTCGACACTCCGCTTCTCGATGCCCGTCGACTGGATTTCCTTGTTGCCCAGCGTCACCGTGCCGGCACTTGCCGTCTCCAGCCCGAGCAGCACCTTGGCCAGCGTCGACTTTCCGCAGCCGGATTCGCCGACGATGGCAACCGTCTCGGATTCGCGCGCCATGAACGAGATCGTCTCATTGGCCTTGACGACGCGGCCCTCGCTCGAGCCGAACACCTCGCTGCCGCCCACCCTGTAGTATTTTCTGAGATCCTCGATCTTGAGCACCGGAGCGCCGGGCACGACGCGCTCATTGACCTTTTTGGCGCCGGGCGGCAGCGCCTCCCAGTCGATCTCGTTGAAGCGCACGCAGCGCGAGAAATGGCCTTCGTGACCCGCGACCTCGATCATCGGGATTTCGGCGGCGTTGCAGACGCCCTCGACGAAATGGTGGCAGCGAGGGCCGAAATTGCAGCCCTTGGGCCGCTCGTGCGGCAGCGGCAGCTGGCCGGGGATCGAAATTAGCGGCCGCGAGTTCTTGTCGGCGCCGGGCAGCGGGATCGAGCGGAACAGCCCTTGCGTGTAAGGGTGGCGCATCCGGTCGAACACGTCCTTGATCTTGCCCGTTTCGACCGCTTCGCCCGAATACATAACCGTGATGCGGTCGCAGGTTTCCAGGATCAGGCCGAGATTGTGCGACACGAAAATCATCGACGTGCCGAACTTCTCGCCGAGCCCCTTGACCAGGTCGACAATGCCGGCCTCCACCGTCACGTCGAGCGCCGTCGTCGGTTCGTCGAGCAAAAGCAGCGCCGGCTTCGACAGCAGCGCCATGGCAATGACGATGCGTTGCTGCTGGCCGCCCGAGAGCTGGTGCGGATAGGAGCGCATCATGCGCTCGGGATCAGGCAGCTTGACCGCGCGCACCATGTCAAGCGCGCGTTTATGGGCCTCTTCCTTCGACACCTTGTCGTGGATCAGCGGCACTTCCATCAATTGCTGGCCGACCTTCATCGCCGGGTTCAGGCTCGCCATCGGCTCCTGGTAGATCATCGCGATCTTGTTGCCGCGAATGGAGCGCAACTCCTCGTCGGAGAGCTCGCCCATGTCCTTGCCCTGGAACTTGATCTTGCCGCCGACGATCTTCCCGATGTTGGAGAGGTCGCGCATGATGCCGAGCGACACGGTCGACTTGCCGCAGCCGGATTCGCCGACGATGCCCATCGCCTCGCCGGGCATGACGGTGCAGGAAAAATCCATGACCGCCGGGATCTCGCCCTTGCGGGTGAAGAAGGAGATCGACAGGTTCTCGATCTCGATGATCGGCGCGTTGGCCGGCCCATTGGTTGGCGTGGCGGGATTTCGAACTGCCTCGTTCATGGGTCGCTCCAATCCTGGTTCTTCTAGGCCTGTTTCTATCAGGCGCATCGGGTCGAAACCCGCGAGATCAGTCTTTCATCGATTGTTCGCGCAGCGAGTCGGCGAGCAGGTTCAAGCCCAGCACGAACGACATCAGTGCGATCGTCGGCGGCAACGCCGGGTGGATGAAGGAGCGCAGCAGGCGGCTGGCGTCCTTGATCGCGGTGCCCCAGTCCGGACTTTCTGGCGCCAGGCCAAGGCCGAAATAACCGAGCGTGCCGAGCAGGATCGTGGTGTAGCCGATGCGCAGGCAGGCGTCGACGATCAGTGGCCCGCGCGCATTGGGCAGGATCTCCCACAACATGATGTACCAGGGTGATTCACCGCGCGTCTGCGCGGCCGCCACATAGTCACGCGTCTTGATGTCCATCACCAGGCCACGCACGATGCGGAACACGCCGGGGCTGGAGGCGAACACCACGGCCACGAAGATGTTGAGCTGGTTGGGATCGATATGCACGATCTTCAGCGGATCGGCGTCGAAGACCAGGCCGGCATAGATCCAGCCGCCGAGGATCAGGGTGATGCCGAGCAGGATGTAGAGCCGGTCGGGCCGGTTCTTGTAGCGGGTCCAGAACAGCACGCTGAAAAAGATGATCGGGAACAGGAAGAAGACGCCGGCCATGCCATAGGGGATCGGCGTGTCCATGATGCCCGGCGTCACCAAAAGGTAGAACAGCAGGATGACCGGGAAGGCGAGCACGAGGTTGGCCAGGAACGACAGTACGGTGTCGATCTTGCCGCCATAATAGCCGGCCGGCAGGCCGAGCGTGATGCCGACCATCAGCGCGAACCCGGTTGCCGCAGGCGCGATGATCAACACGATCTGGCTGCCATAGACCATGCGCGAAAACACGTCGCGCGCCAGCTTGTCGCCGCCGAACAGATAGGTCAGCCCCGATTTCGGTTCGACGGCGCCCGGCAGCACATCCTTCATGATGGGAATCTGGGCCAGCGGGTCGAAGGGAGAAATGGTCGCGGCGAAGATCGCCGTGAACAGCCAGAACAGGCAGATGCCGACGCCGACGATGCCGACGCCGCTGTCGAACAGCTGGCCGTAGAGCGCCAGCTTCTTCTTGTAGGCGAAGCTCGCACCCATGACGATGACGAGCGCGATCCAGACCGGCCAGAAGCGCGACAGCACTTCGAGAACGATGGTGAAGCCACTGATGTATTGAACCGGCATCCGCTTCGCCCCCTACTGAACTCTGATACGCGGATTGAGAAACGCGTAGCCGACATCGGAAATGAGCTGCGTGATCAGGACGATGAACACCGAGACCAGCGAGCAGCCGAGCAAAAGGTCGATGTCGTTGTTGCCGGCCGCCTCGACCAGCGTGTAGCCGAAGCCCTGGTAACGGAACATCACCTCGACGATCACGACGCCGGTGAGCAGCCACGGGAATTGCAGCATGATGACGGTGAACGGTGCGATCAGCGCGTTGCGCAAGGCATGTTTGACCACGACGCTGCCGAAGGAAAGACCCTTCAACCTGGCAGTGCGGATATATTGCTGCGTCATCACTTCGACCATCGAAGCACGCGTCATGCGGGCGATGTAGCCGATGCCGTAGATCGCCAGCGTCATCACCGGCAAAGTGAAATTGTAGAAGGTGATGCCCTGGCTGGCCGAAGCCGCCGAGCCGTTCAGCCAGCCGAGCCATGAGGCGAAGATGACAGTGAAGATGACGCCCGACACATATTCAGGCGTCGCCGTCGAGGCGATCGACGCCACGGACAGCACCCGGTCGGTTCGCGACCCCTCGCGCATGCCGGCCAGAATGCCGATCAGCAGCGAGATCGGCACCATCACCACCAGCACCCAGAACATCAGGATGCCCGTAGCGCCGAGTGCCGGAAACAGCTTTGAGGCGACGGTCGCCTTGAACTTGGTCGAGCAGCCGAAATCGCCCTGGAAAACGCCGGCGAAGGTCGGCACGAGCGGATCGTTGCAGAAGGAGAACCGCTGCGCCGGCTTGCCGGTCGCCGGGTCTGTAACAGGTTGCTTGGGCACCACGCCCAGCCACTGCCCATAGCGGACGAAGAAGTTCTGCCGGTAGCCATGGTTGACCAGCCAGCTCTCGAGCTGCTCGGCCGACGTATGCATTTCGGTCTGGCTGATCGCCAGCTTCTTCAGATTGGGTTCGAGGTTGATCAGGAAGAAGACGACCATGGTCAGGCACAGCATCGTCAATGCCATGGTGCCAAGACGCCTGATAACGAAGGAAAGCATGGCGGCCCCCTGCCGATGGGTTGGGGTTTGAGCCGGCTATGAAAGCCAACCCTGCCGTAACCGGCGGGGCTGGCTGTCAAACAGGCCTTCGGATGCGATCAACCCTGTTTTTGTTGCATGGCCTTGCCCGCGAGTCCGCAACTTTTTTGAGGAAGTGCGGACCAGCAGGGACGGACGATGCAAAGAGCAAGGAAAGGGAGCGAGCCCCTTCCCCCATGTCGATGCGATCAAGCCTGCTCGAGCCAGACCTTGCCGTAGTCGCGTTCGAAGGTCGGGTGCATCTTGTAGTTCTGCACCGCCTTGACCGAGTGGCTGTAGAGCTTGCGCCAGTACGGCTGGATCATGATGCCGGAATCCTGCAGGATCTGCTCGATGTCCTTCATCATTTCCTTGCGCTTGGCGGCGTCGGCAACGGCGAGCGCCGCATTGAGCTTGGCGTCCCAGTCCGGATTCGACCAGCCGGCCTCGTTCCAGGCCTCGCCGGTGCGATAGGCGATGGCCAGAACCTGGACGCCGAGCGGGCGCATGTTCCAGTTGGTCATCGACAGCGGATACTTCGTCCAGTCGTTCCAGAACGTCGAACCCGGCAGAACGGTGCGCTTCACCTTGATGCCGGCGTCGCGCAGCTGGGCGGCGATCGCATCGCCGGTATTCTTGTGCCAGTCTTCATCGACGGTGATCAGCTCGTGTTCGAAGTCGGCCTGGCCGGCTTCCGCCATCAGCGCCTTTGCCTTGGCCGGATCACGGGCAACCTTGGGCAGCTCGTAATATTCCGGATGGATCGAGCAGACATGGTGGTTTTCGGCGACCGAACCGGCATTGCCGTAGCCGAGCTGCAAGACGACATTGTTGTCGACCGCAAGCTGCAGCGCGTTGCGCACCTTCTGGTCGCCATAGGGCTTGTTGTTGACGTTGGTGCGGCAGACGATGGTCGACGCGGTGACGATTTCCGACTTCACCAGGTCCATGCCGTCGAGGATCGACACGTAGTCGGCCGAAGTCTCGAAATTGGTGTGCACTTCGCCGGCTTCGAAAGCGCTGACCATGGCCGCCGGATCGGTGCCGTAGTCGATGAATTCCAGGCCGTCGAGGAACACTTCGCCGTCCCACCACTTGTCGTCGGTGCGGCGCTTGTAGACCACCTTCTGACCGACATCGTAGGAGACGAGTTCGAACGGACCGGTGCCGATCGGGCAGGCCTTGAAGTCGCCGCCCTTCTCATCGAAGGTCTTGTGGACGATGAGGCCGGGATAGTCGCACATGTTCGGAATCAGCGCGATGTCCGGCTTGGTGAGCTTCAGCACGACCGTGTGGTCGTCCGGCATGGTCACGGCGCTTTCGTCGAGCTTGTCGTCCTTGACCAGCGAGCCAAGACGGCCTGGCATGGAATTGCCTTCGGCTTTCTTGTCGGCCCAACGCTTCAGGTTGAAGACGACGTCGGCGGAGGTGAAGGCATCGCCATTCGACCAGGTGACGCCCTTGCGCACATGCAGCGTGTACTGCGTGGCATCGTCGTTGACGTCCCAGCTTTCCAGCAGATAGGGGCGGAACGTGTATTCGGACGTGTACTTGACCAACGGCTCGAGCGCCTGGCGCTCGGCATTGGCGATTTCCGACCAGTCGGCCTTGCGCGGGTCCTTGGGATCCTTAATCCACTGGGCGATCTTCAGCGTGCCGCCCTTCTTGCCCTTTACCTCTTCGGCCTTCGCCGGCGTCGGATCGGCGAGGCCGAGCAAGCCGTAAGCCATTGCCGTCGATGCACCGAAGACGCTGGCCATGGCCAGGAATTCGCGGCGATCCACCTTGCCTGCCTTGGCTTCTTCGGCCATGGCCAGGATGTGATCCGGAACGCGATCGCCATTACTCTTATAAATTGTCATGACTTAACTCCCATTGTTGGCTTTCCGCCTTTTAACATTCCGCATCCAGGCCATGATGTCAAAGACGGCGTGGATT
The DNA here is from genome assembly GCF_040322895.1 of Mesorhizobium sp. M0088. Lineage (NCBI taxonomy): Bacteria > Pseudomonadati > Pseudomonadota > Alphaproteobacteria > Hyphomicrobiales > Phyllobacteriaceae > Mesorhizobium > Mesorhizobium sp. M0088. Next base: position 126,689 of record NZ_JAMYUI010000018.1, read on the forward strand.
GAGAACATGTTAGGGAATGTGCAACTTTGAAAGGGGAGCGGTTCGCGTGATAACGACAGTCTTGGCGCAAATTTGCTACTGTCCAACGGATTCTTCTGGAATCTCGGTAGTCGATTAAACTGAGACATTTACTCCAGCCCGGACAGCGCCAGAATCGATCCATCATGAGGCCAAAAGTCCTGCCGAACTATCAGTATTCCTTCTCGTAGAAGATGCCGCCCTTGGCTTCGCCGGCATCGTTGGCCTCGCCGCGCAGCTTGACGCCGCGTCCGACATTGAGGTCGATCGTCGCCTTGCCCGAGCCCGGCTTGTCGCCTTTCTGGATCGTGACATAGGTGCGGTCGTTGAGGTATTTGCCCGCCGAAACCGCCGTGCCGCCCTGGTCGTCGGTGGTGACGTCGAGGTCGTCGACACCAATGGCGCTGCGCAGGTTTTCCAGCAGCGACGTCGAGCCGCCGACGCCGGCCAGTTGCCCGGCGGCCTCGGCCAACTGGGCGATCTGCAGCGGCGACAGGTTCGACATCGAGCGCCCGAAGATCAATTGCGCCAGCACCTCGTCCTCGGGCAGCGCCGGCACCGAGGAGAAGGTGAACTTCGGATTGGTCGCCTCGCCCGACACCACGATGGTGACGGTGGCGCCGGTCGTCGTCGTAGTCGCCGTCAAATTGAGATAGGGCACCAGCGAACCGGAAAATCCGACCGTGCCTTCGGTGAAGGTCAGCCGCTTGCCGAGAATCGACAGCCGTCCGCGCTGCAGGGTGAAGGTGCCGACCGCTTGCGGCGACGAGGCCGGGCCGGTCAGCTTCAGCGAGCCGCCAAGTTCGGCATCGACGCCCCTGCCCTGGATGAAGATCTGGTTCGGCGCGTTGACCGTGACATCGAGCGCAAGGCCGCTACCGCCGCCCTTGCCGCTGGTCGTCGGCGGCCGCAGCGCCTTGTCCTGCGCCTTTACCGCACCTGGCGCGTTCTTGTGCTTGACGTCGAGCGCCGCCAGCGAGCCCGGCAATTTGTCCGGAACAGTGATCACCGTCTTGGCGAGATTGACGGTGCCGGCAATGACCGGTGCGGAGGTCAGCGGTCCCTTGATCGTAAGGTCGCCGCCGAGATTGGCGGTCACCACCCTTCCGTCCGTATAGCGGCCGTCGACCAGCTTGATCGACAAATCGGCCGGAAAACCCTGCGCCGGGTTGATGCCAACCGTGCCGCTGGCCGACAGGCTGCCGCGCGTCGACAGCGTTCCGGTCAACCGGTTGATCCTGGCGACGCCGCCGGCAATCGAGACATCGGCGGCGAGATCGTTGACGGCGAGGCCGGAGCGCGCATCGACAAGGCGCGCACCCGAGGTGCTGACGCTGCCGCCGATGACGGGCGATGTCGCGGGACCGCGCACCTGCACGTTGACATTGGCGGTTCCGGACAGCGACAGGCCCTGCGCGGCAAGCTTCTGGCTGAGCAGGCCGAACGGCACGACGCCATTGAAGTCGAGCACCAGTGCCGGCGTGCCGGCCGTCGTCACGCTGCCGCCGCCCTTCAGGCCAAGGCCGGCGCCATCGCCGACATTGGCATTGAAGGTCAGTTTGTTGGCGCCGAAGGTGCCCGACGAGGAGACACTGACCGCACCGACACCGGCACCGCGGGTCTGCGAGGTCTGCACGCCCGCTGCGTCGAGATTGAAGGCAATGGCGGGATTTGCCGGCGCGCCCGTCACCTTGACCGTGCCCGAAATCGAGCCGGCGGCGTCGAGGCCCGGCGAAAAACTGTTGGCGAGCGACATCGGCACCCGCGCCAGCGTCGCATTGATGTCGAGCGCCGTGCCGACCTTGCCGGTCACCGTCGCCGTGCCACCGCCAAGGTTGAGCACCAGCCGGTCCAGCGTCGTCGTGCCATTGGCGATGCTGACGGTCGAGGCCTGGGCAATGGCCGCCTTGATGCCCTGGACGGTCGCCTGGCCGGAGGCAAGCTCGATGGTCGTCGTGCCGTTGGCCACTTTCACGCGGCCGGCGGCCTGTGCCGGAATGCCCTTGACGGTTGCGCCGCCGGAGAAACCGGTCCAGTCGCCGTCGCGCTTCAAATCGACATCGATGCCGCTGATCACGGTGCCACCTGACGTGACGGTGTCGGCGCGGATCTTTCCGGAGATCACGGGCGCCGCCAGATAGTTGGCGACAAGCGCATCGATCGAGACGGCTTTCGCCTGCAGGTCGCCCCGCGTAATCGACGCGGTCGCCGCCTTGATGGCGACCTGCGGCGCGGTGCCGTTCTTCGAAAAGGCGATCGTGCCACGTACGTCGCCTTCGGCCTTTTCCAGCGCAAGTGCCGCCAGCGGGCCGATATCGGGCAGGTCGAGCGCGATGGTGCCGACCGGCACGAACTTCTCGTCCAGCGCCAGATCGCCGGAAATCCTGTTCTTGCCGAGCGACAGCAGCAGGCCGTTGATGGCGCTCTTGCCGTCCGCCGTCGCCAGCACCGCACTGCCTTGCAGCGCCTGGCCGGCGACATTGCCGGTCAGTTGCACATTCGCCGCCGGATTGGCGGCGTCGGCCTTGCCGGTGGCGGTCAGCTTCAACCCGGTGATCTCTCGCGCCGCCACGAGAAGGCGATCGCTGTCGACCGTCAGTGACAGATCCGGCGCCGTGGCCGGCCCCTGTGCGTTCAACGCAAAGGCGATGGCGCCCTTGGCATCCTTCGACAGCAGCGAGATGTCGCTCAGCGCGCCCTTGATGTCGGCGGCCACCTTGTTGTCGGCAAGGCTGGCTTGCCCGTCGGCGGTCAGCGCACCCGAGGTCAACTTCAATCCGCCTATGTTGATGCTGCCGTTGGGGTCGCGCTTCAGCGTGGCGCTGATCTCAGCGCGTTCGCCAAGCATGCCGCGCGCCGCCGCAGGCAAGGCCGACGATGGGGCATCCGCCTTCAGGTTGAGGTCTATGGCACCGTCTCGCAGCGATACCTGGCCGGCGACCTGGCTGTTCAATGCATCGCTTTTGAGCGAGCCGCTGTCGATGGCAAACAGGTCGGCCGTCAGGCGGCCGCTGACGGCTGCCGTGACCTTGCCGGCGATCAGCGGCGCGATCACCGGATTGTTGAGACCGACCTTGTCCACCGACACCGTGCCGGAAACCGGCCCTGCACGGTTCTTGAGATCGAACGCATCCGAATGCAACGCCAGGGCAAGCCCCTCCACCCTCGCCGGGCTGGTGACGATCGAGGGCAGGATCGCCGAGACATCCAGGCGGGCCCGCGTGCTCTCGCCCGCCACCTTTGCCGACAAGGACTGGATCTCGATCTTGACCGGGCTCTCGGCGCTGCCGACAGTCAGGGGCAGGCTGGGGCCGGATGAGATGAGATCGAGCACAAAATCGCTGGCGCCGTTCGGGTTGAGGGTGCCGGTTGCCTTGCCGGAAACCTTGTCGCCGGTCAGCGTCACCTGATCGAGCACCACGCCGCCGGCAATCGTGTAGCTGCCGGCCGCATCGACGGCGAGCGGTCCGAGCCCGGCCTGCCGGGTCTGGCTGGTTTCGATACCGGCCAGTTGCGCATTGAAGCGGACGTCGGGAGCGGCCGGCGGTCCGGTCAAACCAGCCGTGCCGCTGAGCGTGCCCACAGCATCGAGGCCGGGCGAAAATCCATTGGCGAGCGCCGCGGGCAGTGCCGAAAATTGCGCCGCGAGGTCGAGCGTCTGGCCAGCTGTCCCGGACAAGGTCACCGAGCCGCCGCCGACGTCGAGCGCCAGCCTTTCGATGCTGGTCGTGCCGTTGGCGATGCTTAGTGTCGACGCCTGAGCGATTGCCGCCTTGATGCCGCGAACCGTCGCCTCGCCGGAGGCAATCTCGATGCTCGTCGTGCCGTCGGCGATCTTCACCCGGCCGGCAGCGGTCGCCGGAATGCCCGCTATGGTGGCGCTGCCGGTAAAATTGGTCCAGTCGCCATCACGCTTCAGGTCGACGCCGATGCCGCCGATTTCCGTGCTCCCGGAGGTGACGCTGTCGGCCTTGATCGTACCCGCGATCGCCGGCGCCTTGAGATAATTGGCGATCAGCGCATTGACGGTGATGGCCTTGGCCGTCACCTCGCCGCGAGCGATCGATGTGCTCTTGGCATCGATGGCGACGGAGGGCGCGTCGCCATCCCCTGCGAAGCGGATGGTTCCGTCGATGTCGCCCGTTATCGCCTGGCCGGCAAGTGCGGCCAGCTGGTCGATGGCAGGTGCATCGAGCGTCAGCGTGCCGAGCGGCATGTACTTGTCGTCGAGCGCGAGATCACCCGAGACCTTGTTGTCGCCGAGCGAGACCAGAAAACCATTGATCGAACGCTTGCCTTCGCTCGTCACCAGCGCTGCTTTGATGTCGAGCGGCTGGTCGTCGACGGAGCCGGTCAGCGAGACATTGGCGGCGGGACTGGTGATATCGGCCTTGCCGCTAGCCGTCAGCTTGATGCTCTTCACCGTGCGGCCCGATGCCGTCAGGCTGTCGCTATCGGCGGTAACCGTGAAATCCGGCGCCGTCATGGCGCCGCTTGCCGACAGCGCGAAATCGACGCCACCGGCAACCGGCACGCCGACTGTCGGCGACAGCACCGAAACGTCGCCCAGTTTGCCCTTGATGTCGGCCTGGATGTCGGTGCCTTGCATGCTGGCCGTGCCGGCGGCGCTGAGCGTGCCGGAGGTGAATTCGATCGAATTGGCGGCGAAGGATCCCTGCGGATCGCGGGCCGCGCTGGCCGAGAATTTCACCCTAGCGCCGAGCACCGAGGCGATCTGCGGCGGAAAGGCCGTCGCCACGGCATCCGCGTTCATCTTGAGCTGCATAGACAGGTCGGCAAGCGCCACCGTCGCGGTCAGCGAAGCGTTGAGCGCGTCGGAACGCAGCGTGCCCTGGTCGATGGCAATGGCGTCCTTGCTGACCGACCCGGCCAGGTCGACATCGATCTTGCCGGTGATCAGCGGCGCCAGCGTCGCCACGTCGGTGTTGAGGCCGCCCGCCTCCAGCTTGACGGTGACCGGCCCGGCGCGGTTCTGGATGTCAAAACCGTCGGAATGGATCTGGGCCGCCAGATCGTCCAGCCGCGTGCCGCCGGCGACGATGGAGACGAAGGAGGCGCCGACGTCGATGATCGGCGCCTTGCCGTCGCCGAAGGCGCGGGCGGTGGCATTGCTGATCGCCAGCGTGATCGGCTGCGCCTTGCTGCCGACGCTGATCACCACGGGCGGCCCCTTGGCGGCGAGTTCGACCGAGAGGTCGCTGGCGCCGGCAGGATCGACAATGCCGGTCGCGGTGCCGTGCACCGCATCGCTGTCGATGTTGGCGCGGTCGACACTGACGCCACCGGCCGATGTGGCGGTGCCGGCAATATCGAAACTGGTCTTGCCGGCAAACAGCGGCTTGAGATTCTCAGGCAGGAAGCGAGCGAAATCGCCGTCGCCCTTGGCCTCGATATGATTGCCCTTGTCGGTCAGTTGGTGGCGACCCGTCAGCTGGGTGACGATCTTGCCGTCGACTGAGAACGTGCCGATGCCGTTCCAATTGGCGAGCGGCCCGGTGCCCGAGACATTTATGTCGACCGGTGGCGTATCGGGCAACTTGAGCAGATTGGCGATGATGCCGCCTGCCGGCTCCGAGGCCTTGAGGTCGAGATCGAGCCTGTTGTCCGCCGGCGCAAAGTGGATCTTGGCGTCGACATTACCTTGCTTGCCGTCATGGCGGGTGATGTTGAGCACCGTCTCGACCGCCAGCGGTGCGGCATCGGCCTTGACCGATCCCTTGGCCGCAAGCTCGGCGATGCCGCTGCCGGCCAGTTGCTGGCCAAGCGCGATCTCGGGCAGATCGATCTGCTTGATGTCGATGGAAACCGGCAGCGTCGTCGTACCCCCGCTCGGCGCTGGCTGCGTGCTGGCCACCGGCAATCGCGCCAGTTCGATACGCTCGGCAGCGATACGGTCGGCGCTGAAGTTTTTCGACAGCAGCGCCAGCGGCGACCAGTCGACGGCCACCTTGCGCGCCACCAGCCAGGCGCCCTCGCGGTCCTCCAGCACGACATGGTCGACGCTGAGCGCCCCGGACCAGATGCCGTCTATGCCGCTGACCGTGATCTTGCGGTTGTCGTTCGAAGCCAGCCGCGAAATGATGCCGGCGAGATTGTCGCGGCCGCGCTCGGTCTTGGTCAGCACCACCAGCGCGCCGATCGCTCCCGCAACCACGATCAGCAGCGTGTAAAGGACAATGCGGAGGATGCGCCAGACTGTTTTCATCGCTCAGAATGCCTGCCCGATGCCGGCATAGATGCCGAAACGCGGGTCGCCCGGATCGCGGTTGAGCGGCACGGCGGCATCGATGCGCAGTGGCCCGAACGGCGTGACATAGCGCAGGCCGACGCCGGCGCCGACCTTGACATCGGAGAAATCGGGAGCCGATTTGGTCGATACGGTGCCGGCGTCGACGAACGGCACGATGCCGATCGTATCGGTGATGGCGATGCGCATCTCGACCGAGGTTTCGAAGAAGGAGAGGCCGCCGATCGGCTGGCCGGTGAAGTCCTTGGGTCCGATGCCCTGATAGGCATAGCCGCGCACCGAACCGCCGCCCCCGGAATAAAAGCGCCGGTCGGCTGGCACATGTTCGAGGCTGGTGCCGACGATCGAACCGATGGCGACACGTTCGGCCAGCACGAATTTCGAAGCCGAGTCCAGCGACTGATAGGCCGACCCTTCGCCCCTCAGCTTCAGGAACGCCGCACCGCTCAAAATGTCGTAGCTGGGCTCGGCATAGGCCAGCACCCGGAAGCCGCTTGTCGGGTTCAGCCGGTTGTCCCGGTTGTCATAGACATATTGCAGCGGGATGCTGGCGATCAGGTATTTGTGCTTGCCGAAAGCGTCGTGGATGCGGGAATAGTCGAGCGCCACCTCGGCGGAAACCGTCTGCTTCTTGGTCAGCTCGTAGGACAGCCCGGTGCTGCCCTTGACCGAGAAATGGTCATAGGCGTCAGGATGTTCGAGTACCGTCTTGACGCCGGCGAAGAACTTCGATGCCGGCCCGATCACGCCCGGCTTTTCGAACATGATGCCGGCATTGTAGTTGAGCTCGCCGAGATCATTGCTGCCGATGCCACTGATCTTGCCGTCGATGCGCAGCTTCTCGGCCCGGCCGAACAAATTTCGGTGGCCCCAATAACCTTCCAGGCCCAGCCCCTCGGTGTTGGAGAAGGTGCCGCCGACGCCGAAATAGCGTGGCTTGCGCTCGCTGACCTGGACGCCGATCGGAATGTTGCCGTCGGCATCGAGCGTGTCGGCTTCCTTGAACGTCACGCTGTTGAAGACCTCGAGCGCCAGCAGCCGGTCGCGCGCGTCATCGATCTCTTGCGGCGAGTACTGCCGGCCGCGCTTGAGGCCGGTCATGTATTCGGTGAAGTCGCGGTCGACCTTTTCGGTGCCTTCCACCGTTGTGTCGCCATAGCCGGCGACCGGCCCAGCGGCGACCGTCAGCGTCACGTCCAGCGTCGAAGTAGCGTGGTCGGCGACGATCTGCCGGTCCGTCACCTCTGCCAGCGGCCTGCCTTGCTCCTTCAGCGTCCGCACGATCAGCGCCTCGGCCTTGAGCACAGCGCCGGATCCCGCATCGCCGCCTGATATCAAGCCGTAATCGGCGCTCATCAGCCCTGCCGCGTCGCCCTCAAGGTGGATATTGCCCAAGGTGAATTTCGGCCCGCTGGCAATGTCGATGACCACGGGAACCGGCTGCGGCCCCTTGAATTCGGCATCCGGCGGCAAATCGTCGAGCGGCTTGCCGTCGATGGTGACGGTGACGACGCCTTCGTAGCGGGCATCGGCATAGAGCGCGGCGACAAGCTGTTCGCGGTCGCTGCGCGCCTTGGCCATCAGCCCGAGCGAGCCGGAAACCGGACGCTCCTCGTCACTCTTCAGCGCCGAGGCATTTTCGAGCTTCTTGACCAGATCCTTGTCGGCGTCGGGGGCGGAAATGGTAACGGCGTAGCGCAGGGGATCGACGATATCGGCATCCTCGTCGCTGGACGATCCCCACAGCTTGATGCCGAAAAGCTCGAAAGCGGCCGCCGGCCGCGATTCGGCGACGAGCACGGTCGAGCACATCATGGCCAGCAGCAGGGCGCGCGGAAGCGCACGCCCTGGCGCGCGACCTCCTGACATCTGCTCTTCATGCGCCGGCATTAAGACAACCTAGATTACAAAACTAAAATTGGAATGAAGTTCTGAAGCGCTCGTAAAGGGGCCACAATCCAATTGTCTGAAATAGGGCGGGCTTGGAATTCACACCTTTTGCGTCGCCGCAAGAAAGCGTGATCCCCTGTCCTATGGAGGTACTACCGGTCATCGGCCGGAAAGGAAACCGTTGGCAGGCGGAACCCTGCCGCGTCCTCGTGTTGACAAGCCTGACTGAAGCTTGATCATGCCCGGACGTCAGCTGTGTCTGGAGGGGTGTTATGGCAATGCGCGCGGCTCGTGGTCTGTCTATCCTGATTCTTCTGTTTTTCGCCTGGGCCAATGTCCTGGCCTGGAGCAGCGCCGCGCAAGCGGCCGAGGCCCGGCGGATCGCGACAACGGACAATTCCGATTATTTCGGCTTTGATCTCAGGTCCGACCAGAATGTGACAATCGACCAGTGCAAGACGACATGCCTGGGAGACCCGGCCTGCCGCGCCTTCACCTACAACAAAAAAGCCAAATGGTGCTTCCTCAAATCCGACTACAACCAGCTGAAAACCTTCAACGGCGCGGTCGCGGGCAAGGTCGTCAACATCGATGGCGATCCTGATATCGGCGCGCCGCCGGAACTCGCTTTCTTCCCCAACTGGATGGCCGATCAGGCCCAGCAATACCGCAACAAGCTGCTCGGCCCGGCCTATGACAAGCCGACCGAAGGCATGGCTGCCTTGCTGAACGCCGCCGAACAGGCCGTGCTGACCGGGGATCACCGCTCCGCCATGCTGAAATACGAGGCCGCGGTCTCGGTGCTGCCCGATGATGGTCCGCTCTGGCTCAACCTGGCGCGTGAAACGCTGGCCGTTCAGCCCGCCGCCAGCACCTCCGAAGCCTCCACTTTGCCGGCGAACGGCACGTCGGCCGCTTTCAATGCCTATAAATTGCTGCGCACCACCAAGACGCGCGCCGAAGTGCTGGCGCTGCTCGGCAACGGGCTCGACAAGCGCGATCTCTACCGGCCGGCGCTGCAGGCCTATGAGGCCAGCCTTGCGCTGAACCCTTCGCCGGCGGTCCAGGCCGACTATGCCGATCTCAAGGCCCGCAAGGGTTTCCGCGTTGTCGATCACACCATCGACGCCGACACCAGCGCGCCGCGCATCTGCGCGCAATTCTCCGAGGATCTGGTCAAGACCGGCGTCGACTACGCGCCGTTCGTCACCGTCGACAACGCGCCACCCAAGGGCGTCGAGGCCAAGGACAAGCAAATCTGCGTCGAAGGGCTGGAGCATGGTCAGCATTACGACGTCACCTTCCGCGCCGGCCTGCCGGCGGCAATCGGCGAAGTGACCGCGGCCCCCGTGGTGCTGTCGATATATGTCCAGGACCGCGCACCGTCCGCCCGCTTCACCGGTGACAGCTTCGTGCTGCCGGCCGGCGCGCGCCGCGGCATTCCGATCGTCACCGTCAACATGAACGCCGCCGAGATGAAGCTCTACCGCATCGGCGATCGTTCGCTGGCCCAACTTCTGTCGGGCTACCAGTTCCTGCACCAGCTCGACGGCTACGACATCTCCAACATTTCCGAGCAGATGGGCGCGCCGGTCTGGCAAGGCCAGCTCGACATCGCCAATGATCTCAACAAGGAGGTCACCACCTCCTTCCCGGTCGACGAGGCGGTGCCGCAGCGCAAGCCCGGCGTCTACGTGCTGACCGCGCAGGCCGTCAACGACAAGAGCGACAACTACAATTCGATGGCCACGCAATGGTTCGTCGTCTCCGACATCGGCCTGTCGACCTATACGGGGCAGGACGGGCTCAACGTCTTTGCGCGTTCACTGGGCAGCGCCAAGCCGATAGCCGGCGCCGAACTGACGCTGGTTGCCAGGAACAATGAGGTTCTCGGCACGGCGACATCGGATGCCGACGGCCATGCCGTCTTCAACCCCGGCCTGACGCGCGGCGACGGCGGCATGGTGCCGGCCGTGCTGATGGCCAAGCAGGGCGACAATGATTTCGTCTTTCTAGATATGGGCCGGGCCGGCTTCGACCTGTCCGACCGCGGCGTCACCGGGCGCGCGGCGCCAGGTGCGCTGGACGTCTATGCCTGGACCGAACGCGGCATCTACCGCGCCGGCGAAGATGTTCATGTCGCGGCGCTTGCCCGCGACGGCGCCGCCAAGGCGGTCGAGAACCTGCCGTTGACCTTCGTCTTCTCGCGCCCCGACGGTGTCGAAAGCCGCCGCATCGTCAGTGACGGCGCTTCGGCCGGTGGCCATGCCGTCGACCTGCCGCTCGAACCCAACGCCATGCGAGGCACCTGGTCGGTGTCGATATATACCGATCCCAAGCAGCCGGCCGTGGCCAGCCACATGTTCCTGGTCGAGGATTTCGTGCCGGATCGCATCGAATTCGACATGAAGGCCGACAAGCAGGAAATCGCCCAGGGCGAAACCGCCAACATCGACATTGACGGCCGCTTCCTCTATGGCGCGCCGGCGGCGGGCCTGGCGCTGGAAGGCGAACTGACGCTGTCGACGTCGCGCGATTGGTACCGCTTCCAGGGCTTTTCCTTCGGTCTCGCCGACGAGCAGTCGGCCGAACCCACGGTCACTCCCCTCGCCGATCTGCCGGTGGTCGGCGATGACGGCAAGGTGACCTTCCCGGTCTCCGTCGACCAACTGCCCTCGACCACCAAGCTGGTCGACGCCAAAGTGACGGTGAGGATGCGCGAAACCGGCGGCCGCGCCATCGAGCGTTCGCTCAACATCGGCATCCGCCCGCAAGGCCATATGATCGGCATCCGTCCGGATTTCGCCGACAATGAAGTGCCGCAGGGCGGCACCGCCAAGTTCAGCCTGATCGCCGTCGATCCCGACGGCAAGCGCGAGGCGCTGAAAGGCGCGCAGTGGACGCTGGTCAAGGTCGAACGCAATTACCAGTGGTACCGCTCCAACAATTCCTGGAACTACGAGCCGGTCACCTTCACCAAGTCGATCGCCAACGGCCAGGTCGACCTTAGCGCCGACGGCGGCGCGACGGTCTCCGTGCCGGTCGATTGGGGTCAGTACCGCCTCGAGGTCGAGACATCGGATCCCGAGGGACCGGCGACAAGCTACGAGTTCGATGCCGGCTGGTATGTCTCCTCGACCACCACCGAAACGCCTGACGGCCTCGAAATCGCCCTCGACAAGGACAATTATGCCGCCGGCGAAGTGGCCAGGCTGAAAGTCTCGCCGCACTTTGCCGGCGAACTTCTCATCAACATCGGTTCCGACAAACTGTTGAAGACCGTCACGGCATCCGTGCCGGCCGGCGGCAGCACGGTCGACATACCGGTCGGCGACGATTGGGGTGCCGGTGCCTATGTCACGGCAACGCTTTTCAGGCCGGGCGATGCGCAGGAAACGCGCATGCCGGCCCGCGCCATCGGCGTGAAATGGCTGAAGGTCGATCCGGGCTCGAAAAAGCTCGCCATCACCTTGACGCCGCCGGACAAGACCATGCCGCGCCAGCAGCTGTCGATCCCGGTTTCGGTCGCCGGCGTGCAGCCGGGAAGCAATGCCTACGTCATGGTTGCCGCCGTCGATGTCGGCATCCTCAACCTGACCAACTACAAGGCCCCGGATCCGGAGAACTGGTTCTTCGGCCAGCGCATGCTGGGCATGGAAATCCGCGACATATACGGCCGCCTGATCGACGGCTCGCTCGGCAACACCGGCAAGCTCAGGACCGGCGGCGACGGCGCCAACATGCAGGCGCAAGGCAACCCGCCGACCGAAAAACTGGTCGCCTTCTTCTCCGGCATCGTCGAACTCGATGCCGACGGCAAGGCGCGGGTCGACTTCGACATCCCGCAGTTCAACGGCACCGTGCGCGTCATGGCCGTCGCCTGGACCAAGGATGCGGTCGGCCACGCCCAGTCCGATGTCATCGTGCGCGATCCCATCGTGATCACCGCTGGCCTGCCACGCTTCCTGGCGCCTGGTGACGCCGCCGTCATGCGCCTCGACGTCGCCGACACCGATGGTCCGGCCGGCGACTATGCGTTCTCGATCGAAACGACGGGTGACCTGTCGACCGGCGACAAGCCCCTGCCCCAGAAGCTGACGCTCGCCCAGGGCAAGCGCCAGACGCTGACCGTGCCGCTGATCGCTCAGACGGCCGGCAATGCCTCGCTCACCATCAAGCTTGCCCATGCCGACGGCACCAGGGTCGAGCAGACGCTCTATGTGCCGGTGCGCCCGGCGCAATTGCTGGTGACCACCCGGCTGGTGGTCGACCTCAAGGGCAATGGCGGCGCGCTGCGCGTCGACAAGGAACTGCTGGCAGCCAGCCTGCTCAACGGCGCCTCCGTCAGCGTCGGCGTTTCGCAGGCAGCCGCCTTCGACGTGCCGTCGCTGCTGATGACGCTCGACCGCTACCCCTATGGTTGCGCCGAGCAGACCACCAGCCGCGCCATGCCGCTTCTCTACGTCAATGAGTTGGCTTCCGGCGTCGGCATGGCCAGCGATCCCGATATCCATGGCCGCATCCAGGACGCCATCTATAAGGTTCTGAGCTATCAGGCCTCGGGCGGCAGCTTCGGCCTGTGGGGTCCGGGCTCTGGCGATCTGTGGCTTGATTCCTATGTCACCGACTTCCTGACCAGGGCGCGCGAGCAGAAATACGACGTGCCGAGCCTGGCCATGAACCAGGCGCTGAGCAATTTGCAGAACTCGCTCGGCTACGACCAGAGCGTGCAGGACCGTGGCAGCGAGATCGCCTACGCCCTCTACGTTCTGGCCCGCAACAAGAAGGCCTCGATCGGCGACCTGCGCTACTATGCGGATACCCAACTCGAAGCTTTCTCAAGCCCGATGGCCGTTGCCCAGCTGGCGGCAAGCCTGGCGCTCTACGGCGATACACCGCGCGCCGAAGCCACCTTCAAGACCGCCTTGCAGTTGGCAAAGTCCACCACCGACTACGACTACTACCGCTCCGACTACGGTTCGCGGCTGCGTGATGGCGCAGCGATGCTGGCGCTGGCGGCGGAATCGAAGCCGGTGCCGACAATCGTGCCGGAACTGATCAAGCTGGTGACCAGGGAACGCGCGGAAGCCCGCTGGACCACCACCCAGGACGAATCCTGGATGCTGCTGGCGGCCCGCGCGCTGAAGGAGGGCAATGATACGATCACGCTGGCCGTCAATGGCGCGGCGCATTCCGGCGGCTACTCCAACCAGGTGGAAGGCTCTGACCTGGCCGACAGCCCGCTGACCATCGCCAACACCGGCAAGACCCCGCTGCAGGCCGTCGTCACCACCGTGGCGTCGCCGGTCCAGCCCTTGCCGGCCGGCGGCGACGGCTTCACCATCAACCGCACCTACTACAAGCTCGACGGCACCGAGGCCAATGTCACCGAGGCGACGCAGAACGAACGCTATGTCGTCGTGCTCAAGGTCAACGAGCAGAACAAATGGCCGTCGCGCCTGCTGGTCACCGACCTGTTGCCGGCCGGCTTCGAGATCGACAATCCCGGCCTGGTGTCCAGCGCCCAGTTGACGAACTTCTCGTGGCTGGCGCAGACCGATGCCGCCCATCTCGAATTCCGCGACGACCGTTTCGTCGCGGCGTTCAACCCGGCCGACGGCGATCATGACCACAATCTGACGCTCGCCTATGTCGTGCGCGCGGTGACGCCTGGTACCTATGCGCACCCGGCGGCAACGGTGGAGGACATGTACCGGCCGCAATATTCGGCCCGCACCGCCACCGGCATGATGGAGGTCAAGGCGCCGTAAGGCGCCTTGGCGAATATGAAAGTGAGGCTTGTGCTGCCCCTCATTGCCCTGCCCGGCATTTCTCCCCGTATAGTGACGGGGAGAAAGAGGCCTGCAACAAAGCTTTCGCCAACTTTGAACGTTGCGGGAAAAGCGCCAACGGCCATGACAGCACCCTTCTCCCCGTCACTATACGGGGAGAAGGTGGCGGCAGCCGGATGAGGGGCGGCGCCATGCTTTCCAAGAAGTTCCTTCGTCGCACGGCCGTTGCAGGAGCCTCCCTCATTGGACTCACCGCAATTGCCGCCACCACCCTCTGGGCGCTCGACCGTGCCTTCCCACCCCCGCTTCCAGCCGAACTCACGGTCTCCACCGAAGTCCAGGACCGCGACGGCGAATTGTTGCGCGCCTTCGCCACGCCGGACGGCTACTGGCGGCTCGAAACCCGCCTCGACCAGGTCGACAAGCAGTTCGTCGACATGCTGGTCACCTACGAAGACAAGCGTTTCTGGGACCATGAAGGTGTCGACGTGCTGGCGCTGGCCCGCGCCGCCGGCCAGTTCGCCACCAGCGGCCGCATCGTCTCCGGCGGCTCGACGCTTTCGATGCAGCTTGCCCGGCTGATCGAGCCGCGCGAAAGCCGCAGCCTCGGCTCCAAGGTCAAGCAGATGCTGCGCGCCATCCAGATAGAGCGGCGGCTGTCGAAACGCGAGATCCTCGAACGCTACCTGACGCTGGCGCCTTATGGCGGCAATCTGGAAGGCGTGCGCGCCGCCTCGCTCGCCTATTTCGGCAAGGAGCCGAAACGGCTCACCGTTTCCGAGGCCGCCCTGCTCGTCGCTCTGCCGCAACTGCCGGAAAAGCGCCGGCCCGACCGCAATTTGAAGATCGCCCACGCCGCCCGCGACCGGGTGCTGACCCGAATGGTCTCCTCCCGCCTGCTCGGCGAGCGCGAGGCCGCACGGGCCGCCCTCGACGATGTCTCGGACCTGCGCCGCACGCTGCCGGCGCTCGCCGCGCACGCCGCCTATGCGATGTTGCCCAAGGCCGTCCCCGGCCAGCCCTTGCAGCTGACGATCCGCAAGAGCGTCCAGGAGGGGCTGGAACAGGTGGCGAGGGACGCGGCCACCAAGCTCGGCCCCCGTCTGTCGGTCGCTATGGTGCTGGCCGACTCCCGCACCGGCGACATCCTTGGCGAAGTCGGCTCGGCCAATTTCTTCGACGCCAGCCGCTCCGGCTGGATCGATATGACAAAGATCGTCCGCTCGCCCGGCTCGACGCTGAAGCCCTTCATCTACGGCCTGGCCTTCGAACAGGGCCTGGTGGCGCAGGAAACGCTGATCGACGACAGCCCCGTCGATTTCTCCGGCTACCGGCCGAAGAATTTCGATATGGGCTACCAGGGCGATGTCAGCATCCGGCAAGCGCTGCAATTGTCGCTCAATGTGCCGGCGATCCGCGTGCTCGACGCAGTCGGGCCAACGCGGCTGATGGCGCGCTTCCGCCAGGCCGGCGTCAGCCCCATACTGCCGGTCAACGAAGCCCCGGGCCTGGCCATCGGTCTTGGCGGCGTCGGGGTGACATTGCGCGACCTCGTCCAGCTCTACACAGGGCTCGCCAATGGCGGCAAGACGCACACGCTGCATGACGGCACCGAGCCTGCCAATGCCGAGCGCACCAGCGCCACCATCCTCGACGGTCCGGCCAACTGGCAGATCATCGACATATTGTCGGGCGTCAAGCCGCCCGAGGGTGCCTTGCAGCGCGGCATCGCCTACAAGACCGGAACGTCCTATGGATACCGCGACGCCTGGTCGGTCGGCTTCGACGGCCGCTATGTGCTGGGCGTATGGGTCGGTCGCCCGGATGCCGGCGCGGTGCCCGGCCTTTCCGGCTATGTCTCGGCCGCTCCCATCCTGTTCGAGGGTTTTGTCCGCTCGGGCCTCGCCGCCATCCCCTTGCCGGGCAAACCGCCCGGCATGTTCAGCCCCAGACGCGAGGACCTGCCGGTGACGCTCGCCCGCTTCGGCGCCGGGTCGGACGGCCTGGTGCAGGCGACGGTGAGCGAACCCGCACCGACCATCATCTTCCCGCCCGACGGCGCCCGCGTCGATCTCGGCACCAATTCGGCCGACGCCTCGCCACTGGTGCTGAAGCTGCAAGGCGGCCGTGCGCCGTTCCGCTGGCTCGCCAACGGCAAGCCGCTGGCAGGCATCGATCGTCGCCGCACCGCGACCTGGCAGCCCGACGGCGCCGGCTATTCGACGCTGACCGTCATCGACGCCGCAGGGCGTGCGGCGAGTGTGAAGGTGTTCGTCGAATAGATCGCGCCAAGAGATTCATGGAATTGGCTTTCCGGACGCTCGGCAGATAGCAGGATACTCACCCATGCCTGTTCCGAGGCACCCCTCGCGCAATCCGTTCTTGTCGGCAGCCTCGGCACTGGCAGCAACAATCCTTGTCGCGGCAACCACCCTCCCCGCTTTGGCCGATGCCCTGCCCGCCGGCTTCGTCCGGCTCGCCGATGTCGATCCCTCGATCCGCCAGGACATACGCTACGCCGGATCGGACAATTTTCTGCATCGCAAGGTGGACGGCTATGACGCCCCGGCCTGCATCCTCACCGAGCAGGCGGCAAAGGCACTGTCCGCCGTCCAGAAAGCGATCGCCGCCAAAGGCCTGACCCTGGTGTTGTTCGATTGCTACCGCCCTGCCCGCGCCGTCGCCGACATGAATGAATGGACGCGCGATGGCGGGTCGCCCGATCCACAATGGTATCCGAAGGTCAGGCGCAGTGAGCTGATCGCCAAGGGTTATGTCGGAGAACTATCGACCCATTCACGTGGCTCGACCGTCGATGTCGCCGTCGCCCGGACGGACCGCAGGTCCAGCCCGAACCAGGCCTGCGGCGCGGGCGATGCCGACACGCTCGATTTCGGCACCGGCTTCGACTGCTTTGATCCGATGAGCGAAACCGCCCACCGAGGCCTTGCCAGTGAAGCGGCGGCAAACCGCAAGATGCTTGTCGACGCCATGCGCGCCGGCGGCTTCAAGAACTATGCAAGGGAATGGTGGCACTTCACGCTGAAAAGCGAACCGTTCGCCAGACAGCGTTTCGACTTTCCCATCACCGCCGATTGATGCACCGGACCAAATTCCGCACCTTGCCTCGGCACCGCCCCTTGCTAGATAGGCTGAGTGGCCGGGCCATGGATTCTTCCTTTGGCCTCAAGAGGAAAATATTTCTCCTAACGGCGAAATGGCGTCGAACATTTTCTCAAGAGGGGCAAAAAAGGCAACATTGAATGCATCTAATTTCTACCAATTCGGTAGATTTGGCGCGGGTTCAACGGAGGCAGAAATGACCAAACCTCATTTCAGGAAACTGCTCGGCGCACTGGTCGCCACATCTGTCCAGTTCGGCACGCTCGGTTTCGCGTTTGCCGATACCACCATTCTCAACGTGTCCTACGATCCGACACGCGAGCTCTACAAGGCCTATGACGAAGCTTTCGTCGCGCATTGGAAGGCCGAGACCGGAGAGACCGTCACCGTCCAGCAGTCGCATGGCGGATCGGGCGCCCAGGCCCGCGCCGTGATCGACGGCCTCGACGCCGATGTGGTGACGCTGGCACTTGAAGGCGACATCAACGCCATCGTCTCGAAGGCGAAGAAGATCAATCCGGACTGGCGCACCAAATTCGAAAACAATTCAGCGCCTTACACCTCGACCATCATCTTCCTCGTCCGCAAGGGCAATCCCAAAGGCATTCACGACTGGAGCGACCTCGTCAAGGACGGTGTCCAGGTGATTACGCCCAATCCCAAAACCTCCGGCGGCGCGCGCTGGAACTATCTCGCCGCCTGGGCCTACGCCAACGCCAATGACGGCGGCGACGAGGCCAAGACCAAGGAATTCGTCGGCAAGCTCTACGCCAATGCTCCGGTGCTCGACACCGGCGCGCGCGGCTCGACCGTGACCTTCGCGCAAAAGGGTCTTGGCGATGTGCTTATCGCCTGGGAAAACGAGGCCTATCTGGCGCTCGACGAGTTCGGTGCCGATAATTTCGACATCGTCTACCCGCCGACCTCCATCCTGGCAGAACCGCCGGTGGCGGTGGTCGACGCCAATGTCGATGCCAAGGGCACGCGCAAGGTCGCCGAAGCCTATCTGAGCTGGCTCTATTCCAAAGAAGCGCAGACGATCATCGCCAAGAACCATTATCGTCCTGCCAAGCCCGATCTGGTGCCGGCCGAGGACCTCGCCAAGCTGCCGCCGATCAAGCTCGTAACCATCGACGATCCACAGTTTGGTGGCTGGAAAAAAGCACAGCCTTATCATTTCGGCGATGGTGGTATATTCGACCAGATCTACAAGCCCCAGTAAGCAGTCGATATTCAGGACGACATGACCACAGCACCCGCCCAGGCGGGGTGGCGATTCAGGCAGCCGAGCGTCATTCCGGGTTTCGGATTGACGCTCGGCTTCTCGCTTGCCTACCTCACCCTCATCATCCTCATCCCGCTATCCGGGCTGCTCTGGCGCTCGGCCGCCCTTGGCTGGCCTGAATTCTGGGCGATCGCCACCGATCGCCGCACCATCAATGCGCTGAGAATCAGCTTCGGCACCGCCTTCGTCGCGGCTGCGGTCAACGTCGTCTTCGGCACGCTGGTCGCATGGGTGCTGGTGCGCTACCGCTTCCCCGGCCGCCGCATCGTCGATGCCATGGTCGACCTGCCCTTCGCCCTGCCGACGGCTGTGGCCGGCATCGCGCTGACCACGCTCTACGCGCCAAACGGCTGGATCGGCAAATTGCTGATGCCGCTCGGCATCAAGGTCGCCTATACGCCGCTCGGTATCGTCATCGCGCTGATCTTCATCGGGCTGCCCTTCGTCGTGCGCACCGTGCAGCCGATCATGGAGGAGATCGACAAGGAAGTGGAGGAAGCCGCCGCCACGCTTGGCGCCAATCGCTTCCAGATCATCACCCGCATCCTGTTTCCGGGCCTGGCGCCGGCCATCGTCACCGGCTTCGCCCTCGCCTTCGCGCGTGGCGTCGGCGAATACGGCTCGGTCATCTTCATCGCCGGCAACTTGCCCTACAAATCAGAAATCGCACCCCTGCTGATCGTCATTCGGTTGGAGGAATACAATTATCCGGCGGCGACAGCGATCGCGGCGATCATGCTCGCTCTGTCGTTCATCATGCTTTTGGTCGTCAATCTCGCACAGTCATGGAGCCGCAAGCGCTATGGCTGACCCGGAGATCAAATCCTACGAACCGCATCATGAAAGCCAGTCGGCGGCGGTCACTGAAAGCCGCCCTGCGCGCCTTGCTCTGATGGCCGTCGCCTTCGCCTTCCTCGGCATTTTCCTGCTCTTGCCGCTGATCATCGTCTTCAACGAAGCCTTCGCCAAGGGCATCGGTGCCTACACCGAAGCGCTGGGCAGTGCCGACACGCGCTCGGCGATCCGGCTGACGCTGCTGGTGGCGGCGATCTCGGTGCCGCTCAACATCGTCTTCGGCATCTCCGCCGCCTGGGCGATCGCCAAGTTCGAGTTCAAGGGCAAGGCCTTCCTGACCACGCTGATCGACCTCCCCTTCTCGGTCTCGCCGGTCATATCGGGCCTCGTCTATGTGCTTCTGTTCGGCGCCCAGGGGCTGCTCGGCACCTGGCTGAAAGCGCATGGCATCGTCATCCTGTTTGCCGTGCCGGGCATCGTGCTGGCCACAATCTTCGTCACCTTCCCCTTCGTCGCCCGCGAGTTGATCCCGCTGATGCAGGAGCAAGGCAATGGCGACGAGGAGGCAGCGCTTTCGCTCGGCGCCAATGGCTGGCAGACCTTCTGGTACGTGACCTTGCCCAACGTCAAATGGGGGCTGCTCTACGGCGTGCTCCTGTGCAATGCGCGTGCCATGGGCGAGTTCGGCGCGGTATCGGTGGTGTCGGGCCACATACGCGGCCTGACCAACACCATGCCGCTGCATGTCGAAATCCTCTACAACGAGTACAACGCCGTCGGTGCCTTCGCCGTCGCTTCATTGCTTGCGGGCCTGGCGCTCGTCACGCTGGTCTTGAAAACACTTCTCGAGATGCGCTACGGCGCCGAGATCGCCGCGACACGCGGGCACTGACAAAGGGACCACTATGGAAGTTCGCGTTGCCAACGTGCGCAAGGAGTTTGACCGGTTTCCGGCGCTTCACGACGTGTCGCTCGACATCAAGTCGGGCGAACTGATCGCGTTGCTGGGACCGTCCGGTTCCGGCAAGACGACGCTGCTCAGGCTGATCGCCGGGCTGGAGCGGCCGACACGGGGAAAGATATTCTTCGGCGACGAGGACGCCTCGCACAAGTCCATCCAGGAGCGCAATGTCGGCTTTGTCTTCCAGCACTATGCGCTGTTCCGGCACATGACGGTGGCGGACAATATCGGCTTCGGCCTGAAGGTCCGGCACGGACCGTTGCGCCCGCCGGCGCAGGAGATCCGCCGTCGCGCCTCCGAGCTTCTGGACCTCGTCCAGCTTTCAGGGCTCGAAAAGCGCTATCCGGCGCAGCTCTCCGGCGGCCAGAGGCAGCGCGTGGCGCTGGCGCGCGCCATGGCGATCGAGCCCAAGGTGCTGCTGCTCGACGAGCCGTTCGGCGCGCTTGACGCGCAAGTGCGCCGGGAATTGCGCCGCTGGCTGCGCGAAATCCATGACGCCACCGGCCACACCACCGTCTTCGTCACCCACGACCAGGAAGAGGCGCTGGAGCTTGCCGACCGCGTCGTGGTGATGAGCCAGGGCCGCATCGAGCAGGTCGGCACCGCCGACGATATCTACGACACGCCGAACTCGCCCTTCGTCTACGGCTTCATCGGTGAATCGAGCTCGCTTCCCGTCAAGGTCGACAATGGCGAAATCTGGCTCGCCGACCGTCCGATCGGGCTTGCCGCGCCCAACGAGCCCTCGGGCGATGCGACGCTCTACTTCCGCCCGCACGATGTCGAATTGCTGGACGGCTGCAGCGGCTGCATCGCCGGCACGGTCGCCGCCAGCCGGCGCGTCGCCGGCACGCGCCGGGTCGAGCTTGAGATCGGCGGAGAGCGCCAGCGGGTCGAAATCGAACTGCCGGTCGATCACCCCGCGGCGCAGAAAAGCCGGGTGGCGTTCCGCCCCGGACGCTGGAAGCTTTTTCCGGCGGCTTGATCCTCTGGTCTATGGCTACGCCAGCCAGTTCTCGACCTTCAGGCCCCTGATCCGGTTGAACTCTCCCGTGTTGGCGGTCACCAGCGTGGTGCCCAATGCACAGGCATGAGCGGCGATAAAAAGATCGTTGTGGCCAATGGTCTGGCCCGCGGCTTCAAGCTCGG
Organism: Mesorhizobium sp. M0088; assembly: GCF_040322895.1. Taxonomy (NCBI): domain Bacteria; kingdom Pseudomonadati; phylum Pseudomonadota; class Alphaproteobacteria; order Hyphomicrobiales; family Phyllobacteriaceae; genus Mesorhizobium; species Mesorhizobium sp. M0088. Next base: position 147,970 of record NZ_JAMYUI010000018.1, read on the forward strand.
CGCGAAGTCCGCCATACTCGGCATCCACCGGCACATCGAGCGGCAAGACAGGAATCTCGGCCAGCAAGTCTTCAACCTTCTTGAGCAGCTTGGCCGATCCCTTCTTGGCGCAGCCATATCGCAATTCCGAGGCGACCACGATGCTGGTGCAAACGGCGTCATCTCCCTCGCGCGACATTGCCCTCGCGGCCTTGCCAGCCGGGTTTCGGATCATGTCGCTGATAATGTTCGTATCCAGCATGAACCGCATCTAGAAAATGTCCTCGGATTTGACTGGCGTGTCGTAGATCTCGGGGAAGTCGTCTTCAGGATCGAGCGGCGGCTCTTTCGCCCACTGGGCGAGCAACGCGGTGAGGCCAGGTTTGCGAACCGGCTCGATGACAAGACGATCGCCTTCCCGGCTGATCAGGACTTTTTCGCCGGGAAGCTCGAACTCGACAGGAATGCGCACCGCCTGGCTGCGGTTGTTGCGAAACAGCTTCGCCTCCTTGGGCGGCGTTGTTGAATGTCGGCTCTGGGGCATGTTGCAGCTCTTTTGTATATGCCTTTTGTATATGCCATGCAGCGCCGCAAAACAAGGCGCAGAAAAACTCCGACGAAGGTAGCATTATCCTGGAACAGAATTCCAACATTCATCGACTTAGGCGACATATTTTCCTACGATGAGGCCACGAACCTACGGCGCATGCCTCGTCGCACACCACGCACCCCGGCTATGGTCCCACCATAAATTGCATCGGAGCCTGTTTTCATGAGACGACTTTTCCTCGGGCTTGCCACCGTCGCAGGCCTGTTCCTTGCATCCTCCCAAGCCTGGTCGGCCGACAAACTGCTCAATGCGTCCTATGACGTCGGCCGCGAACTGTTCGTGCAGGTGAACAAGGCCTTCATCGCGCAGCATCCGGGCGTCACGGTCGATCAGTCGCATGCCGGCACTTCGGCGCAGGCGCGTGCCATCGCCGAGGGCCTTGGCGCCGATGTCGTTACCTTCAACCAGGTCACCGACATCGACTTCCTGGTCAAGAAGGACCTCGTCTCGGCCGACTGGCAAAAGGATTTTCCCGACAACGCCTCGCCCTTCTATTCGCTGCCGTCCTTCCTTGTCCGCGCGGGCAATCCCAAGCATATCAAGGACTGGAACGATCTCGTGCGCGACGACGTGCAGGTGATTTTCCCAAATCCGAAAACCTCCGGCAATGCGCGCTACACCTATCTGGCGGCCACCGCCTACGCCAAGGAAGCCTTCAAGGGCGACGAGGCCAAGGTGAAGGAGTTCATCACCAAACTTTTCAACAACGTGCCGATTTTCGACACCGGCGGCCGCGCCGCGACCACCACCTTCGTGCAGCGCGAGATCGGTGATGTGCTGATCACCTTCGAGTCGGAGACGCGCGGCATTCGCAAGGAGTATGGCGACGGCAAGTTCGAGCAGGTCACTCCGACGGTCAGCCTGCTGGCCGAATTCCCCGTCGCGATCGTCGACAAGGTTGCCGACGAGCACGGCACGCGCGATCTGGCCAAGACCTATCTCGACTTCCTCTACACGCCGGAGGGCCAGGACATCGCCGCCCGCAACGGCCTCAGAGCCCGCGACGCCGCTGTGGCGGCAAAATACAAGGCCGATTTCCCCGATATCCGGCTGCTGACGGTGGAAGACGTCTTCGGCGGCTGGGACAAAGTGCAGAAAGAGCATTTCGCCGCTGGCGGCCTGCTCGACCAGACCTACGGCAGCCGCTGAAGGCCGCGATATCTGCGCAGTTGACGGAAAAGCCGGCGCCCTGCCGGCTTTTTTCGTTTTGAACGCCGAAAACCTGGTTATCAGCGGAATATCCGCCTTCTCAGTGCAAAACGTTACAAAGAATCAACGCGTTTGTGCCTAACTGCAATCCGGCGGCTTGTTTTCGCGAAACATCATCGCGCGGCGAAAACGTCATTATTTGCACACAAACAGTCGCCAGATGCGAGTGGTTGGGGCTTCAATGGGTTGATCTGGGCATGCTGACGAAAAAAGGCAAATACGGCCTCAAGGCCCTCGTGCATCTGTCTGGCCTGCCGGCCGGCCAATTGGCCTTCGTCAATGACATCGCGGTGGCCAACAACATCCCGAAGAAATTCCTCGACGCCATCCTGGGCGAGTTGCGCAACGCCGGTTTCGTTCAGAGCCGCAAAGGCAAGGAAGGCGGCTACCGCCTCGCCCGGCCGGCCTCCGAAATCAAGATCGGCCATGTCGTGCGCGTGCTTGATGGGCCGCTGGCGCCGATCCCTTGCGCCAGCCGCACGCAGTATCAGCGCTGCGAGGATTGCGACGAGGCGACCTGCCAGGTCCGCCACATGATGCTGGAGGTGCGGCAGGCGATCGCCGAAGTGCTGGACAATCGCAGCCTTGCCGCCATGCGCGACGCCGACAATGACGATTTCCCGGTTGAACTGACGTCGCAGATATAAACCACTGCAAGCTGACCGCGCTCAGACAGATGTGAGATTCGTGCGTTGAAGGAGGGAGTTCTCCGAATCTCGGGTTTCGAAGCTCGAAATCACGGAGAACCCCATGCAGTTTTGGCCTACCCGTTCACATTTGACGCAGCCTCGAATACAGCGCGTGCGGACGTCGTACCCGCTACATGCTCCGTACCCGCCACACCGAGGTCCATCCATCCTGCATTCACGGCCTCGTACATTTCTTCGGCAGGTCCGCTGTGGCCCCTCGGGATGCCGAATTGTTCGAGCGCTTCCGCCCACCCTGCACGCGGGATTGCAAAGGCTTTCACGTCGAGGTTCAGGACTTCACCCAACTGCTCCGCGACTTCATCCGCGCTGACCATCGAACCAAGCTCGACGATGCGCTGCCCTGACCACGTTGGCCCGGTCAGAAGCGTTGCGAATTCCGCGCCGATGTCGTTCGTCGCGACCATGGTCGATTTCCGGTTTGTCGGATTGTAGAAAGCCGGCAGCGTTCCGCCCTGCGCGACCTGCAACCCGAAAAGAAAATTCTCGAAGAATCCGCCTGCGCGCACAAAAGCAACTGGCGATCTCAGGTCGCGAAAACCTTGCTCCAGAAGGGACAAGGCCGCGATCACCCCGTGCCCGCTGGTTCTGTTCGCGCCCATCGACGAAAGCGCAACCACTCGCGGCGGCGCTGCCTTGGTGAGCGCCTCGACATAGCTTACAATCACGCCCTTTGCTTCCTTGTAATCGGGCGAAGGCGCCCAGACAGGGGGCAGCATGACGAACGCGCCTTCGACGCCTTCGAGCGCCCGCTCGATGGCTGCCGAATCATTCCAATCGCCGTCAACCAGCTCCACGCCCCGGTTCGCCCAGCTCAACGCCTTCTCGCGGTCGCGGACCAGCGCGCGCACCTTTTTGCCTTGCGCTAGCAAATGCCTTGCCGTCGCGCCGCCCACGTTTCCCGTGATTCCCATTACTAAGAACATGTGTTTTCTCCTGATGTTGAGGGACAGAACTGCCCCTGTTGGTTCAATGGATGAGCGGCAGAATGGCCCGGATACGGGGATCGCGCAGATAGAGGCCGCCCCAGGTCATCGCGCCCAGAAGCAGGGAAATGATTTCCGGCGGCGATCCCAACTCACCGATGCGGAGATGGGCGCAGATGGCACCTCCCAAAAAGCCCGTCACCAGGATCGCGCCGAGGACGGCGGTGACCGGGATGGCGTAGAGGATGGCGCAGGCGAGGATGATCGGACCCACGACGCGCGTCAGGTCCATCGCGAACCCGGTTTCCTGCAACATGCTCGCGATCCGTGCCGGCGCGAAAAGCTGAACAGTGCCGTCTGCCATCAAAGCGATAACGACAAACGCGCTCATTATCCGGCCGGCCCACAGGGCGCGATGCAAGGTCATAGTTTCAGGTGTCTGATGCGGGTTCACAGTTTCGGACACTTGTCATTCTCCGATGGGGAGATCCCATATTCGAAGCTTACTGTGCCTCTCAGGTGTGATAAACACCGAGGAAATGAACCGACTGTTCTCTTTTTGGGGAACAATACCGGGAAACGAAAATGCAAAATCTCGAACACATCCTCATTTTCATAACGGTAGCGGAAATGGGGAGCTTCACCCGCGCAGCCGACAGCCTGGGCATCCAAAAGGGGAGAGCCTCAACGGCGGTCCGGAAGCTGGAAGAAGATCTCGGTGTCAGGCTCCTGCACCGGACGACGCGCAGCGTGCGGTTGACGGAAGACGGACGCGCATTTCATGCCCGTGCCCGCGATCTGCTTGCTGAAGTCGATGATCTGCACTCGATGTTCGCAGGCGATCGCGTGGCACTTCGCGGGCGTTTGCGGGTCGACCTTCCGACCGAAGTGGCGCGCACAACGATCGTGCCGGCCTTGCCGGATTTCATGGCGGCGCACCCCCAATTGGAGCTGGAGGTGTCGAGTACCGATCGGCAAGTCGATCTGGTTCAAGAGGGGTTCGATTGTGTATTGCGGCTTGGACCCATTCGGGACGAGACGCTGATTGCCCGCCCATTGGGCCTGTTGCGCATGGCCAACGCTGCCAGTCCCGCCTATCTGGCGCGCTATGGCGTGCCTCGATCGCTGGAAGATCTCCAGCGTCAGGACCATAGGACAATTCATTTTTCGACGATGCTGGGCGCGAAACCTTATGGATGGGAATATCCGGACGGCGACAGCTACGCGACGCTTCAGTTGCCAGGCGCGCTACACGTCAACAGCGCGCAGACCTACGAAGCCGCTGCCCTCGCCGGCCTTGGCCTGATCCAGGCGCCACTCTTGGGCATTGGCCGGTACTTGGAGAGTGGAGCGCTTGTCGAGATCATACCCGATTTTCGTCGCCGGGCGCTCACCGTGTCCCTCGTCGTCGCACATCGGAGCAATCTATCGCGCCGAGTCCGCGCGTTCATGAAATGGATCGAAGATGTGCTGACGCCGTATATGGAATAGCGACACGAATATCTTCGTCCGGCCCTCGAAATCAACATTTCTGAAGTTATGTCTGCCGACCGGCGGTCCGGCATCGCCGGCGCCAGCTCGCGCTGCTGATAATCTTGCTTGTCGGGTGCAATGACGTAAGCGACGCGCCTGTCCCAGGTATAGGGCAAGCGAAATTTGCAGAAGTCTCGAGCGCGGACACGACCTTGCACGGCCCAAGCCGACGCAGTAAAGCGGGGTTCGAAGAACGGGCTGGACCGATGAGGCTGTGGTGGTTAGCAAAATCCCGCAAGGCCGCCCGCAAGCTGCCATCGGCAGCCAGTTTCCGCACTGAAATCATCGCCGACGTCTTCGTCCCGGAACGGGCGGAGGACGTGCGCTTCTTCAGCCGCAAGCTGGTTCGCCCCGGCCGGCTTCGCCGCTTCTCCAACAAGGACCTTCGCGAAGGCCTGCTGTCCGTCTTCTATCTCGTGGTGGCAGCGGCACTGCCGGTGCGCTGGTGGGCGCCGATCTGCGGCCGCATATCGAGGTTTCGCCTCAAGCGCCATATGCGCAAGGAATTCCCGGCCTACGCTGCCGCCACACGCGCGGTGCTTGGCGATGGTATCGATGCACGCAAGCTGTTCGAGGGATTGCTGGCGGCGCGCCACCGCCGCCGCTTGCAGCTCGCCGCACATCTGGTGGCCGGCCGCTGGTCGCCGACGATCCGGCTGGAGGGGCTGGAGGGACTGCGGTCGGCCTTGCAGCGCGGCCACGGCGCCATCCTCTGGTGCGATCAGTTCGCCGCCCAGACCATCATCGGCAAGCGCGCGCTGTACGAGGCCGGTATCGAAGCGCATCAGGTGAGCGTCAACACCCACGGTATTTCCGAATCGGCGTTTGGCTTGCGTTTCCTCAACCCGCCGCTGATCAATGTCGAAAACCGGTTCCTGAAGAGCCGGGTCGCCTTTGATCGTGACGACGCCTATCAGGTCACCGTCCGCATCCAGAAAATCCTGAAGCAGAATGGCGTGGTGACGATGACCAACACCATCCATGCCGGCACGACTTTCACCGAGGCAGCCATGGGCGAAAGCGGCTGGACGCATCTCGCCTCGGCGCCCGCGAATTTTGCCGCCAGGGGCAGAACCGCCCTGTTTGCCATGTCGACCTTCGAGATGGTTCCCTTCATCGAATACCGGGCCGTGCTCAGCCCCGAGCTGACGCTGGAGGCTCCGGCCGCCCCGGCAACGGACATGGCCAGGGATGGCGCCAAGAACATGACTGTGCAGGCGCGCTACATCCTGCTCAAGCGCGACCGCCTGCTGGAAGCGCTGAGGCTCTACCCCGAGCAGATGCTGACGTGGTCCCGCCGGCAGCGGCTGACCGAGGCCCAGGACAGCACCGGCATCGGCATGGATGAAGGCTCATGACCGGCGTATCAGGCGGACCGCGGCAGCGACGAGCTCACCGACCGGGCGTGTGGCATCGAGTGTCGAGGCGCGCTCATCCGCAGCCGGCGGCTCGAGGATGGCGAACTGGCTGTCGACCAGGCTCGCCGGCATGAAGTGGCCCTTGCGGTTGCCGACGCGCTGCCTGGCCGTGGCAGGGTCGATCTCCAGATAGAGGAAGACGATTTCCGGGCAGAAGCCGCTCAGCCGGTCGCGGTAGCTGCGCTTCAGCGCCGAGCAGGCGGCAACCACGCCCTGTCCGCTGCCCACCGACTCCGCGATGCGCTCGCCGATCGCATCGAGCCAGCCTTCGCGCAGTTGATCGGTAAGCGGCTCGCCGCTTGCCATGCGCGCGACGTTTTCCGGCGGATGCAGCCTGTCGCCCTCGATAAAGGTAACGCCCAGAGCGGCGGCAAGCCCAATGCCCACCGCCGACTTGCCGCAGCCGGCGACGCCCATGACCACGATGGCCGGCACCGAGCCGGGGGCGCTCGTCGGCGCCTGTGCTGCCACTTCGTCCACGGTCAGCGGCTTGCCGGCGCGCGGCCGTAGAGCAGCAGCATGGCGACGATGACGACACCGTAGATGATCTGCCGCCCCGCCTCCGGCATCTGCATGACCGACAGGATGGATTGCAGCAGCGTGATCAGGATGACACCGGCGACAGTGCCGAGATAAGAGCCGCGTCCGCCCAGGATCGAGGTGCCGCCAAGCACCACCGCGGCGATCGACGGCAGCAGATAAGCGTCGCCCATCGACTGCGCCGCCTTGGAGGCATAGCCCGCCAGAAGCACGCCGCCGAAAGCCGAGAGCCCGCCGGAGACGGCGAAGGCGATCATCACCACGCGCCGCGTATCGATGCCGGAGAGATAGGCCGCGCGCTCGCGGTTGCCGATGCCGTAGACGGTGCGGCCGAAGCTGGTACGGGTCAGCACGAACACCATCGCGGCCCCGATCAGCGCCCAGATGATGACCGCGTTGGGCACGCCAGGAATGGCGAAGCCGGTCGCCAGGTAGCGCATCGCGCCCGTCGCCGAATCCTGCGGCGAGAAGCCGCCGGTGTAGACCACCATCAGCCCTTGCGCGACGGCGTTGGTGGCCAATGTGATGATCATCGAGGGGATGCGCAGATAGGCGACGCCGATGCCGTTGACGACGCCGATCAGCATGCCGCAGAAAATACCGAACGGAATGGCCAGCGCCACGCCGACCGGGCCGTAGGCCGCCGCAGCGCAGGCCATCATGGCGCCCGCCGCCACCGCCCACGGCACCGACAGGTCGATCTGACCGAGCAGGATGACCAGCATCATCCCGGTGGCGATGACGCCGAGGAATGAAGCCACCTTGAGCTGCTGCAGAAGATATTCAGGCGACAGGAAGCTTCTGGAATAGAGGCTGCCCAGGAACAGCAAGAGAACGATGCAGGCAAAGGCCGTCAGCACCGCCGGATCGGCACGGCGGATGAATCTGGGCACGCGGCCGGCAATGCCGCCAAGCGTCGTTTCGCTCACAGGAACCACTCCAGCCGGTTGCGGACCCGAAACAGGGCGAAGGCGCCGAGGCTGACGGCGACCAGCAGGATAACGCCCTGGAACAGCGGCTGCCAGAGCGGATCGAAATCGAAGACGAACAACAGGTCGCCGATGGTGCGGAAGGCCAGTGCGCCGAAGATGGCGCCGATGGCGCTGCCCTTGCCGCCGAACAGCGAAACGCCGCCGAGCACCACCGCGGCGATCGAAAACAGCGTGTAGGAGTTGCCGCTGGCATAGGCCGCTTCACCCGTATAGGTGAAGAAGGTCAGGAACAGTCCGCCGATCGCCGCCAGCAGGCCGGCCAGCGTGTAGGCGGCGAACTTGCCGCGCCGGATCGGCACGCCGGACATGTAGGCCGCCGTCTCCGACGACCCCGCCGCGTAGGCCGCGCGGCCGAGCACCGAGCGGCTGAACGGCACCCAGATCACCAGCACGACGGCCAGCAGGACGACCAGGCTCGCCGGCACCACGCCGAACGCACGGCCGGTCAGCGCGTCGGCCAGATCCTCATTGACCGAGCCGCCCGGAAATGGCCGCAGCAACAGGCCGATGCCGTAATAGACGGCGCCTGTGGCAATGGTGGCGACGATCGGCTGCAGCCGGCCATAGATGACGATGGCGCCGTTGATCGCGCCGCACAGCAGCCCTACCGCCAGCACGGCGATGACACCGAGCGTCGTCTGCATCGGCGTGCCGACCACCAGCCAGGAGGCGAGGCAGTTGGTGAGCAGGAAGATCATGCCGACGGACAAGTCGATGCCCGCGGTGATCACCACCAGCGTCTGCGCCATGGCGACGAAGGCGAGCAGCACACCCTTGTTCGACGCCGTCTGCACGACATTGGCGGTGAAGCCCGCCGGATGGTTCGAGGTGTAGATGACGAACATGACGATGAAGATGCCGAACGCCAGCAGCGTTCCGCGCTGCTCGGCCAGCCAATAGCGCCAATCTTTCACGCGCTTGCTCCCAGGCCCACTGGGCTCTCCTCGCCATGGATGTTGAGCGCGCTTGATATCAGCGCCCGCTCGGTGATCTCGGCACCGACCAACTCGCGCTTGACCGCCCCGTCATAGAGCACCAGCACGCGATCGCAGCAGCCGATCAGTTCGTCATAGTCGGTCGAGTAGAACAGGATCGCCGCACCCGCGTCGGCCAGTTTGCGCATCAGCTGGTACAGTTCCTGCTTGGTGCCGACGTCGATGCCGCGCGTCGGATCGTTGAGCAGGATGATGCGCGGCTGGCGCATCAGCCATTTGGCGATGACCACTTTCTGCTGGTTGCCGCCCGAAAGCGCGCCGACCGGAATGTCGAGGCCCGCCGTCTTGATCGCCAAGAGGCCGACCATGTCGTCGATCAGCCGCTGCTCGGCGGCGCGATCGATGATGCCGGCCTTCGACAGCCGGTCGAGCGCCGCGAACGACAGGTTCTCGCGCACCGTCATCGGCAGCATCAGCCCTTCGGTCTTGCGGTCCTCGGGAATGAGCGCCATGCCGATGCCGTCGTCGCGCGCAACGGATGGACTGGTGATCGAGACAGACTTGCCGTCGATCAGGATCTGGCCGCTGAGGCCCCGCAGCACGCCGAAGAAGGCGAGCAGCAATTCGCGCTGGCCCTGGCCGTCGAGGCCGCCAAGGCCGACCACCTCACCTGCCCTGACGGTCAGCGAGATATCGTGCAGCCGGTCGGCCCATGAGAGCTTGCGGGCCTCGAGCCTGGGGGCCGCGGTGGCAGGCACGGCCGCCGGCTTGGGCGGAAAGATATGGCTGTATTCGCGGCCGATCATCAGTTCGACCACCTCATTGTCGCTCTTCGAGCCGGCTGCATAGCTGGCGACATTGCGGCCGTTGCGGAACACCGTGCACTGATCCGCCAGTTCGGCGATCTCGTTCATGCGGTGCGAGATGTAAAGCAGCGCCAGCCCTTCCGAGCGCAGCCGCTTGAGCACCGCGAAGATCTTCGAGACATCCGCGGCGGTCAGCGCGGAGGTGGCTTCGTCGAGGATGAGGATGCGCGGCTTGCGTGCCAATGCCTTGGCGATCTCGACCATCTGGCGGCGCGACAATGGCAGGTCCTTGACCAGCGCCAGCGGGTGGATGTCGGCGGCGCCGGCGCGAGCAAGTGCTTCTTCGGCGATGCGGCGCTGCGCCTTGCGGTCGATCATGCCGAAGCGTTTGGGCGGATCGGAAATGACGATGTTGTCGGCCACGCTGAGCTCGGGGACCAGCGACAGTTCCTGGAAGATGCAGACGATGCCGGCCTTGTTGGCGGCCCCCGGAGAAGCGAAGGTCGCCTCGCGCCCGTCCAGCGTCATGCGGCCCTCATCGGGCGCCACGACACCTGCCATAACCTTGATCAGCGTCGATTTGCCGGCGCCGTTTTCACCGAGAATGGCGTGGATGCTGCCGGCTTCGACGACAAGCTCGGCCTTCTCCAGCGCCCGTACGCCGCCATAGCGCTTGGATATGCCTTCCATACGAAAGAGCGGAGCCGCACCGTCCATCGGCCCTCCCAGGGCGATTGTGGGATTGAGACAAGCGCCCCGCCGGCAGCCCCCGCGCCCCCGGACATCCACCCAATTTTTAAAGGGGGTGGAGTTTAAACAAAATAAGCGGCCCACCAGCGCATAGGGGTTGAT
>NZ_JAMYUI010000019.1:0-144946 GCF_040322895.1 Mesorhizobium sp. M0088
GTCTGTTCAGGGGCGGGTCGCTTCAACATGACCCAGTGAATCAAAAACCCCCAGCAAATGCCAGGGGTTTGTCAGCAGTCTGAGGGGCCTGCGGGCCCCTTTTTGTTTTCTGAAAGCAGCAAACCGCGGCGGAATCCGATTTCCTGGCTTGCCCCTGGGGTTTTGGCCCAAAATAGTCGGATTTCAGCGGCTTAGCCTTTCATTTTGCACAATCGTCGGGACAATGCCCCCGAACTTGCCTTGGAGGATTCGCGAATGCGCGCCAGAAGACTGCCCTTTGTTCTGCTTTTCGCCATCATGGCGTTTGCGGCCGCACCGGTGGTCAGGCAGGCATTGGCCGAGGAGACGAAAACCGATCCCGGCCTGTCCGATGTGCTGACCGACCTGCTTCATGGCGTGGAAGGCGAAAACGCCACGGCTGGTCCCGACAAGCGCGTACCCTTCGGCCGCGAGGAGGTGCAATTGTCGTTTGCGCCGCTGGTCAAGCAGACAGCCCCGGCCGTGGTCAACGTCTATGCCTCGCAGACGGCCAAGGTCACGTCGCCTTTCGATGGCGATCCGTTCTTCGAGGAATTCTTCGGTCGCTCGCAGCCGCGTGCGCAGTCTTCGCTCGGCTCCGGCGTGCTGGTCGATCCGACCGGCGTCGTGGTCACCAATTACCACGTCATCAAGGATGCCGACCGGGTCAAGGTGGCGACCGCTGATGGGCGTGAGTTCGACAGCAAGGTGCTGCTCAAGGACGAGACACTCGACCTTGCCGTGCTCAAGATCACCTCGGACAAGCCGTTTCCGGTTATCGCCATCGGCGATTCCGACGCGCTCGAGGTCGGCGACCTGCTGCTGGCCATCGGCAACCCCTTCGGCGTCGGCCAAACCACCACCAGCGGCATCGTCTCGGCCCTGGCCCGCAGCCATATCGGCGTCTCCGATTCCAGCTTCTTCATCCAGACCGACGCCGCCATCAATCCGGGCAATTCCGGCGGTGCGCTGATCAACATGGGCGGCCAACTGGTCGGCATCAACACCGCCATCTACAGCCGCAGTGGCGGTTCGATCGGCATCGGCTTCGCCATTCCCTCGAATATGGTCCGCGCTTTTGCCGACGCGGCCAAGGCCGGGCTCGACTTCTTCGAACGGCCCTATATCGGCGCCGAGTTCGAATCGGTGACGCCGCAGATCGCCGAATCGCTCGGCATGGAGAAGCCGACCGGTGCGCTGGTCTCGTCGGTCGAGGCGACCGGTCCGGCCGGCAAGGCAGGACTCAAGCCCGGCGACGTGGTGCTGCAACTCAATGGCAAGCCGGTCGAGAGCATCGAAGCGCTGGACTACCGGATGGCGACGCTGTCGATCGGCACCACCGCCAATTTCGCGGTTTTGACTAAGGGCCAGCAGGCGGCGATGGATATTGCGCTGGAGCGTGCTCCGGAAGGCATGAAAGCTGCCGAGGTGACGCTGCATGGCCGCAGCCCGTTTTCGGGCGCCAAGGTCGCGGAGCTGTCGCCCCGGCTCGCGCAGCGGCTTGGCCTGCGCACGGACATCAAGGGCGTCACCGTGGTCGACATCAACCGTGATTCTCCGGCCGCCGATTTCGGCTTCCAGCCGGGCGACATCGTGCGCGAGGTGAACGGCACCACCATCGATACCGCGGCGACCCTGGAGTTGGCGGCCAGGACGGATACGCGCTGGTGGCGCTTTACCGTCGAGCGTGGCGGGCAGATAATGCGTCAGGTGTTGCGTTATTAGGGCTGGGTTCCGTGCATTCGGGCTCATGCTCCAACGAAAAAGAAGTGCATGGCCGATCTGTTCAGCGTCGATGAACCGGAAAAGACCCCGCCTGGGCGGCCGCTGGCCGACAGGCTGCGGCCGAGAAACCTTGGCGAGGTCGTCGGCCAGGAGCATCTGACCGGCCCTGACGGCGCGCTGACCCGGTTGATCGGTTCCGGCTCGCTCGGCTCGATGATCTTCTGGGGGCCGCCCGGCACCGGCAAGACCACCGTGGCGCGCCTGCTTGCCGGCGAAACCAGCCTGGCCTTCGAGCAGATATCGGCTGTCTTTTCCGGCGTCGCCGACCTGAAAAAGGTGTTCGAAGCGGCCAAATTGCGCCGCACCAATGGCCGCCTGACCTTGCTGTTCGTCGACGAGATCCATCGCTTCAACCGTGCCCAGCAGGACAGCTTTCTCCCGGTCATGGAGGACGGGACAGTCGTGCTGGTTGGCGCCACGACCGAAAACCCGTCCTTCGAACTGAATGCCGCTTTGTTGTCACGCGCGCGCGTTCTGGTCTTCCATTCGCTTGGCGAGGAGAGCATCTCCAAGCTGATGGTGCGGGCGGAGGAGACCGAGGGCAGGGCGCTGCCGCTCGACGACGAGGCGCGGACCATGCTCATCCGCATGAGCGATGGCGACGGCCGGGCCTCGCTGACGCTCGCGGAAGAAGTCTGGCGGGCAGCCAAACCCGGCGAGGTCTTCGATCCCGAGGGACTGCAGCGCATCGTCCAGCGCCGCGCGCCGATCTACGACAAGGGCCAGGACGGCCATTACAATCTGATCTCGGCGCTGCACAAATCGGTACGCGGTTCAGACCCTGACGCGGCTCTCTACTATCTCGCACGCATGTTCGATGCCGGCGAGGATCCGCTCTATCTAGGCCGCCGGCTGGTGCGCATGGCCATGGAAGACATCGGCCTTGCCGACCCGCAGGCGCTTGTCGTCGCCAATGCCGCCAAGGATGCCTACGACTATCTCGGCTCGCCCGAGGGCGAGTTGGCGTTTGCCGAGGCCACCGTCTATCTCGCCACCGCGCCCAAATCCAACGCCGTCTACAATGCTTTCAAGGCCGCCACGCGGGCCGCCAAGGAACACGGCTCTCTGCTGCCGCCCAAGCACATCCTCAACGCACCGACAAAGCTGATGAAAGAGGAGGATTACGGCGCCGGCTATCGTTACGATCATGACGAGCCGGATGCCTTTTCGGGGCAGGATTATTTTCCCGAGAAGATGGGCCGCCAGACCTTCTATGATCCGCCCGAGCGCGGCTTCGAGCGCGACATCAGGAAGCGGCTCGACTATTGGGCGAAGCTGCGCAAGGAGCGGGAGTAGCAGGCTTGCGTGAGGCCGTTGACCAGATCCACCGGGCAGCCAGCCGGCCACGATAGCAGGGCCGTTGTGTGGTAACCCAAAAAACCTTATCAAGGCGCACGACCGGGCGGTGGTCGTTGCCGTGATTTGGGCACTTCATTCGCAACAGGATCGCGCTCCGCGCGTGGAAAAATGACAAAAACCCTTCGCAAGTCCCTTCGCAAATTCGCCATTGCCATCCCGCTTCTCGCCCTTGGCTTCTATTTCATTCCCATCCTGACGACGATCTTCATCATCTGCGGCCTGATCGACGTGCTGCGCAACGACCGCAAGGATCTGTCGCTGTTCTCAGGCTATTTTCTCGGTAACGGCCTGTTCACCTGGCTGCTTTCGCCGTTCAATCTGCTGGTCGACCTCTTGTGCTACAGAAATCCGGGCGTCTGGAAGCTGGAGCAGTTTCCCGCCGACTACCAGCGCGAGGTCAACGAGGTCCTGGACATCTTCAAGGCGCGCAAGGATGAGATCATTGCCGACATTGACGCCAATTTCGGCGCCGGCCGGCGCGGCATGTATGTCTACCAGTGGTACGGTAAGCACAGGATCGACAACGTCGCCGAGTTCAACAAGGATTTCAAGTACATCAAGACCATAGCCGTTTCCGTCTTCAGCAAGCGCGAATCGACGTCCTGGCATTTCGGCCCGCTGCGGCTCAGCCTGCGCATCCTCTACAATCTGATCCCGGTTAAGTCGGAGATTTTCGTCGAGTGCGGCAACGTCAAGAATTATTGGTACGACAATCCGCTGTTCATCTTCGACGACACGCTGCTGCATCGCTCGGTCAACGAGTATGACGGACGCCGCTACTGCGTGTTCATGGACATCATCCGGCCGTCTCCGGTTCCCAGACTGATCGCGGGCATGCTCTCAATCGTCTCGGTCAGCGTCGAGCGCATCAATTCCATGTTCTACAAGAACTGGAAGATGATCGGTTCGACCAAGCCGAAGAATGCCGGCACGACCTGAGCAGGCAATCGCTCAATGCAGTTGGCGGCATCGGCTGAATTTGAATAGCCCAGGGAAGTACCGAAGATGTTCAATCTGCTTCTCGTCGTCGTCGGTGGCGGCATCGGCGCCGGAATTCGTCACCTTACCAACATCGGCGCGCTGCGTTTTGTCGGCCCCAGCTATCCCTGGGGCACGATGGCCATCAACATCATTGGCTCCTTCGCCATGGGGCTGTTCATGGCCTCCATGATGCGCCGTGGCGGATCGAACGAGGTCAGGCTGTTCGTTGCTACCGGCATTCTCGGCGGCTTCACCACCTTCTCCGCCTTTTCGCTCGATTTCGCGACGCTGTGGGAGCGGGGAGCCACGCTGCCTGCGCTGGCTTATGCCCTTGCCAGCGTCATTGGCGCCATTATCGCCCTGTTTCTGGGACTTTGGCTCGCAAGAAGCCTGCCTTAGTGCTATTGCCGCGCCAAGAACAGGCCGAGCTTCGCTCGGGAAACGGATAAGCGACAAAAAACATGGCAGGCGTTGAACAGATCACGGTGGAGGCCGGCGAGGCGGGCATGCGGCTCGACCGCTGGTTCAAGACCCATTTCCCGGGCCTTGGTTTCGGCCATTTGCAGAAGCTTCTGCGCTCCGGCCAGATCCGCGTCGATGGCGGACGGGTCAAGGCCGACACCCGTGTCGAGCCCGGCCAGATGGTTCGCGTCCCACCGCTCGAGGTCGACAAGAAGGGCGAGAGTGCGCTGACCGGCCACTCGATCCGCAACCAGGGCGATGCCGATGTCCTGTCGAAAATGCTGATCCATGAAGATCCCAAGGTTTTCGTCTTCAACAAGCCGGCGGGCCTTGCGGTGCAGGGCGGCTCGGGCGTCACCCGCAATGTCGACGACATGCTGGAGGCCTGGCGCAGCCAGAAGGGCGAGAAGCCCAGACTGGTTCACAGGCTCGACCGCGACACTTCAGGTGTTCTGGTCGTCGCCCGCACCCGGCTGGCCGCCATGAAGCTCTCGGAAGCGTTTCGCGCCCGCGAGACCAAGAAGACCTATTGGGCGCTGGTCAAGGGCGTGCCGCCCAAGCGCGAGGACAAGATCTCGACTTGGCTGATCAAGGAGCCGACGCCGGACGGTGACCGCGTGCGTGTCGCCGCGCATGGCGAAAAGGGCGCCGATCACGCCGTCTCCTACTACCGCATCATCGAGCAGGCTGCGCAGACGATGACCTGGCTTGAAATGGAGCCCTATACGGGCCGCACCCACCAGCTTCGTGTCCACGCCGCCTACATCGGCTGCCCGATCCTGGGCGATCCGAAATATTTCGAGGCCGACACCAACTGGGACTTTCCAGGGGGCATTCAAAACCGCCTGCATCTGCACGCCCGCCGCATCATCATTCCGCATCCCGACAAGGGCGTCATCGATGTCACCGCGCCAATGCCGCCGCACATGCGCCAGAGCTGGAACCTGATCGGCTTCGACGACGCCAGCGCGGAGGACTGATCGTGAGCGGCGCCAGTGACGCGCTCGACCGGCGCGACACGGTCGACATGGCCGCCGCCGCCATCATGGTCGGGCTGACCTTTTCCTGGGGGTTGAATTACGTCGCCGCCAAGATCTCCTACGCCGGCTATGACCCGGTCTTCCTGTCGATCGCGCGCTCGATCATCGGCGGCCTATGTGTCTTTGCCTGGTGCCGGTGGCGCGGCATCGCGCTTTTCACGCGCGACGGGACCTTGCTCGCCGGCATCGTGGTTGGCGCGCTTTTCGGCATCGAGTTCCTTTGCCTTTATGTCGGCCTGGAGCATACGACCGTTGCCCGCAACACGCTGCTGGTCAACACGATGCCGTTCTGGATGCTGCTCGGCGGCCATTTCCTGCTCGGTGAGCAGATCACATTGAGGAAATTCCTTGGCCTGCTGCTGGCCTTTGCCGGCCTTGTCGCGGTGTTTTCCGACAAGCTTGGCGGCGGCGGAGACATGCTGTTCGGCGATCTGCTGAGCCTCGGCTCCGGATTCTTCTGGGCTTTGACCAACATCCTCATCAAGCGGTCGAAGCTGGTCGAGGCGAGCGCCGAGAAGCTTCTGCTTTACCAACTCGCCGGGGCAGCGATCGTCGGCATATTGGTGCTGCCTCTCGCCGGCCCGCCCGTTCGCGACCCGACCGTGCTGCCGACCTTGGCGCTGCTCTTCCAGGCTGTCTACATCGTCGCCTTCACCTATGTGCTGTGGTTCTGGCTGTTGCGGCGCTATCCTGCGTCAGGCCTGTCCAGTTTCACTTTCCTGTCGCCGGTTTTCGGCGTGCTGTGCGGCGCCATGTTCTTGAATGAGCCGCTGACCATGCGCATTTTCCTGGCACTTGGCCTGATTGCCGCCGGCCTGATCATCGTCAACCGGCCAGTGCGCAAGCTGACGCCGGTGTAAGAGAGACCTTCTATGCGTGACATCCTCAACGACCTTGAAGCGGGCAAATATCTTTCGGATCCGGATCCGGTGCGCCGCGCCCAGATCCAGATGAAGACGCCTCTGCCGAAGCGCTTCTACAAGACCGTCTCGGTCGCGCCGGTCGAAGGCGGCTTTGCCGTGTATCTCGACGGCAAGCCGGTGCGCACGCCCGGCAAGGCGCTGCTGGCAGTGCCTACCGAAGCGGCAGCCGC
Organism: Mesorhizobium sp. M0088; assembly: GCF_040322895.1. Classification (NCBI taxonomy): domain Bacteria; kingdom Pseudomonadati; phylum Pseudomonadota; class Alphaproteobacteria; order Hyphomicrobiales; family Phyllobacteriaceae; genus Mesorhizobium; species Mesorhizobium sp. M0088. The sequence continues at coordinate 6,739 of NZ_JAMYUI010000019.1, forward strand.
GCTCGTCGCCGACGAGTTCGCCGCCCAAAGCGAGACCATCAATCCGGTGACCATGCCGGTGATGCGCCTCGTCAACACCGCCATCGACGGCGTCGCCAGCGACCCGCAGGCGGTGCTGGAAGACATTCTGCGCTTCGCCTCGTCCGATCTGCTCTGTTACCGCGCCGACGCGCCGCAAGGGCTGGTGGAGCGGCAGAACCAGCATTGGGACTCGGTGATAGACTGGGCGAGGGGAACACTTGGGGTGCGCTTCAATCTCGCCGAGGGGATCATCCATGTCGAGCAGCCGCGTGAGACCATCGCGGTGCTGGGCAGCCATCTTGCCCAGCGAACAGAGCCGCTGCGTCTCGCCGCCATCCATGTGATGACGTCGCTCACAGGTTCGGCGCTGCTGGCGCTGGCTGTCGATTTCGGCGAGATCGACGCTGAGGCTGCATGGGCCGCGGCTCATGTCGACGAGGACTGGCAGATCGAGCATTGGGGGCAGGACGCCGAAGCCGTTGCCCGCCGCGCGGCTCGCAAGCACGACATGATGGCTGCTGTCGGCCTGCTGGAAGCGCTCAAGGGCTAAGGGGTTTTCCCAGCTCGCCCGGTTTCATCCCGCAGCGCACCTAATACCAAAGTCATAATCCCAAAGACGCGCTGCCTTTGGCGGGCGCTTTCTGTCATTTTTCCCGAATGGCTGTCGTTGAGTCCGTGCTCGGAGGAGAGCGCGGACGGTGTTGCGCAGCATCGAGAACGGGTCTCACGGGAGGATAACGAAATGGCAATAGCATCGACCGCCGGCGGAGCAAGCCGCGCCATGACACGGGAGGAGAAGAAAGTCATCTTCGCTTCCTCGCTCGGCACCGTTTTCGAATGGTATGATTTCTATCTCTACGGCTCGCTGGCAGTGTTCATTGGTTCGACCTTTTTCAGTCCAGCCATCCCGGAAGCGACCCGCAATATCTTCGCGCTGCTGGCTTTCGCTGCCGGCTTCCTGGTGCGCCCGTTCGGCGCATTGCTGTTCGGCCGCATCGGCGATCTTGTCGGCCGTAAATATACTTTCCTCGTCACCATGACGATCATGGGCCTGTCGACCTTCCTGGTCGGCTTGCTGCCTGGCTATGCCACTTTGGGCATCGCCGCTCCGGTGATCCTGATCATCCTGCGCATGCTGCAGGGCCTGGCACTGGGTGGCGAATATGGCGGCGCGGCCACTTACGTCGCCGAACATGCGCCGGACAACCGGCGCGGCTACTACACCTCGTGGATCCAGACCACGGCGACGCTGGGCCTGTTCCTGTCGCTGGTTGTGATCCTGATCGTACAGGCTTCATTGAGCAAGGAAAACTATGCTGCCTGGGGCTGGCGTATTCCGTTCCTCGTATCCTTCCTGCTGCTAGGCATCTCGATCTGGATCCGGCTTTCGCTTTCCGAATCGCCGACCTTCCAGCGCATGAAGGATGAGGGCAAGGGCTCCAAGGCGCCGCTGACGGAAGCCTTCGGTCAATGGAAGAATGCCAAGATCGCACTGCTGGCGCTGCTCGGCCTCACCGCCGGTCAGGCCGTGGTCTGGTATAACGGCCAGTTCTATGCGCTGTTCTTCCTGACCAACGTGCTCAAGGTCGACGCGCAATCGGTCAACATCATGATCGCGATCGCCCTGGCAGTAGGCTCGATCTTCTTCGTCGTCTTCGGCTGGCTCTCCGACAAGATCGGCCGCAAGCCGATCATCATGGCGGGCCTTGCCTTAGCGATTGTATGCACCTTCCCGCTGTTCAAGGCACTGACCTGGGCTGCCAATCCGGCGCTTGCCACAGCCCAGCAGAACACGCGGGCGACGGTGACGGCGGCACCTGGAGATTGCAAGTTCCAGTTCAATCCGGTGGGTACCGCGAAGTTCACGACATCCTGCGATATCGCGACCTCGTTCCTGACCAAGAACTCGGTTCCCTATGACGTCGTGTCGACGGCCGCCGCCGGCACACCCGCATCTGTCAAGATCGGCAACGAGACGGTCGAGTCCTATGACGCCATCGCCGCCGGCGATCAGGCCAAGGCCAAGGAAGCCGCCTTCATCAAGGCCGTCAACATGTCGCTGCAGGACGGCGGCTATCCGCTGAAGCGCGCGGCAGCCAAGGTTGCGGACCAGAAGCTCGATGCGTTTGTTGCCGCCAACCCGGAACTGAAGCTGGATGCCGCTGCCATCCGTGCCGGTGAGAGGGCGACGGTGCCGATCGACCAGGCAGTCAAGGACAAGCTGCTGACCACCGACGAGGCGGCGGGCGCACCCGAAGTCACCGTCTACAACATTCCGGGTGGTGGCGCGTTCGCCATGTTCGCCGATCCTGCAGCAGTGAACTGGCCAATGACGATCGGCATCCTGTTCATCCTGGTGCTGTTCGTGACCATGGTCTATGGGCCGATCGCGGCGATCCTGGTCGAGATGTTCCCGACCCGCATTCGCTACACCGGCATGTCGTTGCCCTATCACATCGGCAATGGCTGGTTCGGCGGCCTGCTGCCGGCAACCGTGTTCGCGCTCAGCGCCTATAAGGGCGACATCTACTATGGCCTTTGGTATCCGGTGGTGATCGCGGCGATAACGCTGGTCATCGGCATGATCTTCGTCAAGGATACGCTCGGCACCGACCTGCACGCCAAGGAGTAGGCAGGCCCGGTGTTCAAAAGAAAGCCCGGCGCGAGCAATCGCGCCGGGCTTTCTCTTTTCAGGCCAATTCGTTGGCGAGGGCTGCTGCCCTTTGTGTCAGCTCTTGCGGCCCCGGGTCTCATCCTCGATGGCTGCCTCATGGTACCAGCCGTCGCCGAAGTCTGCGCGGGCACCACGCAGCGAGGCAAGCTCTGCCGCAAACTTAGCCTTGCCGCTCAAATTTGAGGCAGCGGCGCGCGCTGCCACCGGGAACATCAAAATTGTGGCCGACGGTCGTGTGGAAATGATTTCCATTGCCGGGTTCCTTTCTTCTGCCGAACCTTTTCGATTCAACTTGATCCGAAGATAAGGTCTGCAATCAAGTTAGGCAATATGCCTATGAAAAGATCAGCAATTGCACACTATTTGTGCAAAGAACGACTGTGATTGATCGGAACGCATCGCTTAGGCGGATCACCGACTTCGAGTGGATACCGGGTCAATTTTGCCGCACCCTTCACACCAAGAATGGCACACGAATTGCATTTTAAGAATGCGGCAGGCCGGCTGCTGACGGCAGACGCATGTCGACGCCGTTCAGTGTTCGGTGATCAAGCAACGAGAGGCTAGAATGACGAAATACAAGCTCGAGTATATCTGGCTCGATGGATATACCCCGGTCCCCAACCTTCGCGGCAAGACGCAGATCAAGGAATTCGCCGAATTCCCTGATCTCGAGCAGTTGCCGCTGTGGGGCTTCGATGGTTCCTCGACCCAGCAGGCCGAAGGGCACAGCTCCGATTGCGTGCTGAAGCCGGTTGCGGTCTATCCGGATCCCGCCCGTACCAACGGCGTGCTGGTCATGTGCGAAGTCATGATGCCCGATGGCGTCACGCCGCATGCCTCCAACAAGCGCGCCACCATCCTCGATGACGAGGGCGCCTGGTTCGGCTTCGAGCAGGAATATTTCTTCTACAAGGACGGCCGGCCGCTCGGCTTCCCCGAGAGCGGCTATCCCGCACCCCAGGGTCCGTACTACACCGGCGTCGGCTATTCCAATGTCGGCTCCGTTGCGCGCCAGATCGTCGAGGAGCATCTCGACCTCTGCCTCGCCGCCGGCATCAACCACGAAGGCATCAACGCCGAAGTGGCCAAGGGCCAGTGGGAATTCCAGATTTTCGGCAAGGGCTCCAAGAAAGCCGCCGACCAGATGTGGATGGCCCGCTATTTGATGCAGCGCCTGACCGAGAAGTACGGCATCGACATTGAATACCATTGCAAGCCGCTCGGCGACACCGACTGGAACGGCTCGGGCATGCACGCCAATTTCTCGACCGCCTATATGCGCGAAGTCGGCGGCAAGGCCTATTTCGAAGCGCTGATGGCGGCCTTCGACAAGAACCTGATGGATCACATCGCCGTCTACGGCCCGGACAACGACAAGCGTTTGACCGGCAAGCACGAGACCGCGCCGTGGAACCGGTTCAGCTATGGCATTGCCGACCGTGGCGCCTCGATCCGCGTGCCGCATTCCTTCATCAAGAGCGACTACAAGGGTTATCTGGAAGACCGCCGTCCGAACTCGCAGGGCGACCCCTACCAGATCGCCTCGCAGATCCTGAAGACGATCGCCTCGGTTCCGGCAAGCGCTCAGGTTTCGGCCGCCGCGTAAGCGTTTCGGACTGCATGACAAGATGACCCCGGCGTTTCGCGCCGGGGTTCTTTTTTGGCCGTTACCCGGCTGACGGCATTCCAGGTAAAACATACCCAGAAAAAGTCAGGGAATTCACGCGGTCGCAAATCGCCCGGAAGTTCTGGCCGCAGCCATGTGAGCCTCCGGCGATCACTCCCTATAAAGCCCGGAAAAGCGCCTTTTCCAGCCCTTATCTGGGGCAGTGGACCTTCCATAAGCATCTGTTCATACAGCAGAATCGGTCATTCGCGGCCCGGCTTGCAGCGTTGACAGATCACGCTACGGCATGCGTATTCGCAGGCCTTGGGGTTACGTCACGCGATGCTGTTCGGACGGGCGGGGTTTTCTGAACGGCGGCATTGGCGTGGGCGCCGGACGAGCGGTCACTGTAGCCTGAGACAGTGCTCCGCTCGCTCCTGGCTCCAACGTTGGCGACCGACAGTCATCCGCTTGTCTTCCACCAGACTTTGATGAACCTGAGGCTAACGTCACCGGATTGACGTGTCGTGCGTGCCAATGAGCCGCGCTCATCAACCCACGCTTCCGCGCGATCGTTGAAAATTCAAAGCAGAAGCGCTGCTCGGTTCGGCTGTCGCAGGCCGTAGAGCAGGCCTATCGGCAGGCATGACTATCGGGTCTGGCGGAAGCCTATTCCCTCGCCGGAGATCAGAACATCAATGGCATCGTCACCTTATCCACGAATGACGCGAATCTCTGTTTTCGAATTTCTGCGTCTTCGATCCAAACCAGCACTTCCATCAATACCGCATAGGCCGCCCCCATCAGCTTGCTGTCGCGGCCGACGTCGGGAGGACTTCCCTTGTCTCCATGGAAGAGATTGTTTCGGACCTGCTTAAGGCTTTCGATCAGCCCTTCGGTATCCTGTGCATACGTTCGGGAGGTCCATTCAGCGTTAGGTGGCTCGGGCGGCGCGGCCGGTTTGAACTTTAACTGACTCGGCGGCTTGTCGATGAGTATACGCATTTTCTCATTCCCGTTTACACGGGCGAAAAAGTCGGGACCCAAAGCCGTTGCAAATGCTTTCCAATCTGGCTCGGCCGAGTCGAAGGAACCTTGCTTGATAAAGTCGCTCCTCTTCATGGCATATTCGAAGCGGGAGAAGAGCTTGAAGAGGGCCAAGCTATCGATTGCGAATTGCTCCCGCTCAAGGTCTTTGTCCAGTACCGGTATATCCACGCACGAGCCCTCTGTCTGTCCAATGGTAAGTTCGCCTAACCGAAGAACTGAGCATCAAATGAGCTTGTATTTGTCGGCCTCTCTACTCATCCCATGCAGTGAAATCTCATTGCGGGCGTGGCGGAAGGCCTTCTCGTAGTCCTCACCATTCGCAAGGGCACGATAAAAGGCGCGCGAGAATGCTATTGCCGCGTCGTCAGCGATCGACTTGTCACAGCCGATGACCCACTTAACGTGCACACGCACCGCTTTCGCTACTTCCTCGGAAAAGCACGCGCTGAGGATTACGCACTGAACGGAATCGGCATGTAGGCTGACTAACTCGCCGAACGCTTTCGCGTCTACCGGTGCCGCATTCCCGTTCCGATCTTCGAAAAACAAGGTCCCGATGTCACCATGCCCACTGAAATGGAGGACCTGGGGCTTCCCATTGAAGAGAGCATCCTGAATCTGGTCGACACGTACAGCCCATTCATTGACGACCTCAATCGTGACGACCTTTCTTTCGACAGCCCGCAGCTTTTCCTTAAGGTCGCGTGCCTCTTGGTCCAATCGCAGCCGATCGGCGTCCTTTGGGGCAGCCGACAGGATGAGCACCTTGATGGCCCTCTTCTCGGGTTTGCCTTGTCGCTTGATCGACTGCATAAACTCATCCTCCCCACCAAATAGATCGGCGGTGCCCATCCGCAGGTCTTGCATGCGCAGCCGCCGATAGAGCGGTTGTCCCTCTGCTCCGAGCAGCAGATGGTCTCGTAGCTCCGGATTTGCCGCGAAAAGCTTCAAAGCTTCTTCTTCGTACAAGATGCAGACATTTGAGAACCGCGCGAAATGCTGAGCGAGCAGCTTCCGCACATACTCGACGGCTTCCTGCTTGGACCAATCAAGGGTGATACCCTCCAAGCCCTCGTAGTAGACCGTAAGCAATCCCTTTGCCATTCCTTCCCGCGCTTCGGCATGTGGAAGGTACGGTCCGTCGAGCATAATGCGATGTCGCTTGTCATGATCATGCTCGCGCATCGCGACAAGCTGCATGATCTTGGCCTGCACGTTCGAAGGGAGTACGTCCACCGGGTGCGTGTTGACACCCAAATCGTGCATTCCCAACTTCTGGTTTTCAATGATTGCCCAGACCGAATATTGGACGACGATGTCATCCGGATACGTGCCGAGCGCCTTTACGATCTGCCCGTTGCTGTGTCGTGGATGGAAGAGGTTGTCGACATCCTTGTTAAGGCCGACAGTGATCAGTGCCAGTTTCAGAATCTCTTTATCGGCCTTGTCGATGTCGATGCGCACGCTGGAGAGGTCGAGAAACTTGGGGTCAGTGTTCTGGAGCGCGGCTAAGGTACGCAGGCAAGGATCACAATTCCGAAACTGGTCGACTTCTTCTAGGCGACCGGAATACATGGTCGACAGTGCGGCGATACCCGCCGCAGTTATTTCCGGATCGCCATCATAGTGCTTCAGCGCAAGCTTGACGGGATTATCGGACACCATTCGGCGGCCAAGTTGACCTAGTGCATTGAGGCCCCACCGCACCACCTTCCGATCCTGATTGCTTTGTAGCAGAAGGCCGTCAATCGTGGTTTCGATGGCTTCCAAGCTCTCGGCGTTGAACCGTGCTCCGCCGCGATACATTCGAGAAACATCCTGTAGGATTTTCTTACGGCGGCGCGCATCACCATGGTCCAGTTCGAACCTAATAAATGCTGTTTGTTGAGGGGGAATAATCTGAGGGAGCGCCATTCACAACTGCTGTCTGCGGATGCATTCCAGTGCAGCGCGGGACCAAGGTTCTAAGTCGTCTCTATTGTTGATTCTCGACGAAATATCGAACCAGCATACATCATTCAACGAAAGACGCCGAGTGGTCGGCTCGAACCAAGCAGGACAATTCCACTGCATTATTAGCAGTATTGTCGGACGAACTTCGTCACGATCAAGCACGACAATATCCGTCGATGCTGGAAGCTCGACACGTCCGTCGTTCGTGAACGCCCGCAAGGACAAATCGAGGTCTGTTAGTAACGCATCAAGGGCCCCTTCAGCAGCACCGTAGTCGCCATCCGAGAATAGCGTATTGTCGGTAAAGCCCACGATTCCGGGAAAGCCGATCGTCCGACGGTTGGCGAACTGGTCTCGGTCGTCTCGATAGCGTCCGATGCGGTAAGAGAGAACGCTTTCGGCCCGCCTTACAAGCGAGAAAGACCAAATCATCGTGAAATCAGCAGACGTGGCTTTGGGGTCGACATATTTGAGCGCATTGTGGCGCTCCGCATCTTCGACCAATTCGTGCCACGTATGAAGTTGCGAAAACCTATCGGACATGACGTATCGCGTCGACAATGCCAAACACGGTTCATTCATGAGATCCCGTGTCCGACGCCGTGCAGGAAATGGGGCCTTAAATTTCTGTGGAATTGTCGGGTCCGACATAAACTCGGTCAAGAAGAAGACGCCGGGTTCGGTCCGGTAAAACAAGGTGTGACGGCGGTTGTACAGAATCTCTTCGCTGAGTCGTGCCTGCAAAGTCTTGTATTGCGTTTTGCCGTACAGGTGCTCCGGCACGATGCCAGCCCGGTATGCCGCGCTAATGATGGCGTGAGCGCTCATCGGGCGCTTGGACGCCCTGAGAACCTTCGCGGCTATGTCAAGATATGAGTCCACTCGACTATCACGTCCGATTACGTCAAATTCCAACAGGCTATCATAGCCATTGGTGGCGCGCGATGGCCGATAGAACGGTCCCATGCCACCTTTCGCAGCCTGGCTCCTCCACTCAATGGGCGTGAGGACCGCTATTGTATCGTCCGCATCGCCGCCAGATCGACGGCAATGAATGGGGTAAGTTGAACGAAACGCAGTATCCAAACCGACCGCATGTAAGTCGACTATTCGTTGCAGATAGCTGCACTCGAGAGTATCAGGGGTCGGCGGCTTCGAAGCGTATCGCCGACGCGGGCGAGGCCGGCCCGATCCATAGGCACGACCTGTCAGACGCGGCAAAAGGCCCTTGAAAGACGGAAATCTATCAAGGGCCTGATTATAATATCGAATCTTAGGCTGAGATTGAAATCTCAGACAGAGTAATACATATCGTATTCGACCGGATGCGGGGTCATTTCGAAGCGCATCACTTCGGCCATCTTCAGCTCGATGTAGCTGTCGATCTGGTCGTCGTCGAAGACGCCGCCAGCCTTCAGGAAGCCGCGGTCCTTGTCGAGGCTCTGCAGGGCTTCGCGCAGCGAGCCGCAAACGGTCGGGATCTTCTTCAGCTCCTTCGGCGGCAGGTCGTAGAGATCCTTGTCCATCGGCTGGCCGGGATGGATCTTGTTCTTGATGCCGTCGAGGCCGGCCATCAGCAGCGCGGAGAAGGCGAGGTAGGGGTTCGCGCCCGGATCGGGGAAGCGGACCTCGACGCGCTTGGCCTTCGGCGACGAGCCGAACGGTATACGGCAGGACGCCGAGCGGTTGCGCGCCGAATAGGCGAGCAGAACCGGCGCTTCGTAACCCGGCACTAGGCGCTTGTAGGAATTGGTCAGCGGGTTGGTGAATGCGTTGATCGCCTTGGCATGCTTGATGACGCCGCCGATGAAGAACAGGCAGCTTTCCGACAGACCGGCATATTCATTGCCGGCGAAGGTCGGCTTGCCGTTCTTCCAGATCGACATGTGGACGTGCATGCCCGAGCCGTTGTCGCCGAAGATCGGCTTCGGCATGAAGGTCGCCGTCTTGCCGTAGGCATTGGCGACCTGGTGCACGACATATTTGTAGATCAGCATCTTGTCGGCGTTGCGTACCAGTGCGTCGAACTTGATGCCGAGTTCGTGCTGCGCCGCCGCCACCTCATGGTGATGCTTTTCGACGCGCACGCCCATCTCGGCGAGCACGGTCAGCATTTCCGAGCGCATGTCCTGCGCGCTGTCGATCGGCGGCACCGGGAAGTAGCCTCCCTTGACGCGCGGACGGTGGCCGAGATTGCCGGTCTCGTAGTCGGTGTCGTCGTTCGACGGCAGTTCCGTGGAGTCGAGCTTGAAACCGGTGTTGTAGGGATCGGCCTTGTACTTCACGTCGTCGAAGACGAAAAATTCGGCTTCCGGGCCGACAAAGATGGTGTCGCCGATGCCTTCGGCCTTCATGTAAGCCTCGGCCTTCTTGGCCGTGCCGCGCGGATCGCGGTTGTAGGATTCACCCGAAACCGGATCGAGGATGTCGCACAGGATGACCATGGTTGACTGGGCGAAGAACGGATCCATGTGAACCGTTTCCGGGTCGGGCATCAGCACCATGTCGGACTCGTTGATGGCCTTCCAGCCGGCAATCGACGAGCCGTCGAACATCACGCCATCGGCGAACATGTCTTCCTCGACCTCGATGACATCCATCGTCACGTGTTGCAGCTTGCCCTTCGGGTCTGTGAAGCGCAGGTCGACGAATTTCACGTCGTTGTCCTTGATCTGCTTCATGATGTCTTTGGCTGTCGTCATGTCGTGTATCCCTGTGTGATGACTTTTTTTGATGATGACGTTTTCAGGAGGATGGGGCGGTCGGTTCAGACCGCGTCCATGCCCGTTTCGCCGGTGCGGATCCGCACGACTTCCTCGATGTTGGAGACGAAGATCTTGCCGTCACCGATGCGGCCCGTCTGGGCCGCCTTGCGGATGGCCTCAATGGCGCCTTCGACCGCGTCGTCGCCAAGCACGACCTCGATCTTCACCTTGGGCAGGAAATCGACGACATATTCGGCGCCGCGATAGAGTTCGGTGTGGCCCTTCTGACGACCGAAGCCTTTTGCCTCGGTGACAGTGATGCCTTGCAGTCCGGCTTCCTGAAGCGCTTCCTTCACTTCGTCCAGCTTGAATGGCTTGATGATCGCTTCGATCTTTTTCATGTAAAAAGTGGCCTCCACTGCCAAAAAAACGGGTTGTGACCCCCCGCTTGCGCCTCCATCAAGCACGAACTGTGCCAATTCAGCGGATTCTAAGCGGTCTCATAAGATTTCAAAGCCGCGCCGCACCGGGATGCAAATTCGCGTCATTCACTGCACCGGAAGCGGCATGGGCTGCCAGAGCCTACACAGCGCCAACACCCGCGTCCGCACAAAAATCAGGCACATCGCCTATCCCGCAGGCAATTTTCTGCCCGCGATGCCTTCGTCCCGACGTTATGGCCGCAGATCTCGGCAACTCCCCCTTGTTTGCTTAGGATCGAAATTGGACAATGCTTGATAGCATGCGGATCGGCAATCCATGAGCAACGAACTTCTTGTCCCCGCCGAAATGACCGCGGCTGATCGGCTGACGATCGCGGCCGGTCCGGCCGATGGAATCAGTCTGATGCGGCGCGCGGGCGCAGCGGTCGCGGCCGAGGTTCTCAAGCGCTATCCCTCGGCAAAGCACATCCATGTGCTGTGCGGGCCCGGCAACAATGGCGGCGATGGCTATGTCGTCGCACGCCTCCTGGCCGGCAGCGGCGTCGGCACAACGATCTGGTCATCCGGAGCGCCGAGGCCGGAAAGCGATGCGGCGCTCGCCGCCGCGGAATCACTGATCAAGTCCCGGCCGCTGTCTGATTTCGACGCCGAGTTCGGCTCGATCGTGATCGACGCGCTCTATGGGGCAGGGCTGTCCAAGCCGCTTTCCGGCGATGCCGCGAAGGCCGTCGATACCGTGACAGCCCTGCGCCTGCCTGTGGTCGCGATCGACCTGCCGTCGGGCGTTTCGGGTGCCAGCGGCGAAATATTGGGCAGGGCGTTTCGTGCCGAGGTCACCGTCACCTTCGCGCGGAAAAAGCCCGGCCACTTGCTGCTGCCGGGGCGCGGGCAATGCGGTGAAATCGTGCTCGCCGATATCGGCATCGATGACGGCATCATCGCCCAGCTCGCTGTCTCGACCTTCGAGAATGTGCCGGACCTGTGGTTGCGGGAATTTCCCCTGCCGGCGGTCGATGCGCACAAATACAAGCGCGGCCATGTCGGCGTCTTTTCCGGCGGCCCGAGTGCTACCGGTGCGGCGCGGCTGTCGGCGATGGCCGCCGCGAGAAGCGGGGCAGGGGCGGTCACCGTGCTGTCGCCTGGCAATGCCCTGCAGGTGAACGCGACACACCTCACCTCGATCATGCTGCGAGAGGCGGGGTCACTCGAGGAGGTGCAGGAATTTCTGACGGCGCGCCATCCCGAGGCGCTGGTGTTTGGACCGGGGCTCGGGCCAAAGCCCAAGGTCGGCGATTTCGCCCTGCAACTGATCAAGACCTTGGCGGAGGGTGCACGCGCATCGCAAACCGCAAACCACGGAGGAGCGATCGTGCTTGATGCTGACGCCATTACATCTATGGCCCATCAGCCGCAGTCGCTGTTCGAAGCCGCCCGTCACCTGAACGCGCCAGCGTTGGTGATCACGCCGCATGAGGGTGAATTCGGCCGCTTGTTCCCAGATATCGCCGGGGACAAAACCATGTCGAAATTGGACAAGGCGCGGGCGGCCGCAGCGCGGGCCAATGCCGTCATCGTCTACAAGGGCGCCGACACGGTCATAGCAGCGCCCGATGGCAAAGCGGCGATCAACTCCAACGGTGCACCGTGGCTGGCCACAGCCGGGTCAGGCGACGTGCTGTCGGGCATCATTGCCGGTTTGCTCGCACAAGGCATGCCGCCCTTCGAGGGCACCTGCGCGGCGGTGTGGCTGCATGCCGAAGCCGGCAGCCGGTTCGGACCCGGCTTGATCGCCGAGGATCTGCCGCTGGCGCTGCTGCCGGTGTTGCGTGAACTCTTCGACGCGCGCATGGCTGTTCCATGAACCGCGCCCTGGCTCTGCTGCTTGCCACACTCTTTGCCGTCTTCGTGGCGTCGACGGCGCGCGCCGAGGGCCCTGTGATCATCGTCGACGATCCGGCGGTGCTCGCCGCACTCGATGCCAAGGGTTTCGGCTTCGTCGACGTTTTCGGCGTCGACGGCGAGGACGGTCTAAAGACGCTTTACGACGAGGCACCCGCCTATCACGCCATCGTCGACATCGTTGCCTCTGATGTTGCGGCATTGCGCGCCGAGATGAAAGCCGGTGGGCGGCCGCTCTACGAGATAACCGACGGCAATGTCGGCCGCATCATGGACATGCGCTGGCTGAAGACCGATGCCGCGCGCCTCCGGTTGGTCGGCATCGTCAACCGGCTCGACCGTCGCGATTTCACGCGGCTGCAAGGCGACAGGAACTGCGGCGAGGTGCGCTTCGTCTACCGCCTGGCCTACAGCTTCCGCAAAAGCGGCAAGCTGCTGGCGTCGCGCCTGCCGTTCAATTTCAATGCCGTCTACAGCGCCGCCCCCGATGCCGATGGCGGCTGCGTCGGCGCTGCTGGGCGCTGGACGCCACAGCTTGACGAGGCCGTCGATGCCGGCTGGCTGACCGGCGGGCCGCTGGAGAAGGCCGGGCTGACCTTCAAGCAGCTGGAGCTCAACGCGCAGGTGGTGCGCTTCCCCTCCGGACAGGAAACCGAGTTCGGTGGCCAAGCCGCCTATCTCATGCGGGTATTCGGCATCGATGGCGCTGCTATCAGCGAGAAGCCGCTGGAGAACACGCCCGACACCGCACGGCTCTCGCAGGACGCGGCGCTGAAAGCACGGCTTGCCGCCTATGTCGGCGCCAATCTGCCGGCGGTCGATGAAGGCGTTTATGAAATTCCCGACGAGTTCCTGGCCAGAAAGATTATTTCATGGTCGACCTTCGGCAGTGCGCGGCAGGCCAATCACCCGTTTACGCAATTATTCCAACCTGAGGAATTCGCATCGCTCGATTATTCCGCGCTGAAACTCGTGCGCACGCCGGAAGCGCTGGTCGAACGATTGGACAATGGCGCCTGCCAGGGGTGCCATCAGGCCGGTTCGACCGCCGGTTTCCATTTCATCGGGCTAGACGACAAGACGACATCGCCGTTGAACCGCATCGAGGTCGGGGTTTCGCCGCATCTTCATGCCGAGATCCCGCGGCGCCAGGCGTGGCTGGCCGCCACGGCCGAAGGCAAGCAGCCGAACCGCTTCCGTCCGCTCTCCTTTGCGCCGCCGGCGGTCTGGACGAACGCCGGCGCGGTCGATTACGCGCCGGCGGAGATGGCCATGCCGTGCCTGATGCAGGAAGATGCGACCCGCTTCGGCGCGACCTGGCAGTGCAGCAGTGATACCATCTGCACGCCGCTGGCCACCGCTTCGGGCGTGCACACGAAACTGGCGCAATGCCTGCTGCCCAAGGACAGCGAAAAAATGTTTTCCGGCCATCCCTGCCTGACCGGCTCGATCGCCAGCAACGCGGCGCAGCCTTTCAACGACCGCTACAGCAGATCGGGCCAGTTCGCGGCCTTCGCCCCGGACATTTCCCGTACCGCCTACACCTGCCGTCCGCCGAAGATCGGCGTGCCTGGAGGCATCGCCTATCGCGGCTGCGACGACAAGGACCGTGCTTTCGCGGCCTTCAAAGCCGGCAAGCCGATGCCGAACGAAATCTGCGGGCTGGTCGGCGGCAAGAAATTCGACATCTGCGTGGCCACCAACAATTTCGACCAATGTCTCGGCGGCGCCGTCAATCGCGGCAACCGGCCGGCGTGTTCGGCCGATCATTTCTGCCGCGAGGACTATATGTGCCAGTCGCTGCCGCCGGACACGCCGGGCATCGGCAAGGTGAAAGGCATCGGCTTCTGCTCGCCGACTTACTTCATCTTCCAGATGCGCATCGACAACCACGCAACGCCATGGGGCAGCCCTGTCCGTGCCACGATGGGAGCGGGGTTTGGTGCGGCGGAAGAGGAGTGAGCTGCCCGACGGTTACCTCCTCGGATAGATGCCCAGCGACGCCTCACAGCGGGATGTTGTCGTGCTTCTTCCAGGGGTTCTGCATGTCCTTGTTGCGCAGCATGCGCAGCGCGCGCGCGATGCGGCGGCGGGTCGAGTGCGGCATGATCACCTCGTCGACATAGCCGCGCTCGGCGGCGACGAAGGGCGACAGGAAGCGATCCTCGTAAGCCTTTGTGTGGGCTGCGATCTTTTCGGCGTCACCGATGTCCTTGCGGTAGATGATCTCGACCGCTCCCCTGGCGCCCATCACCGCGATCTGCGCGGTCGGCCAGGCGTAGTTCATGTCGCCGCGCAGATGCTTTGACGCCATCACGTCATAGGCGCCGCCATAGGCTTTGCGGGTGATGACGGTGATCTTCGGCACGGTGGCCTCGGCATAGGCGAACAGGAGCTTCGCGCCATGCTTGATCAGCCCGCCATATTCCTGCGCCGTACCCGGCAGGAAGCCGGGGACATCGACGAAGGTGACGATCGGGATCGAAAAACAGTCGCAGAAGCGCACAAAGCGCGCGGCCTTGCGGCTGGCGTCGGAATCGAGCACGCCGGCCAGCACCATCGGCTGGTTGGCGACGAAGCCGACGGTGCGGCCCTCGACGCGTCCGAAGCCGGTGACGATGTTCTTGGCAAAATTCTGCTGGATTTCGAAGAAGTCGCCTTCATCGGCGACCTTCAGGATCAGTTCCTTGATGTCGTAGGGCTTGTTGGCGTTGTCGGGAATCAGCCGGTCGAGCGACAAATCATGGTCGGTGACCGACTGGTAGCATTCGATCTCGGGAAGCTCCGACGTGTTGGAGGCCGGCAACAGGTCGACCAGCCGGCGCATCTGCAACAGCGCCTCGACGTCATTGTCATAGGCGCCGTCGGCGATCGAGGATTTCGTCGTGTGGACGGAGGCGCCGCCGAGGCTCTCGGCGGTCACCGTCTCGTTGGTCACGGTCTTCACCACATCCGGCCCAGTAACGAACATGTAGGAAGTGTCGCGCACCATGAAGATGAAGTCGGTCATGGCAGGCGAATAGACGTCGCCGCCGGCGCACGGTCCCATGATGACAGAAATCTGCGGAATGACGCCTGAGGCCAGCACGTTGCGCTGAAAAATCTCGGCATAGCCGCCGAGTGCTGCCACGCCTTCCTGGATGCGCGCGCCGCCAGCATCGTAGAGGCCGATGATCGGCGCCCGGTTGCGGAGCGCCATCTCCTGCACCTTGATGACCTTCTCGGCATGCGCTTCCGACAGCGAGCCGCCGAATACGGTAAAGTCCTTGGCGAAGAGGTAGACCGGGCGGCCGTTGACGGTGCCCCAGCCGGTGACGACGCCGTCGCCGGCGATCTTGGTGTTCTCCATGCCGAAGTCGGTCGAGCGGTGCTCGACATACATGTCGAATTCCTCGAACGAGCCCTCGTCGAGAAACACCTCGATGCGTTCGCGCGCGGTGAGCTTGCCCTTCTTGTGCTGGGCATCGATGCGGACCTGGCCGCCGCCCATGCGGGCGATCTCGCGGCGGCGCTCGAGTTCCTTCAGTACATCTTTCATGGCCGATCCCCCGCGCCGCGCGAAACTTCTTGGCAGGCATTCGCCTGATATGGCAGACTAAACCTATGAAGAACAACATAGAAATATCCGAGGATTTGAACCGCCGGATCGAAATGTTGACCTCGCGCTCGACCCTGACCCGCGATCAGATCATTGAGGATGCCCTGTCCCATGGCCGTTCTCTGGCCTGGCAGGAAAAGTGGATCGCCGGCGTTCAGGCGGGAATCGAGGCCGCCGATCGTGGCGACTTCGCCAACGAGGAAGAGATCGCGGCCGTTCTCAACAAATACGGTCAGGCATAACGCTCTGTGCGAATTGTCTGGACCCGACACTATCAGATCGAGCTTGCATCAATCGGCGACTACATCGGCCAATACAATCCGCGGGCCGCTGCCCGGGTCGTCAATGACATTCATTCCAAGACCGCTCGGCTGTTATCCGCCAATCCGTTCATCGGACGAATCGGTGAAATCAAAGGCACTCGTGAGCTGGTGATTCCCGGCACGCCCTACATCGTCGCGTATCGGGTGAAGGACACTCAGATAGAAATTCTGTTCGTCCAACACGGCGCGAGGAAATGGCCAGATGAAGTTTGAGCGGACACTCACGAAAGCCTTGCAATAGAGGCATGAAAATTGCCACAGAACATTCCGCGTGATCATCACTACGTGCCGCAATTTTACCTGCGGAATTTTGCCACCGATCCCGAAAAGCAAAAACTAACGACAGTTGCCAAACATGGCCATGTCGCTGTTTGGGCAAAGCGCTCCATTAAGAGCCTCGGCTTCGAGCGCGATCTATATGTTTCCATGCGCAATGGTGTGCCTGTTTCCGTCGAAAACATCATCAACGAACGGATTGAAACGCCGATCTCGGAGAGCGACGTGGGCCAAGCTCGTCAACGGCAGAGCAGATGCGCTAGACAAGACGGACAAGCCAATCCTGTATGCATTGATCCGGCATCTTAATGTCCGGACACCTCATTATATGGCCGTCACGATGGAATTGGCGCGGCTGGCCGAGGATCAGGATAGCGCTATCCCGTTTACGAACGAAGAGCGCGAGCACTATGCCTACCTTCGCGCGAACCCGAACGAAGCGAAGGCGATGTTCAATCTGATGTCTATGTCAACAGCGTGGGCGGAGGCGGACTATCGCAAGGCTGCGCTCTCGATCTTCAGATCGCCTATCCCGTTCCGGACACTGAGTTCGCCTGTAGTATCTATTCGGGCACCGACACATCCGGCCTTGTATCTGCCCATGCCTGGTCTCACTCCCTATCAGTTGGTTCTAGCGCTCAATCCAACCACTATCGCGTGCCTAGTGCTGGGGGATTTCGATGATGCTTTTGGTAACATTGAAATGCCGATGGATTCAGCTTTAGGGTTCAATCGGCAATTCGTCGCCCAGTTCGCACTCTATGATGGCATCCGTCATTTGGTGACGAGCCGCGATGACCTTTCTGTCGACATGACGTGGGCTCCTTACTCCCTGATCGAGGATACTGAGCAGAAAATTACGTACCGCCGGAAGGCGTAGCGCCAGAATTCCGGCGCTTCGAAGGTGAACCTGAAGTCCTAGGGTTCGAGCAGCGCCTTCATGTTTAGAAGACCAGTTTTGCTGCGCTGCAACATGAAGCCCCTTGCAATTGAGGGCGAACTCAGCCATATGCAGCCCATAGGCGCTTGGGCCGGGAACGAATCCGGCCTTCTCGACGAATGAGACTGGTTGCGTCTGTTTTCCCTCTTTCCGGTATATCGGCCCTTTTTCCGGTAAATCAAAGCGGCGAAAAAGCCCCGTGGCATGATGCCTGCGGGCACGACAGCGCAGCCGAGTGGACGAATACGTCCGCCCGCCTTGTCGTTCATCACAGATTTTTCGACGGCAGGTTGCGCCCTGCCGCCATCGATGTTTGCGGCCAGAAGCCGCGTGAAAGAAGATTATTTTGACCAACGAAAACACTTTGCCCGGTAGCACTGCGGAACTCACCGGTTTCGCGGCACTGGGTATTACGGGCGCGCTGCTCAAGGCCACCCACAACGCCGGCTTCGCCGAGCCGAAGCCGATCCAGGCACAGGCGATCCCGCCGCAGATGGAAGGCCGTGACATTTTCGGCATCGCCCAGACCGGCTCCGGCAAGACTGCGGCCTTCGCGCTGCCGATTCTGTCGAAGATCATTGCGCTTGGCACCAAGCGCCGGCCGAAGACGGCACGTGCGCTTATCCTGGCGCCGACGCGCGAACTCGCCGTGCAGATCGAAGACACGATCAAGATCCTCGCCAAGGGCGCGCATGTCTCGACCGCGCTCGTGCTCGGCGGCGTGTCCCGCTTCAGCCAGGTGAAGAAGGTTGCTCCCGGCGTCGACATCCTGATCGCCACGCCCGGCCGGTTGACCGACCTGGTGCGTGAGGGAGACCTTGTGCTTGCCGACACCAAATGGCTGGTGCTGGACGAAGGCGACCGCATGCTCGACATGGGCTTCATCAACGACGTCAAGCGCATCGCCAAGGCGACCGCGCCCGACCGTCAGACGGTGCTGTTCTCGGCGACCATGCCCAATGAAATCGCCGAACTGGCCAAGGGCCTGCTGAAGAACCCGATTCGTGTCGAAGTCGCGCCGCAAAGCACGGCGGCGGCCGAGATCGTGCAGGGCGTCGTCTTTGCCCGCACCAAGCAGAAGCGCCAGGTGTTGTCGACGATGCTCGCCGACGAGGCGATGAAGTCCGTCATCATCTTTTCGCGCACCAAGCATGGTGCCGACAGGGTGACCAAGGACCTCGAGCGCGATGGCTTCAAGGCCGCCGTCATCCACGGCAACAAGTCGCAGAACGCCCGCCAGAAAGCGCTGAACGATTTCCGCGACGGCTCGGTGCGCATTCTGGTGGCGACCGACATCGCGGCGCGCGGCATCGACGTGCCCGGCATCAGCCATGTCGTGAATTTCGACCTGCCTGATGAAGCCGAGAGCTACGTCCACCGCATCGGCCGTACCGGCCGCAACGGCATGGACGGCATCGCGATAACGCTTTGCGATCCTTCCGAGAACAGCAAGCTGCGCCAGGTCGAGCGCATCATCCGCACCAAGCTGCCGATCGTTGCCGACCATCTCGGCAGCCCCGATCCGCTGCGCAATCCGGCTGAAAAGAACGAGCGATTCGAGCCGGCCAATGATCGCAACGACCGCAATGGCCGTCGCGACGGCAGGCGGCCCGGTGGCGAGAACAAGGGCAACGGCTTTGGCAAGAAGCGCTTCGGCGACAAGCCGGCCTTCGCAGGCGAGCGCAAGCCTGATGGCGCCAAGCCGGCCTTCAAGGGCAACAACAAGCGTCGCTTCGGCGGCAAGCGTCCGGCGGCGCGGGCTGCGTAAGTAGCCAGCGTTGTAGTCAGTCAAGCTCAGGCTGGCTGACTGCCGGGACAGACCAAGGAAAGGGCGGCTGAAGCGATGCTTCGGTCGCCTTTTTCGTCTGCCTACTTCACCACCGCTTCGATTCAGACGGCGATCCTTTGCGCCAGAAACGCCGTGGTCGATGGCGACAGCGCGCCGCCGGCAATGACGTGATTGTCCGGGTCGCCGGTGTCGTCGACCGGAACCAGTTCATGCGGCGCCCCCCAGCGCCCGGCAATCTCGCGGGTGCGATCGGCCCGCACCACTTTGTCCGAATCAGAAAAGATGAACAGTGCAGGGGTGGTCGCCTTCTCCACCGGCGCGCCATAGGCAAGCTCGGTCAGCGCCTGCATCGGCAAGGTCGCTTCGATCGGATAGCGGGTGGTCCAGAATTTTTCATGCAGCGCGTTGCGTGGCACGAAGCTGTGTTCCTTGCCGGCGACCAGCCTGGCGATCTGTTTGCCCCACGGCATGGTCAGGATCTCGGCGCCCGAAGCCTTGACGCCGAAGTTCGGGGAGATGAACGCAATCGCCGCCACCCCGTCCGATGCACCGGGCTGCGTTGCCGCCCAGACGGCCAGCGAGCCGCCGGTCGAAGTCGAGATGACGATCACCTTGTCGCCGATCACCCGGCCAATGGCGAGTGCCTCCTCATAGTCGTTGATCCAGGCATTGATGCTGCCTTACGTCATCGCCGCGCCATCCTGCCCATGACCGGTAAGGCGTGTGTAGAAGAGATTGGCGTCAAGCCGTTCCGCCACTTCGTCGGGCAGCGGGCGGACCTCACCCTTCGATGCGGAAAAGCCGTGGATGTAGACGATCGACAGCGGCGTCCTGGCATGCACCATCGGATCGGCCCAGACGATCTCTTTTTCCAGCCCGTCACGGATTCCGGGGATGGCGGCTTCGGCCTTTGCCATAGGCCTGCGGATCGTCAGCGATGAGCGAGGGATCGAAAACGCATCGTGGTGTCGACGCGAACGCGCGGGCCGAGCACGAAGGCCAGTGCGAGAATGGCGATAAGGCCCAGCACAGCAAGCACGATCCGTCGCCCCATCGCAGACTCCACCCAGCACTTGTCTCAACCATGGCGACGGCGGCCCGAAACGGTGAGCCTGCCAATTTCGCCGGCGTCCTATTCGATCGGGGGCTTGCGGTCGTAATGCAGCGGCCGCGCCTTCCAACTGGTCATCAGGCTGATAAACCCTCTGCACAGCGGCCTCGGCAGCAGGCCGAGCAGTTTCAGGGGCCAGCTGGTCCGGCGCGGGAAATGGACTTCGAAGCCGCCCGACTTGATGCCCCGCGCCATGCGGCGCGATGCGCGGCTGACCGGCATCAGTCCCGGCATCGGCAGCATGTTCTTCTCGGTCAGCGGGGTGTCGATGAAGCCTGGATTGAACACCTGGATACGCACGTTCATCTTGTCGAAATCATACTTCAGCGACTCGGCCAGGATGTTGATGGCCGCCTTGGTGCCGCCATAGGCGGCCGTTGTCGGCCAGCCGAAATAGGATGTCACCGAGCCGACCAGCACGACATGGCCGCGCGCCCGCACACGCATGCGTTCGACCGCGGGCACGAGGCCGTTGATGATGCCGAAATAATTGACCTCGAAGGACCGGCGAAAGTCGTTGACGACAAGATTCTCCCCCGGCGTCGAAATGTAGTTCCCTGCATTGAAGATGGCGAGCACGATGGGACCGAGCTCCTTCTCGATCGAGGCGACGGTTCTTGCCATGCGCGGCTCGTCGGTGACATCGCAGGGAAAGGCCGTGACACTGCCCGGCATCTGCGCGGTCTCGACGACAAGCGTGTCGATCGGATCGTCGTCAAGCGCCGTCACCGCGACGGCATAGCCCTGGGAAGCAAGATCCCTGGCCAGCGCACGGCCGATGCCGCTTGAGCCGCCCGTGATCCAGGCGACGCCGTGCTTCGGGTTAGCCCGGTAGAGTGTCATGCTGCGCCCTGTCGACTTGTTGGTGCTTTGCTCTAGAGCGGTTCACCGTTTCACGGAAACGGAGAACTGCTCTATCTCCTTGTTTCTACGCAATTCCGGACGGAAAACCGTTTCACACTTTTCCTGGAATTGCTCTAGCGGTGAAGAAATCGAATGAAAAGCCGCTTTTCAACGTCAGCCGGAAATGAACAGTGGCGCAAGAGGCCAGCCTCGGGAAGCGCCGACGCAACAACAGCACTGCAAATGCGACTGGACCAGACAAATTCTTGCCTTGAAACCGCAGCTTCGGGTTTCTAGGGTTTCGGCGCACCTACACAAGGAATCCTGAATGCCCCGTTCTGTGATCGACGCGATCGGCAACACGCCTCTGATCCGCCTCAACAAAGCTTCGGAACAAACCGGTTGCGAGATCCTGGGCAAGGCCGAATTCATGAATCCCGGCCAGTCGGTCAAGGATCGTGCGGGCCTGTTCATCATCCGCGACGCCGAGAAGCGCGGGCTGCTGAAGCCCGGCGGCGTGATCGTCGAGGGAACGGCGGGCAATACCGGCATCGGGCTGACGCTGGTCGCCAAGGCGCTCGGCTACCGGACCGTCATCGTCATTCCCGATACGCAGAGCCAGGAAAAGAAGGACACGATCAAGCTGCTCGGCGCTGAGCTGATCGAGGTGCCGGCCGTGCCCTACAGGAATCCCAACAACTACGTGAAACTGTCGGGGCGGCTGGCCGAGCAACTGGCAAAGACAGAACCGAACGGCGCCATCTGGGCCAACCAGTTCGACAATGTCGCCAACCGTGACGGCCATATCCGCACCACCGCGGAGGAGATCTGGAGCCAGACCGGCGGCAAGGTCGACGGTTTCGTGTCGGCGGTCGGTTCTGGCGGCACGCTGGCCGGCGTCGCCTCCGGACTGAAGGCCAAAAGCCGGGATGTGAAGATCGCGCTCGCCGATCCGCTGGGGGCCGCGCTCTATTCTTTCTACACCAGCGGCGAGCTGAAGTCCGAAGGCAGCTCGATCACCGAAGGCATCGGGCAGGGGCGCATCACCGCCAATCTCGAAGGGTTCACGCCGGATTTTTCATTCCAGATCCCCGATGAGGATGCGCTGCCGATCGTCTTCGACCTGATCCAGGAAGAGGGCCTTTGCGTCGGCGGCTCGACCGGCATCAACATAGCCGGCGCGATCCGTCTGGCCAGGGAACTAGGCCCCGGCCACACCATCGTGACCATTCTTTGTGACTATGGCACCCGCTATCAATCAAAACTGTTCAACCCGGAATTCCTGCGCGAAAAGCAGCTGCCGGTGCCAGGCTGGATGGAGCTGAAGAGCACAATTCCGGTGCCGTTCGAAAAGGTCGCGTGATGGCAAACAGGACGGACGCCCTGTTTCGCGACGATGCCTATCTGCGGACGGCGGACGCAACTGTCGTTGCCGTCAACGATCGCGGCGGTATCATCCTCGACCGGACGATCTTCTACGCCACTTCGGGCGGCCAACCGGGCGATACCGGGTATCTCGAACGCGGCGACGGCAGCCGTATCGTCATTGCCGCCACCCTCACCGGTGAGACCAAGGACGAGATCATACACGTGCCAGCGCCGGAGCAGGCGGTTCCGCAGCCAGGCGAGGCGCTGAGGCTGGCGATCGACTGGGAGCGGCGGCATCTCCTGATGCGCATGCACGCGGCTTGCCACCTGCTTACCGTCGTCTGCCCGTTCCCGATCACCGGTGCCTCGGTTTCCGAGGACGACAGCCGTGTCGACTTCGACGCTCCGGATGCCGGCTTCACCAAGGAGGACGTCACCGCCGGGCTGATGGACCTGGTGCGGGCCGATCATCCGATCTTTGTCAGGCTGATCAGTGACGAAGACCTGGCCGCCAATCCCGGCCTGGTGAAATCCAAGAACGTCCGGCCGCCGGTGGGCACAGGCAAGATCCGCCTGGTGTGTATCGGCGACAACGCCTCGGTGGACAGCCAGCCCTGCGGCGGCACCCATGTGAAAAGCACCGCCGAAGTCGGCGAAATCCACATCGGCAAGATCGAGAAGAAGGGCCGCGAGAACCGGCGCTTCCGCATCCGCTTTGGGCCGATGCCGGCAAACTGAACAGGACAGTGATCGCCAAAAAGCGAGCAGGAGAACAAAATGGCCGAGGATAGCCCCTTCACCGTCGACGCAGACTGGCTGCAGCAACGTCTCGGCGAGCCGGGCCTGACGATCATCGACGCATCCTGGTATCTCCCGGCGCAGAAGCGCGATGCGCGCGGCGAGTATGAGTCGGGCCACATCCCGGGTGCACGATTTCTCGATCAGGATGCCGTTTCGGACCCGGATTCGCCCCTGCCGCATACCTTGCCGTCGCCGCAGCATTTTGCTCAGTATGTCGGCGCCATGGGCGTTTCGGCCGATGACACCATCGTCGTCTACGACGGCCCGGGTTTCTTCTCCGCACCCCGGGCGTGGTGGATGTTCCGGGTGATGGGCGTCTTTCAGACCTATGTTCTGGATGGTGGCTTCGATGGCTGGAAAGCCGCCGGCAGGCCGGTGACGGCCGAACCGACCAAGATCGCGCCAAGCGTGTTTCATGCGGATTTCGACGCCGGGCGCGTCGCTGGCCTCGCCGACATGCGCCAGATCGTCGACACCAGGGCGAGCCAGATCGCCGACGCCCGTGGACCGGGCCGCTTCACCGGCACTGAACCTGAGCCGCGCGCGGGTATCCGTTCCGGCCATATGCCCGGCGCGCGCAATCTGCCCTATTCGGCGCTGTCGGAAAATGGCGAGCTGCTGTCGAAGGATCGCCTGCGCAAGGCGATCGAGGAGGCCGGCATCGATCTGTCGAAACCTGTCGTCACTTCATGCGGCTCCGGTATTACCGCGGCGGTGGTGACGCTGGCGCTGGAAACGCTTGGCCATACGAACAACAGGCTTTACGACGGCTCCTGGACGGAGTGGGGCGGGCTTTCCGACACGCCCGTGGCGACCGGCCCCGTTGTGACCGGCAAGGAATGAAGACGATGGAAAACGGCGCGCTGGAAGACATCGAAGTCACGGTGACGTTCCTCGAGATGCATGTGCCTCCGGCCTATTCACCGGCCGTGCCGTATAACCGTCAGGTCGCGCTGCTGAAGACCAAGGACATTCCGCTGCATTTTTACCGCTATCTGATGGACCGGGTGGGGCGCAAATGGCACTGGGTCAATGTGCTGAGGCTGGATGACGACGAGCTTTCCGCCGGCATCCATCGTGAGGATCGCGACATCAGGGTCCTTTACCTCGACGGCGCGCCCGCCGGCTTCTTCGATCTCAAGCCGCATCTGCCGGAAGAAGTCGAACTCGCCTATTTCGGCATGATGGAACATGCCACCGGGCAAGGCATCGGCCGCTGGTTCCTGGGCTCCGCGATCGCCGCCGCATGGTCGCATGGGCCGAAGCGGGTGACGGTGCAGACCTGCACGCTCGATCATCCGGCGGCTCTGCCGCTCTACCAGAAGCTCGGCTTTGCACCGGTGGCGCAAAAGAGGGAAATCGTCCACCCGCTGCCTTTCACTGAGCGTGCGGCCAGCGTCATGCGGCCCTAGCCGGAAGCTGACACCAGCTCTAATCTGAACCCGCCGTTCATCGGCCCTTCAGGCTGTTTTTGGCATGTTGCCGGCACCATCAATGCGGCCAAGGCCGAAGGAGACGAAGACATGCTGACCCGCCGTACACTTGCCGCCGCGCTGATCGCGGCAATTGCCATGCCAAGCCTGGCCGCAGCCCAGGCGACAACGCCTTCGGCCGCGACGATCGAGCGGAAGCTCGAGGCGGCGCCGCGTGTGAAATTGCGGCCGAACGAGCGCGTCACCATCCGCGAATTCAAGCGGCGCCCGGATTTGCGCCGCATGGCCCGCTCGATCGATATCCAATCGATCAACTTTGCCTTCGGTTCGGCGGCTATTGCCAACTCGCAATACGACAAGATCGAGACCATCGCCGACGCGCTGCGGCGCATCCTGCGCCGCGATCGCGGCGCCCGCGTGCTGATCGAGGGCCACACCGACGCCGTCGGCTCCTTCCAGTCGAATCAGGCTCTGTCCGAACAGCGCGCCGCTTCGCTTAAGCGCACATTGGTGCGCGAATTCGGCGTGCCGGGTCATGCTCTCGAGACAGTCGGCTATGGCGAAGAGTTTTTGCTGGTGCAGACGCAGAACGAAAACTGGCAGAATCGCCGGGTGACACTGCGCCGCTTCGACGATTTCATCCGTTGAGCCGCAGCTCTGAATTTTAGTTAGCCGGCGCTTTCGACGGGACTTGATGAGAGCCGGTCGCCGACGGGCGACCGGCTCTTCGATATCTGGCAGGAATCGGGTGGGCGGCGAGAGTTCAAAGGGATAATTTCCGGTAGACCACACCGGAGATTTTCCATGACCATCCAGTTCAAAGCTTTGCCGACCGAAGGTGTCAGGACGCTGCAGCGCGGCGGGATTGATGCTTATGGCCAAATGCCCGAGCGAAAGATCTCCGACGGTGACGGCATGCCTTGCCGGCATTGCTTGAAGAACATCGCCGCCGGCGATGCCTATCTTGTTCTGGCGTACCGGCCATTCCCGCAGCTTCAGCCCTATGCTGAAACGGGGCCGATCTTCCTGCATGGCGAGGAATGCGACCGCGCTGCCGAGAGCGAGGCGCTGCCCGAGATTCTCGAAAGCCCCGACTACATCGTGCGCGGCTATGGCGGGGATGATCGCATCGTCTATGGCAGCGGCGGCGTCATCCCGACCACGGCAATTGCTGCACGGGCCGAGACGCTGTTCGAACGCGACGAGATCGCCTACGTCCATGTCCGTTCGGCGCGCAACAATTGCTACCAGTGCCGCATCGAGCGCGCTTGAGGCTGAGATTAGCCGCTGGAAACAGTTGTCGTACTCCCGTCGCATATTCGCGATAGAAAGCTATTGTCGATCGATTTGCCGACCGCGGATGAACCGGCGGTAAATCTCGACATCGAGGAAGCGGGGCTTTGGCTCCGCTTTTTTGTTGCCTGCGTTTGGCGCGGAAAGATTCGAGCAATAAAAAAAGCCCGCCGGCATGGCCGACGGGCTGCAACTGTTTGGCTGGAGGGCCTTTTAGTTGAACTTGTACTTCGCGCCGAGGCGCACGGTGTGGAAAGAGGAAGTCGAGGTAAGGGTGTCGTCGGGTGCGCCGAATTCCGAAGAAAAGTCCTTCTCGGCGAACTGCGAATAGCGATATTCGAGACCGACGGTAACGTTGCTGGACAGAGCCGTTTCAAGGCCGCCACCAACCGAGAAACCGCTGGAACCCCAGTCGAGAATGTCGCCGATCGGGTCGGAAGCGTTCAGATCGAAGTGCTGCCAGCTGTAGCCGGCAAGCGCATAGGCAAGGGTTGATTCGTTCATCTTCATGCCGACGCGGCCCAACACATCGAACCCATAGTCGGTATCGACGTTGATCGATCCGCCGCCGAGCTCCAGTTCGGAAGTCATGCCGGAGTAGCGTGCATCGACCATGACGCCTGCGACCCAGCTGCCGAAGTCATGATCGTAGCCGACGTTCAGTTCACCAAAGGCCCCTTCGCCACCCAGACCATTGAATTCCAGGCCGCCGAGCGGCGGAACGTTGATCTGATGCACGGACGCACCGGCACCACCAGCGCCGCCGATATAGAATCCGGTCCAGTTGTAGGCTGGCGTCTCGAATGCAGCGCCGCCGCCGTTCTGGGCACCGAACCGGTAATTGGCTGCGATCTGGAAAGTATGGCGCGAGGTGTCAAGCTTGAGGAGACCGTCCGGAACCCCGACAATGCCAGCCTCGGAAAGAAGATCGTCCTTGGTCCCGAAGCCCGTATAGCGATACTCAGTCTTGATCGTCCAATTGCTGTTGATGGCCGTTTCGATGCCACCTCCGACAAAATACCCGCTCTGATCCCAATCAAAGTCGAAGCCGGCGTTCGTATCGAGCTTGTACTTCTGCCAGGAATAGCCACCCAGCACGTAGCCCAGAGTGTTCGGCGTCAAGAGGTAGCCGAGACGCAGGCCAGCGTCGAAACCGTAGGTTTCCTTGATCGAAGCGTCGAACCCCGTAATGTCCAGCGTGGTCTTGATGTTGCCCACGTGAGCGTCCAGCAGACCGCCGATGAGGAACCGGGGCGAGACCATATAGTCATAGCCAACCGTCAGCTCACCATAGACGCCTTCGCCACCAATGCCGTTCAGCGAGATTGGAATAAAATCGCTGCCGAGCTCGTGTACGTTGGCACCGGCACCGACGCCAAAACCAACGTAGAGGCCGCTCCAGTTAAAGCCGGCAGCTTCTTCTACCGACTGCACGACGTCTGCTGCATGAGCAGCAGACATCAAAGCCACAGCAGAAACAGCACCAAGAAGAAAAGATTTCGCGGATGTGCGAATGAACATATGCCCGTACCCCAATGAGTAAACCCAGAATGTCTCTAGCAGGGAGTCGGCCGGTACGGGAATGACAAATATGCAACAATGATGAGCAAAGTGCCGTTGCGTCACATCTTTCGACGCCATGCTTTGCCTGAAAAACAGGCTCGCAAGAAAAAACCCGCCGGCATGGAACCGGCGGGCTGGATTGAAAGGAGCTGTTTTCGCGAAAATCAGGCGGCGAGAACGGCTTTCGGCTCGACCAGTTCGTAGCCGAGCGCCTCGGCGACTGCCCGGTTGGTGATCTTGCCCTTATGGACATTGAGGCCGTTGCGCAGGTGATGATCGTCGACCAGCGCCTTCAGGCCCTTGTCGGCGAGCTGCAGGCCGTAGTGAAGCGTCGCGTTGTTGAGCGCGTGGGCCGAAGTGACCGGCACGGCACCGGGCATGTTGGCGACGCAATAGTGGATGACGCCGTCGACCTCATAGGTCGGCTCGGCATGAGTGGTGGCGTGCGAGGTCTCGAAGCAGCCGCCCTGGTCGATGGCGACGTCGACCAGCACCGAGCCTTTCTTCATGCCCGACAGCATTTCGCGCGAAACCAGTTTTGGCGCCGCGGCACCCGGGATCAGCACCGCGCCGACGACGATGTCGGCTGAAAAACACTCTTCTTCCAGCGCCTCGACAGTCGAGTAACGCGTGTGGACGCGGCCGGCGAAGAGGTCGTCGAGCTGTCGCAGGCGCGGGATCGAGCGGTCGATGATGGTGACGTCGGCGCCAAGGCCGGCCGCCATCCTGGCCGCGTGCAGGCCGACGACGCCACCGCCGAGCACGGTGACCTTGCCGGGCAGCACGCCGGGCACGCCGCCGAGCAGCACGCCGCGGCCGCCATTGGCCTTCTGCAGCGCCGTGGCGCCGGCCTGGATCGACAGGCGTCCGGCAACTTCCGACATCGGCGCCAGCAGCGGCAGGCCGCCACGGTCGTCGGTCACGGTCTCGTAGGCGATTGCCGTGACGCCCGACGCAAGCAGGCCCTTGGTCTGCTCCGGATCCGGAGCAAGGTGGAGGTAGGTGTACAGGATCTGGCCTTCGCGAAGCTGCGCCCATTCGCTGGGCTGCGGCTCCTTGACCTTGACGATCATGTCCGACCTGGCGAACACCTCGGCGGCCGTCTTGGCAATCGTGGCGCCGGCGGCGCGATAGGCGTTGTCATCGGCGCCGATGCCGGCACCGGCCCCGGTCTCAACCAGCACTTCGTGGCCATGGGCGACATATTCGCGGACCGAGCCGGGGGTGAGGCCGACGCGGTATTCGTGGTTCTTGATTTCCTTGGGGCAGCCGACGCGCATTTTCTTCTCCTGATCCGGCCCTTTGGGCTCGTTCCCTGTATGGATGGAGTGAACCACGAATCGTTGCGCAGGTGTTTGCGAATGCGCTTGCGCCAACCAGCCGGTTTCGATAATCGTTGCGCGAAATAACAAGATATTCGCAGGATTCACGAATAATGCCGCTCGACAGGATTGATATCGCCATTCTCGAGGCTTTGCAGAAGGATGGCAGGATACCCAATGCGGCACTGGCCGAGAAGGTCGGCCTGTCGCAGTCGGCCTGTTCGCGCCGGCTCGACAATCTGGAGAAATCGGGAACCATCCGCGGCTATCATGCCCGGCTTTCCAATGCAGCACTTGGCCACCAGATGACGGCGATCGTGCACATATCGCTGTCGGGACAGTTCGAGAAGACGCTGTCGGATTTCGAGGCGGCGATCAAACGCTGCCCGAACGTTCTGTCCTGCCATCTGATGTCGGGCGAATACGACTACATCCTGAGGATCGCGGCAAAGGATCTCGTCGACTATGAGCGCATCCACAAGGAATGGCTGTCGGCGATGCCGCACGTGACCAAGATTAATTCGTCCTTTGCGCTACGCGAAATCGTCGACAGGACCGCCATGGGCATGAAGCCGGAAATGGCCTAGGCTGCGTTGATATTCAGGTGATGCCGGCCTGCAAATGGTAGCTCCCTGCGCTTCCGGTGCTCGCGTACGAAAAGTACGCTCCGCTCCCGTTCTCGGAAGCGACCATTTTCGACTCGGCCTGACCTGAATCTCAGCACAGCCTGGACTAGCTGGCCTCCGTTACCACCCGGTCCATCGGGATATCGTGCGGCTGCGGGTAGATGGTCGCGATGCGCTGCAGCTCGTAGCCGACGCCGATGACCAGCGGCTTGAACGGCATCGCTGCCAGCGTACGGTCAAAGAAACCGCCGCCATAACCCAGGCGATAGTTCTGGGGATCGATGCCGACGATCGGCGAGATGACGATGTCCGGCAGCACCGGATCGCCCTCGGCCGGGATCGGGATGTTCCAGACACCTTTCTCCAGCCGGTCGCCCGCTTTGTAGGCGCGGAAGATCAGCGGGTGCCCCTTCTCGATGACGATGGGCAGGGCGGTGCGGCCGCCGCGTTCGTTTATGGACGCCATCCAAGGCCGCAAATCCGGCTCGCCGCGAAACGGCCAGTAAAGACTGACCATGCGCCTGGCGATTTCGCCGATGATCGCGTCGAGGCCATCGGCGATGCGTTGCGACATTACCGTTCGGGCGTCAGCGGAAACCGCCAGCCGGGCAGCGATCAGCCGTTCGCGTTCGGCCTTGCGCCAGCGTCTCACATCGATCCAGTCGCTCGAAGGCGCACGGAATTCCGGATCGAGCTCGTGCATGAAACAGGGCGGCGAAGAATACTGCGCCGGAGCATCGTCGTCACGATCGTTGGCCATGCCTCACCTCATCGCGTGTTCGATGACGCTATACCTCGCGATACGATACAACATGTGCATTCACGACATGCAACGACGAGTCTCGGGCACTGCCTATCTGTTGTTGCATTGCACAAAAATACCTACATCCAGGACAGGCAATCTTGCTATCGGGGTGAACGATATGAACGAAGCCAAGCATCATGTCGTCGTTGTCGGCGCGGGTTTCGGCGGCCTCGAGTTCACCCGTGCGCTTGCTGGCGCTCCGGTGCGTATCACCATGATCGACAAGCGCAACCATCACCTCTTCCAGCCGCTGCTCTATCAGGTGGCGACGACGGCGCTGGCCACCTCCGAGGTTGCCTGGCCGATCCGCCACCTCCTGTGCAAGCGCAAAGATGTGACGACGCTGCTCGCCAATGTCACCGGTGTCGACCGCGCCGGCAAGCGCGTGCTGCTCGATGACGGCAGCGCGGTCGCCTACGACACGCTGGTGCTCGCCACCGGTGCCCGCCACGCCTATTTCGGCCACGACGAATGGGAGCCTTTCGCCCCGGGCCTGAAGACGCTGGAGGACGCCACCAGCATTCGGAGGCGAATTCTCCTGGCCTTCGAGCAGGCCGAGCGGGAGACCGATCCCGCCAAACGCCGGGCGTTGCTGACCATTGCGATCGTCGGCGGCGGGCCGACCGGCGTCGAGCTTGCCGGCACCATCATCGAGCTGGCGCATGACACGCTGCGCGGCGAATTCCGCAACATCGACACGCGGCAGACGCGTGTGGTGCTGATCGAGGCCGGCGACCGCATTCTGGCCAATTTCGCACCGAAACTTTCCGACTATGCCAGCAAAGCGCTCGAGCGGCTCGGTGTGATGGTCGAGCTTGGCCGGGCCGTCACGCGCTGCGACGCCGAAGGTGTTGCATTTGGCGATAAGCAACTGGCAGCCCGAACGATCCTATGGGCAGCCGGCGTTGCCGCTTCGCCGGCCGCTGAATGGCTGGGAGCGAAGGCGGACCGCGCGGGCAGGGTGCTGGTCGAGCCCGATCTGACTGTATCTGGCAGCCCGGAGATTTTCGTCATCGGCGACGCCGCCCTTGTGCTGCGGCCCGATGGCCGGCCGGTGCCCGGCGTCGCGCCTTCCGCCAAGCAGGAGGGCCGACATGTTGCGGCCACCATCAAGGCCAGGCTCGGCGGCGACACGACCGCGCGTCCTTTCCACTACAGGCATGCCGGCGATCTCGCCACGATCGGCAAGCGCGCCGCGGTGATCGATTTCGGCTGGCTCAAGCTGACCGGCTGGGCGGCCTGGTGGCTGTGGGGAGTGGCGCACATCTATTTCCTGATCGGTTTTCGCAACCGGCTTGCGGTTTCGCTGAGCTGGCTATGGATTTACGCGACAGGCCAGCGCAGCGCGCGGCTGATCACCCAAGGCGACGACGACAAGGGCTGATTTCCTCGCCCCGATCGTTCATCCGCACGTCATCCGTTGCTGATCGAGTGGCGGCTTCATGCGCGCGACTTGTTGAATGGACTTAAGCAGGTTTCAGAGCGAAGTTCGCTTCGGGGCAGGGCTTGTCAGTTGTCGAAGGAGAAAACATGTCGCAACTGCTCCATCCCATATCCCGCCGCGATCTCCTTGCGAGCGCCGCCGCAGGGGCACTGATCATGCTGCATCCGTTCTCCGCCCGCGCTCAAGCCAACCAGGCCCATCTCCGGATCATGGAGACCACCGACATCCATGTGAACGTGCTGCCTTACGATTACTACGCCGACAAAACGAACGACACGCTGGGCCTGTCGCGCACGGCGTCTCTCATCGATGCTGTGCGCAAGGAAGCCGTGAATTCGATGCTGATCGACAATGGCGACCTGCTGCAGGGCAATCCGATGGGCGACTACATCGCCTATGAGAAGGGGCTGAAGGACGGCGACCTGCATCCGATCATGAAAGGCATGAACCTGCTTGGCTACGAGTGCTCGACGCTGGGCAACCACGAGTTCAACTACGGCCTGTCGTTCCTGGATAAGGTGCTGGCCGGCGCCAATTTTCCCTTCGTCTGCGCCAATTTGATCCGCGGCACCGAGCTTGCCGCGAACCCGCGCGACGACAAGCTCTATCTCAAGCCCTATGTCATCCTCGACAAGAAGATCAAGGACGGTTCGGGCGCCGAGCAGCCGATCAGGGTCGGCATTATCGGCTTCGTGCCGCCGCAGATCATGGTCTGGGATCTCAAGAACCTCGAGGGCAACGTCAAGACGCGCGACATCGTCGAGGCGGCCAAGGCCTGGGTGCCGCAGATGAAGGAGGAGGGCGCCGACATCGTCCTTGCGCTCTCGCATTCCGGCATCGACGTGAAGCAGGGCGACATGATGGAGAACGCCTCGTTCTTCGTCGCCGGCGTCGACCGCATCGATGCGGTGTTCACCGGCCACCAGCATCTGGTGTTCCCCGGCAAGAAGGATTTCCAGTCGCTCGACGGTGTCGACACGCAAAAGGGCACGCTGCAGGGCAAACCCGCCGTCATGGGCGGTTTCTGGGGCTCGCATATGGGGCTGATCGACCTGATGCTGGAGCGTGACGGGTCGAATGGAAGGTCGTTTCAGCCACCTCCGAAGCGCGGCCGATCTTCGAACGCCTCGACAACAAGAACAAGCCGACTGTCCCGGACGACAAGCGCATCATCGCGGCCCTCGAACAGGACCACCAGGCGACGCTGGCCTATGTGCGGCGTCCCGTCGGCAAGACCTCCGCGCCGCTTTATTCCTATTTCGCGCTGGTCGCCGACGATCCGTCGGTGCAGGTCGTCAGCCAGGCGCAGACCTGGTACCTCAGGGATATCCTCAAGAACACGCAATGGAAGGATGTGCCGCTGCTGTCGGCGGCCGCGCCGTTCAAGGCCGGCGGGCGCAACGGCGCCGACTACTATACCGACGTGCCGGCAGGCGACATCGCCATCAAGAATGTTGCCGACCTCTACCTCTATCCCAACACCGTGCGTGCGGTCGAAATCATCGGTGCGCAGGTCAAGGAATGGCTGGAAATGTCGGCCGGCATCTTCAACCGGATCGAGCCTGATAAGGCCGACCAGGCCCTCATCAACACTGATTTTCCGTCCTACAATTTCGACGTCATCGACGGCGTCACCTACAAGATCGATCTGTCGCAGCCGTCGAAATACGATACCAAGGGCGGGCTGGCCAACGCTGGCGCCAATCGCATCGTCGACCTGAGTTTCGATGGAAAACCAATTGATCCTAAACAGAAATTCGTCATCGCGACCAACAATTACCGGGCTGGCGGCGGCGGCAATTTCCCCGACATCAATGCCTCGAAGATCATCTACGAGGCGCCGGACACCAATCGCGATGTCATCGTCCGCTATATCGTCAGCGAGGGCACGATCAACCCGTCGGCGGACGACAACTGGTCGTTCGCACCGCTGCCTGGAGCCAGCGCCGTCTTCGAAACCGGCCCCAGGGCCAAGGATTTCATTGCGCAGGTGAAATCGCTGAAGATCGAACCGGCGGGCGAGGGCGAGGCGGGCTTCGCGAAATACCGCATCCTGCTTTGAAGGGTGGGCTGCGGGGCGGCTCGATCCAAGCCCCTTACGGCGTGGATTGATCCGAGCCGAAACGTTCCTTGATGTCAGGGATGACGAGATCCAGCGCATCCGTGGAAATGCCGCCGGAATAGCCGTCCGGCAGTTGCTTGATCAGTTCGGGATCGTCGAGCCCTTGCGAAAAGTCGCCGCCGGAATAAGGGCCGAGCAGATAGACGCGGCTGTCGACTCCTTGCATGCGATCGAGAAACCGGTTCGGCCACCCCCACATCCATTTCGCGACGTTGACGGGGATGAGCAAGGTGCCTTTGCGGCAGGCATCCGGAACGTAGCCGGTCCAGCCAATTGCGGCATAGCGCAGGATGCATTGCGTCAGCGATGCGCGGCTTAGCGTATGCATGTCCGGCAGCGCAGCCTTGACGGCGGCAATCGGCTTGTCGCCGCCATAGACCGAGAGATAACCGCGCTCGGCTGGTGCCAGCGTGGCAAGCCATGCGGCCAGCTTTTCGCCTTCGCCCGGATCGTTGCTCTTGACGTTGATGTTGAAGCGGCGGGCCGGGAAGTGCGTCAGAACCTCATCCAGGGATGGCATCATGCCGATACCTTTGCCGCGGAATGGAAAGGTCTTGCCGCCATCCGCCGTATAGCCATAGCCGACATCGAGGGCCTTCAACTCGGCCATGGAATGGCTGCGCGTTTCTCCCGTGCCTTCCGTGCGGCAATCCAGCGTCCAGTCATGGAAGACGGCGAACTTGCCGTCCGTCGTCGGGTGAACATCCAGTTCGAGCGCGTCAGCGCCGAGCGCGAAGGCGGCCTCCTTCGAGGGAATTGTGTTTTCGAGGTAGCCATGGCGCGGCGGCAACATGCGACTGGCGGTACAAGTCTGTCCTGTCATGCCTGCGCGCAAATAATCCTGGGCAAGGCCGCGATGGGCAAGCATCTCCGGCTTGCCGGCGGGGCGACTCGATAACAGCGAGGTGTTGTTGAGCCAGATGCCCACCGCAGCGACAACAATGACGCCGAAGAAGATCGTCCGTCTGCGCATCAGGTGATTTCCGATTCGTCCGTCCCGCGCGGCATTCTGCTTCGCGATCGGACTTTTTGACGGCGACGATGCGGCTATGTCGCGATCATGCTCGACATAGCCTGTTCAAGAGCGTGTCGGCTTACGCCTTGTAGACCACTTGGCGCACGTCGATGTAGCTGGCGCGGAAGCCAGCCTCGCAATAGTGCAGGTAGAACTCCCAGAGCTTCTTGAACCGGTCGTCGAAGCCGAGCGGGACGATCTTTTCCCATGACGCCCAGAACCGGTGGCGCCACTCGGCAAGCGTGCGCGCGTAGTCGTCCGGAAACACGCGCTCGCGCAGATGGGCAAGGCCATGATCCTTGCCCAGTGCCTTCAGGATCGACGGTGTCGGCAGCATGCCGCCCGGGAAGACGTAGCGCTGGATGAAATCCGGCCTTGCGCGATAGGTGTCGTAGGCGGCTTCGTTGATGGTGATGATCTGCAGGCCGGCGGTGCCGCCGGGCCTCAGGCAGGCCTTCATCTTGCCGAAAAACACCGGCCAGTATTTCTCGCCGACCGCCTCGAACATCTCGATCGAGGCGATGCGGTCATAGGTGCCGGTTTCGTCGCGATAATCCTGCAGCTTGATGTCGACCTTGTCGGCAAGGCCAGCCCTGGCGATGCGAGCCGTGGCAAAATCGTGCTGCTCGCGGCTGATCGTCAGCCCGGTCACGCGGCAGCCGATCTCGCGCGCCGCGAATTCGGCGAAGCCACCCCAGCCGCAACCGATTTCCAGCACATGGTCCTTCGGACCGATCCCTGTATCCTTCGCCAGAGCGCGATATTTGGCGGCCTGGGCGCCTTCCAGGTCGTTGGCACCGGTCGTGTAGAGCGCCGAAGAATAGGTCATGCTCGGATCGAGCCATTCCTTGTAGAAGGCGTTGCCGAGGTCGTAATGCGCCGAGATATTGCGTTTCGAACCGGTGCGCGTGTTCTGGTTGAACCAGTGGCGTATGCGCTGGACGGTGTTGATCAGCCAGCTGGTGCCGCCCGCGATACGCTCGCCAATGACCGAATTGACCACGAACAGCTCCAGGAAGCTGGTCACATCAGGGCTTTCCCAATCGCCGTCCATATAGGATTCGGCAACGCCGATCGTGCCGCCGGAAAAGGCGCGGCCGGGCAAGCGCCAATTCTTCAGCACCAGTTCGGCATCCGGGCCAGGTCCCTTGCCGCCGACGAGCACGGCACGGCCGTCCGGCAGCCTCACCCTGAGCGAACCGCGAGGCAGGTTCATCGCCGCCGACAGCACCATGCGCGCTTTCGCCGGCAGACCTTTGACGATCTCCGCGAAGTTGAATTCATCGAGCCTGACCGCGTCGCTCAATGCTACGCCAACATGTTCCTTTTGCGCCATCTCATGCCCCTGGATTTCCGCGGTGTCGGCGCAAATTGCCGGGCCACGGTTCTCTTGGATCATTCGCCAGCTTCGAACGCCGCCGCGACCGGTTCGTCGGCGAGCGGGCTCGAACGAAGTGCGCGCCCCCTACCAGAGCTTCAGCGCTTCCCGGTGAATCCGTGCGACAATCTTCCACGTCATGCGGGGAAACTTCAAGGGGCAGGCTGCAAGCGGGGCTGTGCCAAGCAGATTGCTCCCGCCGGCGGGCATCTGTGCCTGTGCACAGCCAAGGCGCAGCGCGTCAAAAAACGCCTATGACCGCAGAATTCCTTGTGCGATAGATTTAGCCATGCGTTATGTAATCGTCATTGCCGCCATCGCATTTTTTTTGATCTGGGATGGCATGTACAATCAGGGCCGCTATCTCGACACCGCTGTGAGAGAGCTTAGCCATGTTGTGCGATATGTTACTGGCAAGGCTTAACTCCAGTGGCAGCAGCCGCGACATCCTTGTCGATTGACGCCAACTTCCTGCCGTCACAAAAGACCCCGGCACTTTGATCGAGGAGGCGGGGTTGATCCGGCATATCGTTTTCTTCAGCGCTCGGCGAAAAGAGGATGTCGAGGCTGTGCGCACCGGCTTGCTGGCGCTCGGCGACATTCCTCATTCCAGCCTCTTCGAGGTCACGCTCAACATCAAGGTGGATCCGCTGTCGGATGAGGTCGACGTGGTCGTCTATGCGGAATTCGCCGATGACGCCGCGCTGGCCGCCTACAAGGCGCACCCGCTCTATGCGCAGACCACCAGCAAGGTCAAACCGCTGCGCGAGCTGCGCTATTCCGCCGATGTCGTTGCCGGAAGCTGATCGAGGCCTCTTCCCAACTGGTGCCTTTTTCGACGTCCGGTGGCTGGCGGGGGCGAACTGGCCGGGATTGCGATCAAGTCTTGAACCGATTTGCGGAATGATGCACATCCCGGCTGCATGACCCGAACCACCACTGGCACTCATCCGCTCGATCACCTGGTGCTGCCGACGCAGAGCCTTGAGGTGGCGCGAGCCCGGCTCACCGCGCTTGGCTTTGTCGTGGCTCCGACCGGCGTCCATCCCTTCGGAACGGAAAACTGCTGTGTTTTCCTGGCCGACGGCCCTTATCTCGAACCGCTGGCGGTCGGCGACGAACAGGTGGCAGCAAAGGCTATCGCGGACGGCAATGTCTTCGTCACGCGTGATCGCGCCTATCGCGACAGCAAGGGCGACGAGGGATTTTCCGCCATTGTTCTAGGTACGGGCAATGCCGATGCCGACCATGCACGCTATGTCGATGCCGGCGTCTCGGCGGGAGACATGCTGGGTTTTTCGCGCGCCTTCACCGACCCGGCCGGCAAAAGCGACATCGCTTCGTTCAAGCTTGCCTTCGCGGCCGGAGCCGAAGCCACGGACGCCTTTCTGTTTGCCTGCGAGCGCGTCAACGCGCCTGATGTCGACCGCACGGCTTTGCAGGCCCACGCCAACGGCGCGACCGGAATTGTCGAGATCTTGGCGGTCAGTGATGCGCCTGGAAAGCAGCATGGGCTGATTTCCGTGGCGGTGGATGATGCGGCCGCCGACAGGCAGGGCGGCATGTTTCCCTTGCCGAATGCAGATTTGAGCGTGCTTGACCGCGTGGCTTTCGCCGCGCGCTTTGACCTGCCGGCCGGCTCGCCGACAGATCTGCGCTTCGCAGCGGTGGTCTTTTCGGTTCGGAACGCCGATGTGACATCGAGGCTGCTTGCAGCCAATTCCGTCCAACACGATATAGCGGGCAATGATATCGTCGTGCGGTCCGCACCCGGACAGGGCGCGGCTTTCATCTTCCGGGAGATCCCATGAGCAAGCCGCAAGCGTCCAATTCGATGGCGCCCAATTCGTCTGTGACCGTCGGCGATGTCGTCTTCGACAACAGGGCGGCTTTGTCCCTGATCGCCGGCCCGTGCCAGTTTGAATCGCGCCAGCACGCTTTCGACATGGCCGGCGCGCTGAAGGAACTGACCGGCAGGCTCGGCATAGGCCTTGTCTACAAGACCAGCTACGACAAGGCCAACCGCACCTCGCTGTCGGCGACGCGCGGTGCCGGCATGGACGCGGCACTTCCCGTCTTCGACGAACTGCGCAAGGAATTTTTGCTCCCCGTGCTGACCGATGTCCACACCGAGGAGCAGTGCGCCATCGTCGCGCCGCATGTCGATGTCCTGCAGATTCCGGCTTTCCTGTCGCGCCAGACCGACATGCTGGTCGCCGCGGCGAAAACCGGCAAGGTGATCAACGTGAAGAAGGGACAGTTCCTCGCTCCCTGGGACATGAAGAACGTCGTCGCCAAGATCACCGGTTCCGGCAACGCCAATGTACTGACCACCGAGCGCGGCGCCTCCTTCGGCTACAACACGCTGGTCTCCGACATGCGCGCTCTTCCCATCATGGCCGAGATCGGCGCGCCGGTGATCTTCGACGCCACCCATTCGGTGCAGCAGCCGGGCGGGCAGGGGGGCTCCTCGGGCGGCGAGCGCCGCTTTGTCGAGACGCTGGCGCGCGCGGCCGTCGCTGTCGGCGTTGCCGGCGTGTTCATCGAGACCCACCAGGATCCTGACAACTCGACCTCTTCGGATGGCCCAAACATGCTGCCGCTGAAGGACATGCCCGCCCTGCTCGAGCGGCTGATGGCATTCGACCGTATCGCCAAGGGCCTCTAAGGCCGGACGCATACCCCGCCGACCGCCGGCGCTTGTGGAAGGCACGAGCCGGCTATACGCTTGCCTTGCAACTGAGCGTTTTGGCAGGAGGAAGCCATGTCTGTCGCCCGCGTCACCGAAATCACATCGTCGTCGAAGAAGAGCTTTCAGGACGCCATCGAACAGGGAATTGCGCGCGCCTCGAAAACCCTGAAGAACGTCGAGGGCGCCTGGATCCAGGACCAGAAGATCGTCGTCCAAGACTTATCGCGTCAATATGAAGGTTACCTTCATCCTCGCGGAGTGACCGGGCGTCGCCGAAAAAGTCGGGAACCTTCGCCCGCGCCCCTCATTGTCCAAGTATGGTTCTAAACCACAATGAGGAGCATAATCATGACAACCCAGACAGGTCACACCCAAGCCATCGCCGCCTCACGCGTCATCGGTACATCGGTCTACAATACCGAAGGCACGAGCATCGGAAGCATCGAGGATGTGATGCTCGACAAGATGACGACCGGCATCATGTTCGCGGTGATCGGTTTTGGCGGCTTCCTCGGCATTGGCGAAAAATATCACGCCATTCCGTGGGCGAGCCTCGACTATGATGAGGACAAGGGCGGCTATGTCGTGCCGTTTTCCAAGGAACAACTCAGGGCGGCACCTGCCTACTCGATCAACGAATTGACCGGGGCGGATGGCGAGGCGGCGCGCGACGAATCTTACAATTACTACAAGGTCACGCCTTACTGGCATTGACAGCAACGACAAAGCGGCCCCGTCGAGAGACGGGGCCGCTTTGTATTCTGGCTTATTCGCTGACGTGTAAGGGGGCCATCGCCTTCGGCGGCGACTGCTGATTGTCGCACGACGTCAGGAATGCCGCCGCGATCATTAACAGACTCACGATACCACTCAACTGGGACATGGCGAAACTCCTCCTGTTTCGCCCCGCGCGCTGCACCTTAACCGGAAGTCAGCCGACCGTGCATGACTTATGATGACAGCGATTTGCGCTTCGTGAATCGTTCAGAGGCTGATGCCGCGGCAATAATTGCCGGCCGGCCGATTGCCTTTTGCAGCACTTTGGCTAAGACGTGCGGCATTCTTCAGATCAATCGAGGACATCGCAAATGACCGCCATCATCGACATTGTCGGGCGTGAAATCCTGGACAGCCGTGGAAATCCGACCGTCGAGGTCGATGTCATTCTCGAAGACGGCTCGATGGGCCGCGCGGCGGTGCCGTCGGGTGCTTCGACCGGCGCCCACGAGGCCGTCGAACTGCGCGACGGTGGCGCCCGCTATCTCGGCAAGGGCGTGCTCAGGGCCGTCGAAGCGGTGAACGGCGAGCTGTTCGAGGCCATCGGCGGCATGGAAGCCGAAAACCAGATCCATATCGACCAGACCATGATCGAGCTTGACGGCACGCCCAACAAGAGCCGGCTTGGCGCCAACGCCATTCTTGGCGTTTCGCTAGCGGTGGCCAAGGCGGCCGCCGATGCCGCCGGCCTGCCGCTCTACCGCTATGTCGGCGGCACCAAGGCGCATCTCCTGCCGGTACCGATGATGAACATCATCAATGGCGGCGCGCATGCCGACAACCCGATCGACTTCCAGGAATTCATGATCCTGCCGATCGGCGCGCCGACGCTGCGCGAAGGTGTCCGCTGGGGTTCGGAAATCTTCCATACGCTGCGCAAGAAACTGAAAGACGCCGGCCACAACACCAATGTCGGCGACGAGGGCGGCTTCGCCCCGAACCTGAAAAGCGCGCCGGTGGCGCTCGATTTCATCATGGAATCGATCGAGCAGGCTGGCTTCAAGCCGGGCGACGAGATCGCGCTGGGCCTCGATTGCGCCGCGACCGAGTTCTTCAAGGACGGCAACTACGTCTATGAGGGCGAGAAGAAGACGCGCGATCCCAAGGCCCAGGCCAAATACCTGGCCAAGCTTGCCGCCGACTATCCGATCATCTCGATCGAGGACGGCTTGGCCGAGGACGACTGGGAAGGCTGGAAGTACCTGACCGACCTGATCGGCAAAAAGACGCAGCTGGTCGGCGACGACCTGTTCGTCACCAACACCGCACGGCTGCGCGACGGCATCCGCATGGGCGTTGCCAATTCGATCCTGGTCAAGGTCAACCAGATCGGCTCGCTGACGGAAACGCTCGACGCCGTAGAGACCGCGCACAAGGCCGGCTACACTGCCGTCATGTCGCACCGCTCGGGCGAAACCGAGGATTCGACCATCGCCGATCTCGCGGTTGCCACCAATTGCGGACAGATCAAGACAGGCTCGCTGTCGCGCTCCGACCGCATGGCCAAGTACAACCAGCTGATCCGCATCGAGGAAGAGCTCGGCAAGCAGGCAAGCTATGCCGGCAAGTCGGTGGTCAAGGGCTGATCCAGAAACACCGGCTCATCGATACCGGACAAAAGGGCGGGAGCATTCCCGCCCTTTTTCGTTTCGGCGCCGCCAAACAGATCACCTGTAACCGTCCGTTAAGCACAATCGGGCGAAAAAGACAGGGAGCCGCCTGAGTTCGTGGCCGCGAGGATTTGGATCATGTGGACGCGTCAGCACAAGCAGAGAAACACCGGCCGGCTGATCATTCCCTCGCTTTGCGTGGCGTTCCTGGCCTATTTCGGCTTTCACGCCTATCACGGCGAATTCGGCATCTATTCGAAATATCAGCTGGAAGCCCAGACGGTGGCGCTGCAAGGCCAGCTCGATGTGATCAAGGCGCGCCGCATGGAACTCGAGCGCCGCGTTCGGTTGATGCATGAAGGCACGCTCGAAAAGGACATGCTCGATGAGCAGGCACGCAAGGCGCTCAATCTGTCCCAGGCTGACGAAATCACCATTATGTTGCCGACCTCGGCGAAATAACTGATTTCAAGTTAATCATCAATATTTTCAATGATTTTAATCGCTTAGGCGCATGCCAGCTATGCAAATTCAGCATGGCGCAACGCTTTGACGCGTGTTAGCCTCCCTTAAATCGGTGGGGAAGAGCTGATCTCCCCAGAGCAGATTTCATCTGCTCTAATGTCCACAAAGAGACGCCAACAGGGAGTGATGCATGGCCACCGCCGCCAGAAAAGCGCCTGCCAAATCCAAATCCGACGGCAAATCGGGGCTTTCGGCCCCCAAGCCCGCCGAATTCACCAAGGACGAAGAGCTTGCCGCTTACCGGCACATGCTGCTCATCCGTCGTTTCGAGGAAAAGGCCGGCCAGCTTTACGGCATGGGTTTCATCGGCGGCTTCTGCCACCTCTATATCGGCCAGGAAGCGGTCGTCACCGGCATGAAGATGGCACTGATCGATGGCGATCAGATGATCACCGCCTATCGCGACCACGGCCACATGCTGGCGATGGAACTGTCGCCGCGCGGCGTCATGGCCGAGTTGACCGGGCGTCGGGGCGGCCTGTCCCGGGGCAAGGGCGGCTCCATGCACATGTTCTCCAAGGAAAAGCACTTTTACGGCGGCCACGGCATCGTCGGCGCGCAGGTGTCGCTCGGCACGGGCTTGGCCTTCGCCAACCGCTACCGCGACAACAACAATGTTTCGCTGACCTATTTCGGCGATGGCGCGGCCAACCAGGGCCAGGTCTATGAAAGCTTCAACATGGCCTCGCTGTGGAAGCTGCCGGTGATCTACATCATCGAGAACAACCGCTATGCCATGGGCACCTCGGTGTCGCGCTCTTCGGCGGAAACCAATTTTTCGCACCGTGGCGCCTCGTTCAAGATCCCCGGCATCCAGGTCGACGGCATGGATGTCCGCGCCGTCAAGGCCGCCGGCGACCAGGCGACCGAATGGTGCCGCGCGGGCAACGGGCCGATCATTCTCGAAATGCAGACCTACCGCTACCGCGGTCACTCGATGTCCGACCCGGCCAAATACCGCTCGAAGGAAGAAGTGCAGAAGATGCGCTCGGACCATGACCCGATCGAGCAGGTCAAGGCACGGCTGATGGAAAAGAAGTGGGCGACCGAGGACGAGC
Organism: Mesorhizobium sp. M0088; assembly: GCF_040322895.1. Taxonomy (NCBI): domain Bacteria; kingdom Pseudomonadati; phylum Pseudomonadota; class Alphaproteobacteria; order Hyphomicrobiales; family Phyllobacteriaceae; genus Mesorhizobium; species Mesorhizobium sp. M0088. The sequence goes on from NZ_JAMYUI010000019.1 coordinate 49,805, forward strand.
TCAAGACCATCGACAAGGAGGTCCGCGACATTGTCGCGGATGCCGCCGAATTTGCCCAGAACGACGCGGAGCCGGATCCGTCCGAGCTCTGGACCGATATCGTATTGTAACGGGAGGGCAAGGACATGCCGATCGAAATTCTCATGCCCGCTCTCTCGCCGACCATGGAAGAGGGCAATCTTTCGAAGTGGTTGAAGAACGAGGGCGACAAAGTCGTCGCCGGCGACGTCATCGCCGAGATCGAGACCGACAAGGCGACGATGGAAGTCGAAGCCGTTGACGAAGGCACGCTGGGCAAGATCCTGATCGCCGCCGGTACCGAAGGCGTCAAGGTCAACACACCGATCGCCGTGCTGCTACAGGACGGCGAAAGTGCCGGGGATATCGGCAAGGCCGCGGCGCCCGCCAAGGCGGAAGCGCCTGCAAAGGCAGAGGCTCCGGCGGACGCAGAGGATAAGGCGGAGGCCGCAAAGCCGGCTGCGCCGGTGGCTGCTGCTCCGAAGACGGAAATCGCCGCCGATCCGGACATTCCGGCCGGCACGGAAATGGTCTCGACCACGGTGCGCGAAGCGCTGCGCGATGCGATGGCCGAGGAAATGCGCCGCGACGGCGATGTCTTCGTCATGGGCGAGGAGGTTGCCGAATACCAGGGCGCCTACAAGATCACGCAAGGCCTGCTGCAGGAATTCGGGCCGCGGCGCGTCGTCGACACGCCGATCACCGAGCATGGCTTTGCCGGCGTTGGCGTGGGTGCGGCGATGGCCGGCCTGAAGCCGATCGTCGAGTTCATGACCTTCAACTTCGCCATGCAGGCGATCGACCAGATCATCAACTCGGCCGCCAAGACGCTCTATATGTCGGGCGGCCAGATGGGCGCGCCGATCGTGTTCCGTGGACCGAACGGCGCCGCCGCACGCGTCGCCGCTCAGCACTCGCAGTGCTATGCCGCCTGGTACAGCCACATTCCGGGCCTGAAAGTGGTGATGCCCTACACCGCCGCTGACGCCAAGGGCTTGTTGAAGGCAGCGATCCGCGATCCGAACCCGATCATCTTCCTCGAGAATGAAATCCTCTACGGTCAGTCCTTCGACGTGCCGAAGCTGGACGATTTCGTGCTGCCGATCGGCAAGGCGCGCATCCATAAATCAGGCAAGGATGTCACCATCGTCTCCTTCGGCATCGGCATGACCTATGCGGTCAAGGCTGAAGCGGAACTGCGTGGCCTTGGCATCGATGCCGAGATCATCGACTTGCGCACGATCCGGCCGCTCGATCTCGACACCATCATTGCCTCGGTCAAGAAGACCAACCGCCTGGTGGTGGTGGAGGAAGGTTATCCGCAGAACTCGGTCGGCGACCATATCGCCAACCAGGTGTCGCAGCGCGCCTTCGATTTTCTTGACGCGCCGGTCATCACCATCGCCGGCAAGGATGTGCCGATGCCTTATGCGGCGAACCTCGAGAAGCTGGCGTTGCCGAATGTCGGCGAAGTCATCGAGGCGGTCAAAGCCGTCACGTATCGCTGAACCGGGCGGGAGGACAAAATGCCAATCAACATCACCATGCCGGCCCTGTCGCCCACGATGGAAGAGGGCAATCTGTCCAAGTGGCTCGTCAAGGAAGGCGACAAGGTTTCGCCGGGCGATGTGATTGCCGAGATCGAGACCGACAAGGCGACGATGGAAGTCGAGGCTGTCGATGAGGGCACGGTTGCCAAGCTCGTCGTTCCCGCCGGCACCGAAGGCGTCAAGGTCAATGCGCTGATCGCCGTGCTCGCCGGAGAGGGCGAGGATGCGGGCGCTGCCGCGAAAAGCGGCGATGCTGCCGCACCAGCCAAAGCCGAGACGCCGAAAGCGGAGGCTCCCAAGGCTGACGCACCGAAGGCTGAGACACCCAAGGCCGAACCGGTCGCGACCGCATCCAAGGCAGATGCGGCTCCGGTTGCCAACGGCCATGCGGCTGGCGAGCGCACCTTCGCGTCGCCGCTTGCGCGCCGCATCGCGAAGGAGGCCGGTGTCGATGTGTCTGCCGTGACTGGCACCGGCCCACATGGCCGGGTGGTGAAGGCGGATGTCGACGCGGCGATTGCCGGTGGCGGTGCCCAGGCGGCGCCTGCCGCCAAGGCTCCTGCTGGCGCTCCTGCGCCTGCGGTGAAGGCGATGTCGGACGACCAGGTGCTGAAACTGTTCGAACAGGGCTCCTACGACCTCGTCCCGCATGACAATATGCGCAAGACCATTGCGCGCCGCTTGGTCGAGGCCAAGACCACCATCCCGCATTTCTACCTGACGCTCGACTGCGAGCTCGATGCGCTGCTGGCGCTGCGCACGCAGATCAATGCGGCTGCACCAGTGAAGAAGACCGATAAGGGCGACGCTCCGGCCTACAAGCTGTCGGTCAACGACATGGTGATCAAGGCTATGGCCATGGCGCTGAAGGCGGTGCCGGATGCCAATGCCTCATGGACCGAAAGCGCCATGGTCAAGCACAAGCACGCCGATGTCGGTGTTGCCGTGTCGATACCCGGTGGGCTGATCACGCCGATTATCCGCAAGGCCGACGAAAAGACGCTGTCCGCCATCTCCAACGAGATGAAGGACCTGGCCAGCCGGGCGCGCAGCCGCAAGCTGAAGCCGGAAGAGTATCAGGGCGGCACCACGGCCGTGTCCAACCTCGGCATGTTCGGCATCAAGGATTTTGCCGCCGTCATCAACCCGCCGCATGCGACCATCCTGGCGGTCGGCGCCGGCGAAGAGCGGGCAGTGGTCAAGAATGGCGAGATCAAGATCGCCACCGTGATGTCGGTGACGCTGTCGACCGATCACCGCGCCGTCGATGGCGCGCTGGGTGCCGAACTGCTGGTCGCCTTCAAACGGCTGATCGAAAACCCGATGGGCATGCTGGTCTAGGGAGGAGAGGGCGGTGCGGATATTCTTCACCTCCCTCATGGCGTTTTTCCTGTCAGGATTGGCAGGCGGCCTGGTTGCTCAACAGCTGGCGGTCGCAACCCATGCGCAGGAAGAATACATTCTGGTGTTCATGACGTCGGTGCTTGTCACCATTGCTACGACGATCATGTTTTTCATCGCGCAGCTTTTTGCGAACGCACCGACGATCATCAACTGGCTGGGCCTCTGCGCAATTGTCCTGTTCGTGCTGATCGGGCTCGGCCTGATCGGCTGGACGTTCTCTCAGCCGGTCGATAAGCGCCAGTGGGGAGGTGACCTGCCGATCGTCGCCGGCCTGGTTTTGCCGAACCTGGCCACTGTGCTGGTTCACTGGCTGTTCGTGCGCTGGCGGTTGAGGCGCGGCTCGATTAACGCACAGGTGGGCGCATGAAGACGGTTCTTTGCTACGGCGACTCGCTGACCTGGGGCTACAATGCCGAAGGTGGCCGCCACGCGCTGGAAGACCGCTGGCCGAGCGTGCTGCAGGCAGCGTTAGGCGCCGGCGTGCAAGTGATTGCCGATGGCCTCAACGGCCGCACCACGGCCTTCGACGACCATCTGGCCGGCGCGGATCGCAACGGCGCCAGGCTGCTGCCAACGGTGCTGACGACCCATGCGCCGATCGACCTGATTGTCATCATGCTCGGCGCCAACGACATGAAGCCATGGATCCACGGCAATCCCGTCGCGGCCAAGCAGGGCATCCAGCGGCTGATCGACATCGTGCGCGGTCACGACTATCCGTTCGACTGGCCCGCGCCGCAGATCCTGATCGTTTCGCCGCCTGTCGTCAGCCGTACTGAAAATGCCGACTTCAAGGAAATGTTCGCCGGTGGCGATGACGCCTCGAAGTTTTTGGCACCGCAATATGCAGCGCTCGCCGACGAGGCCGGCTGCGGCTTCTTCGACGCCGGCAGCGTGGCGCAAACCACACCGCTTGATGGCGTCCACCTCGATGCCGAAAACACGCGAAACATCGGCAAGGCGCTGGCACCCGTCGTGCGCGTCATGCTGGAATTGTGAAGGAGAAAACCCGTGGCTGAGAACTACGACGTCATCATCATCGGCTCCGGCCCTGGCGGCTATGTCACCGCGGTGCGTTCCGCGCAACTCGGCTTCAAGACGGCGATCGTCGAGCGCGAGCATCTCGGCGGCATTTGCCTCAACTGGGGCTGCATCCCGACCAAGGCGCTGCTGCGCTCGGCCGAAATCATGCACTATTCGGATCACCTGAAGGATTACGGGCTGAAGCTCGACGGCAAGGTCAGCGCCGACACAGCGGCCGTGGTCGACCGCTCGCGAAAGGTCTCGCTGCGGCTCAATGGCGGCGTTGCCTTCCTGATGAAGAAGAACAAGGTCGACGTCATCTGGGGCGAGGCCAAGCTTTCGAAGCCGGGCGAGATCGCCGTGTCCAAGACGGCCAAGAAGCCGATGGAGCCGCAGCCGCCGGTGCCGAAAGGCGTCAAGGGCGAGGGCACGTATACCGCCAAGCACATCATCCTGGCGACCGGCGCGCGACCACGCGCGCTGCCCGGCATCGAGCCTGACGGCAGACTGATCTGGACCTATTTCGAGGCCATGGTGCCGAAGGAGATGCCGAAGTCGCTGCTGGTCATGGGATCGGGCGCCATCGGCATCGAATTCGCCTCCTTCTACCGCACCATGGGCGCCGAAGTAACGGTGGTCGAGCTGCTGCCTGCGGTGATGCCGGTCGAGGATGCCGAAGTCTCGAAATTCGCGCAGAAGCAGTTCGAGAAGCAAGGCATGAAGATCATCCTCGAAGCCAAGGTGACCAAGGTCGAGAAGGGTCCCAATTCGGTCACGGCGCATGTCGAGATGAAGGACGGCAAGGTTGAGAAGATCACCGCCGATCGGATGATCTCGGCCGTCGGCGTGCAGGGCAACATCGAGGGCCTCGGACTCGAGGCGCTTGGCGTGAAGACGGAGCGTGGCTGCGTCGTCATCGATGGCTACGGCAAGACCAACGTGCCGGGCATCTATGCCATCGGCGATGTCGCCGGCCCGCCGATGCTTGCCCATAAGGCCGAGCATGAAGGCGTGGTGTGCATCGAGAAGATCGCCAATTTTCCCGGCGTGCATGCCACCGACAAGCTCAAGATCCCGGGCTGCACCTACTGCAATCCACAGGTTGCCTCGGTCGGCCTGACGGAAGCGAAAGCCAAGGCCGAGGGCAAGGATATCCGCGTCGGGCGCTTCCAGTTCGCCGCCAATGGCAAGGCCATCGCCCTTGGCGAGGATCAGGGCTTCATCAAGACCATCTTCGACAAGAAGACTGGCCAGTTGCTCGGCGCCCACATGGTGGGTGCCGAAGTGACCGAACTGATCCAGGGCTTTGTCGTGGCGATGAACCTGGAGACGACCGAGGAAGAGCTGATGCACACCATCTTCCCGCACCCGACGCTGTCGGAGATGATGAAGGAAAGCGTGCTCGACGCCTATGGCCGCGCGCTCAACGCCTGATAGATTGAAAGCGCTGCTACAGATGGAACCCGGCGGCAAGGTACTTCGTTTGCGGATGCGTTTTCACGCATCACACAAGGAGAAGGCATATGCACCTGAATGGCGTCGGCTGGATAGCAGCCATCATCATCGGCGGCCTGGCAGGCTGGTTCGCCGAAATGTTCATGAAGAGCGACACCGGCATCTTCATGAACATCGTTATGGGCATCGTCGGCGCGGTCGTGCTGAACGCCATTCTGCAGGCTCTCAATTTTGGCCCGTTCGGCGTCGGCTGGATTGCCTATCTGATCACCGGCTTTATCGGTGCCTGCCTGCTGATCTGGGCGGGGCGTCTGGTGCGCCGTTAGCATCACTGAAGAGCTGCCATGCGAAAAAGGCTGTTGCGGCATGCGCCGCGGCGGCCTTTTTCTTTGCGTTGAAAAGTCTTAGATGACGTTATGACAGCGAACGCCTGACTGGCGTCGCGAATGAACCAGGTTCCCCGATGGTCACTGTCCTCGATACGATTGCCAACGCCCCGCGCTTGCGGCATCCGGAAAAGGCGCACAAGCCTGACCAGGACGTGCTGCGCAAGCCCGACTGGATCCGCGTCAAGGCGCCGATGTCGAAGGGCTATGCCGAAACGCGCGAGATCGTCAAATCGCACAAGCTGGTGACGGTCTGCGAAGAGGCCGGCTGCCCCAACATCGGCGAATGCTGGGAAAAGAAGCACGCCACCTTCATGATCATGGGCGAGATCTGCACGCGCGCCTGCGCCTTCTGCAACGTCGCCACGGGGATTCCAACCGCGCTTGACCCCGATGAGCCGGCCCGCGTCGCGCATGCGGTCAAGCAGATGGGCCTTACCCATGTCGTCATCACCTCGGTCGACCGCGACGATCTCGCCGATGGCGGTGCGCAGCATTTCGCCGAAGTCATTCGCGCCATCCGGGCGGCAACGCCGCTGACGACGATCGAAATCCTGACGCCCGACTTCCTGCGCAAGGACGGCGCGCTGGAGGTCGTCGTGGCCGCCAAGCCCGACGTCTTCAACCACAATCTCGAAACCGTACCGTCGAACTATCTGACGGTTCGTCCGGGCGCCCGCTATTTCCATTCGATCCGGCTGTTGCAGCGGGTCAAGGAGCTTGATCCGTCGATCTTCACCAAGTCCGGCATCATGGTGGGGCTGGGCGAAGAACGGAATGAAATCCTGCAGCTGATGGACGATCTGCGGTCCGCCAATGTCGACTTCATGACCATCGGCCAATACCTGCAGCCGTCGAAGAAGCACCATCCGGTGATCCGCTTCGTCACTCCGGAGGAGTTTAAATCTTTCGAGACGATCGGCCGGACCAAGGGTTTCCTGCTGGTGGCGTCCAGCCCGCTGACGCGTTCGTCGCATCACGCCGGCGACGATTTCGCCAAGCTGCGTGCGGCACGGGAAGCGATTCTCAAGAAAACAGCTTAACCCGCTGGTTTCATGCCAAAATTCGAAGCCACCCGACGCGTATCCCATACACCCGAGCAGATGTTCGCGCTGGTCGCCGATGTTGAATCCTATCCGCAATTCCTGCCGCTTTGCGAAGCGCTGACGGTTCGCTCGCGCAAGGAGCGTGACGGGCGCACGGTTCTGCTTGCCGACATGAGCATCGGCTACAAGGCGATCCGCGAAACCTTCACGACGCAGGTGCTGCTGAAGCCCGCCGAGAACACCATCGAGGTGAAGTACATCGACGGGCCGTTCAAATATTTGAGCAACGTCTGGCGTTTCGAAGCGGACGGCGTCGGGTGCACCGTCCGCTTCTTCATCGACTACGAGTTCAAGAGCCGTATTCTGGGCGCGGTCATGGGGACCATGTTCGATCGCGCCTTCCGCATGTTCGCCGAAGCCTTTGAGAAGCGCGCCGACGTCATCTACGGTGCAGCACCCCGGGTCCAGGGTTAGCCGAGTGCTTGCAGGCCCAGCTCCAGCGCTTGCCGGACCGTTTCGCGACGAATGAAATCGCGGCCTTTGTCTGCAAAGAGCTGGTGCTCGGCGACAATCGGTCGGCCGTCCAGCGCAACCCCGAACCAGACCAGGCCGACCGGTTTTTCCGCCGAACCGCCGCCAGGCCCAGCGATCCCGGTGACCGCCAGGGTCAGCCCGGCGCGCGAACGGGCAAGCGCGCCTGCCGCCATTTCAATCGCAGTCTCGCGCGAAACCGCGCCATGCGCCCCGAGCGTGGCGGCGGAAACGCCGAGCATGTCCATCTTGGCTTCGTTGGAATAGGTGATGAAGCCACGATCGATCACGGCGGACGAGCCGGCGATGTCGGTCAACGCGGCGATGATCATGCCGCCGGTGCAGCTTTCCGCCGTTGCCAGCATAATGTCGCGTCTCTGGCAGGCTTGCAGCAGGGCATTTGCCAGCTCGTTGTGGGTCATTCCGGCACCTCGCCGGGAAACACCACGCTGGCGGTGGCGATCGCCGCAATGCCTTCCTCACGCCCGACAAAGCCGAGCTTCTCATTGGTTGTGGCCTTGATCGAGATGCGATCCGGCGTAATTGCCAGCATCTGCGAAAGGGCTGCGGTCATGGCCTCGCGATGCGGGCCGACGCGCGGCGCTTCGCAGATCAGCGTGATGTCGGCATTGGCGATGCGGCCGCCGCGCGCGCGCACCAGCCTTGCCGCATGCTCGACGAATATGCGCGACGCAGCGCCTTTCCACTGCGGGTCGGATGGCGGGAAATGCGTGCCGATGTCGCCGGCGCCGCAAGTCGCCAGCAGCGCATCGGTCAAGGCGTGCAGACCGACATCGGCGTCGGAATGGCCGGACAGCTTCTTGTCGTGCGTTATGGCGACGCCACACAAAGTGACATGGTCTCCCGGTTCGAAGGCGTGGACGTCGTAGCCATTGCCGGTACGGATGTCGGGAAAGCGCACGCGTTCGCCGGAAAGCCGCTGGTCCGCCATCGCAATATCCCGTGCCCAGGTGAGTTTGACATTGTCCGGCGAGCCCGGAACGATCTTGACCGGAATATGCGCCCATTCGGCGATCGCGGCATCGTCGGTAAAATCCGTTTTTCCCAGATGATGGGCTTTCTCGTGCGCGGCAAGAATGGGCCAGAACGGAAAACCTTGTGGCGTTTGCGCCGCGTGAAGCCCGCTGCGCGATACGGTTTCGCCAACCACGCCGGAGGCAGATTCGCGCTTCAGCGTGTCGGCGACGGGCAAAGCGGGCAACGCGCCCTCGCGCTCGCCGATGGCGGCGATGGTACGATCTATCAGGTCCGCATCGACAAACGGACGCACGGCGTCATGGATCAGAACCTGCGCCGGCGCGTGGCCTCTAAGGGCAAGCAGGCCGAGCCGAACGGATTCCTGCCTCGTCGCCCCACCCATGATGGCGGTGACGCGCTCGGCATTGGCGCCCGCCGCCTGCCGGAACAGCTCATGGTCATCGGCATGAATGGCGACGACGATCTCGCTGGTCCGCGGGTGGGCCAGAAAAATGTCCAGCGTGTGTGCAATGACGGCAAAGCCGCCAATGTGTTGATATTGCTTCGGTCCGTTGGCCTGTCCGGCGCGCGCACCACGGCCGGCCGCAACGATCACCACCGCGACCTTGCCATCCGCACCCGAAACGTGATTTTCACTTGCGTCAGTCATGCCTGTTTGGTCCTAGCGCACGATCCCGAAAAGTGTAATCGGTTTTCGGAAAGATCGTGCGCTAAGTATGAAATTCCAAAGCGTCTTTTGCGCGTCCTCGGCGACGCGCGGCGCTTTGGTCGCGGCCAAAGCCGAAGGCCAGCATTTTCCCAATTGCGCCTTAATGTGGCGTCATTCCGCGTTGCACATTGCGCCGGTTGTGGCTAGAGAATGTGCAACGAATGAAGGTGCTTGGTTTTTGTGCATGGTTAACTTGACCAAATTGGCCGCGCCGCTCGATGTCGGTGGCGTGAGAATCCGCAATCGCGTGTTCCTCGCACCGATGTCGGGGATTACGGACGAGCCGTTCCGGCAGCGTGCCCACGCGCATGGAGCGGGCCTGGTCGTGTCCGAAATGGTTGCCAGCGGCGAGCTCGCCAAGGGCAGGGCCGGTTTCAACCTGCGCATACGCCACTCCGGCCTGCCCGTCCATATGGTTCAGCTTGCAGGCCGTGAGGCGATGCACATGGCCGAAGGTGCCAGAATCGCCGCCGGTGAGGGGGCCGACATTATCGACATCAACATGGGATGCCCGGCCAAGAAGGTCACCGGCGGTTATGCGGGTTCGGCATTGATGCTGGACCTCGACCACGCACTGTCGCTGATCGACGCCGTTGTCGGCGCGGTCGAGGTGCCAGTGACGGTCAAGATGCGGCTTGGCTGGGACGAAGGCGCGCTCAATGCGCCGATGCTCGCGCGCCGCGCCGAACAGGCCGGCGTCAGCATGGTGACCGTGCACGGCCGCACGCGTTGCCAGTTCTACCGGGGCAAGGCCGACTGGCGCGCCATCGCCCGCGTCAAGGAAGCCGTGTCCATCCCGGTCGTCGCCAATGGTGACGTCTCTTCGCCGGCGGAAGCGGCCGACATTCTCGATCAATCGGGTGCCGACGCCGTGATGATCGGCCGTGCCCATTATGGCGCGCCCTGGATCGCAGGCGGCATTGCGGCCGCAGCGACCGGCGAGGCGACGCCAAACATGCCACGGGACTCGACAGCGGTCGCCGACTACATCGTGGCCCATTATGAGGACATGCTGGCGCTCTACGGCGCCGAAAGCGGCCTGCGCCAGGCGCGCAAGCATCTTGGCTGGTATCTTGATCGGCATGCTGGCGGCGTCGCCGACGACAGCCGAAAGGCCATACTGACTGCATTCCAGCCCGCACGCGTCATTGCCTTGCTGCGCGATGTGTTTTCGCGCGATCCGCAACCCTTGAACCTGCGGAGCGCCGCATGAACGCCGCCGCCGGCCAGGGCGCTGAAATGGCGGATGCCGCCCAGATCGTGCTCAACACCATCCGTCGCCCGGTGATCATGATCAGCGAGGAGGGGTTCATCACCTTCGCCAACGCCGATGCGGAAGACTTCTTTCGCTCGAGCGCGACCATGCTGGCGCGGAACACGCTGTCAAAACTCATTCCCTTCGGCAGCCCGCTGCTGACGCTGGTCGATCAGGTGCGCGAGCGTCGGGCTCCGGTCAACGAGTATCGGGTCGACGTGTCGTCGCCGCGTCTCGGCATCGAGAAGGTCGTCGATCTCTACGTCGCGCCGGTGCCGGAATATCCGGGCTCCGTCGTGGTGATGTTCCAGGAACGGTCGATGGCCGACAAGATCGACCGGCAGATGACGCATCGGGGTGCCGCACGTTCGGTGACCGGTCTGGCGGCGATGCTTGCCCATGAGATCAAGAACCCGCTCTCAGGCATCCGGGGCGCGGCCCAACTGCTTGAACTGTCGGCTTCCGACGAGGACCGTGCGCTGACGCGGCTGATCACCGACGAGACGGACCGCATCGTATCGCTGGTCGATCGCATGGAGGTGTTTTCCGACGAGCGGCCGATCGATCGCTATCCCGTCAATATCCATGTCGTGCTCGACCATGTGAAGGCGATTGCCAAGAACGGTTTTGCCAAGAAAATCAAGATAATGGAGGATTATGATCCTTCATTGCCTCCGGTGTTTGCCAACCGCGACCAGCTCATCCAGGTGTTCCTCAACCTGGTCAAGAACGCTGCCGAGGCGATCGGCAGCGACCCGCAGGGCGAGATCGTGCTGTCGACCGCCTTCCGGCCGGGCATCCGTGTTTCCGTTCCGGGCACGCAGGACCGCGTGTCGCTGCCGCTGGAATTCTGCGTGCGCGACAATGGCTCCGGCGTCTCCGAAGACATCCTGCCGATCCTGTTCGACCCGTTCATCACCACCAAGCCGAACGGCTCCGGGTTGGGTCTTGCGCTGGTCGCCAAGATCGTCGGCGAGCATGGCGGCATCATCGAATGCGAATCGACGCCGCGCGGCACCACATTCCGCATCCTGATGCCGGCCTGGAAAGAAGCGCCAAACGGCGCCGATGATGACGGCGAAGGAGACCTCAAATGACCGTTCGCGGCAATATTCTCGTCGCCGACGACGACGCGGCGATCCGCACCGTCCTCAACCAGGCGCTTTCACGCGCCGGTCATGAGGTGCGCGTCACCTCCAACGCTTCGACGCTTTGGCGCTGGGTGGCGGCGGGCGAGGGCGATCTGGTCATCACCGATGTGGTGATGCCGGACGAAAACGCCTTCGACATGCTGCCGCGCATCAAGAAGGCCAGGCCGGAGCTGCCGGTTATCGTCATGAGCGCCCAGAACACATTCATGACGGCGATCCGCGCCTCCGAAACTGGCGCTTACGAATATCTGCCCAAGCCGTTCGACCTGACCGAACTGCTCAACATCGTCAACCGGGCGCTTTCCGAGCCGCGTCGGCCAAAGATCGATGCGCGGCCGGAAGAACAGCCGGACGCGATGCCGCTGGTCGGCCGCTCGGCGGCCATGCAGGATATCTACCGCATGCTGGCGCGCATGATGCAGACCGACCTGACGGTGATGATCTCGGGCGAATCCGGCACCGGCAAGGAGCTGGTGGCGCGCGCGCTGCATGAATATGGCCGCCGCCGCGGCGGCCCCTTCGTCGCCATCAATATGGCGGCGATCCCGCGTGACCTGATCGAATCGGAACTGTTCGGTCACGAGAAGGGTGCCTTCACCGGCGCGCAGAACCGCTCGACCGGCCGCTTCGAGCAGGCCGAAGGCGGCACGCTGTTCCTCGATGAAATCGGCGATATGCCGATGGAGGCGCAGACGCGTCTGCTGCGCGTGCTGCAGCAGGGCGAGTACACCACGGTCGGCGGACGCACGCCGATCAAGACCGACGTGCGCATCGTCGCTGCCACCAACAAGGATCTGCGCACGCTGATCAACCAGGGGCTCTTCCGCGAGGATCTTTTCTATCGCCTCAACGTCGTGCCGCTCCGGCTGCCGGCGCTGCGTGAGCGCTCCGAGGATGTGCCGGACCTCGTCCGCCATTTCTTCAAGCTCGGCGAAATGGAAGGCCTGCAGACCAAGCGCATTTCTTCCGGCGGCATCGAGTTGATGAAGCGCTATCCGTGGCCGGGCAATGTGCGCGAACTGGAAAACCTGGTTCGCAGGCTCGCCGCGCTCTATTCGCAGGACGAGATTTCCGCCGAGATCATCGAGGCGGAGCTCAAGACCGGCGAACGTCCGGTGGTGCCGGGTGGCGGCAATCTGATCCCCGACGATTTGTCGATCGGGCAGGCGGTCGAGCACTTCCTGCAGCGCTATTTCGCTTCCTTTGCCGGCGAATTGCCGCCGGCGGGGCTTTATCAGCGCATCCTGTCCGAGGTCGAGTTTCCGCTCGTCCTGGCCTCGATGACGGCAACGCGCGGCAACCAGATCAAGGCTGCGGAACTGCTGGGCTTGAACCGCAACACGCTGCGCAAGAAGATCCGCGAGCTCGGCGTCAACGTCTACAAAGCATCGCGGCAGGGCTGAGCCTTGATCTGAGCCCGCGCTCTTTTCAGGGGATCGGCTCGCGAAAGATTTCCGTCTCGGTCACACTTGTTGCATAATCGCCACAATGCGTTGCATACATCCGACGCAATCATGGCTCTAGACGGCGACATGGCTCCGCAGGCACCGACAACAAACCAACCGCTCTTCAGCGAACCCGGCGCTCGTGACGGGCGCCGGCTGCTTGCGCTGCCGGGTGTGATCGCGGTCGTCGGCGCGCTGATGACGGCGGCGATCTCGTTCACCATCCTCGTTGGCGCCACGCCGATCACACCGAACGAGTCGACGACGCTGGCGTTGATTGCCCTCAACGCGGCTTTCGTCCTGTTTCTTATCGCGCTGGTCGGGCGTGAGGTGCACCGCATCCTGATGGCGCGCCGGCATGGTAAGGCCGCTTCGCGGCTGCATGTGCGCATTGTCGCCATGTTCGCCCTGGTTGCCGCCATTCCCGCCATCATGGTGGCCATCATTGCCTCGATCACGCTCGACATCGGCCTTGACCGCTGGTTCGAGATCCGCACCAAGACGATCGTCAATTCATCCCTCTCGATCGCCGACGCCTATGTCCAGGAAAATGCCCGCAACCTCCAGGGCACGACATTGTCCATGGCCTATGATCTCGATGCGTCGCGCACGCTCTACGGCCTTGATCGTACCGGCTTTCTCGACCTGATGAACAAGGAAGCCGTGGGCCGTTCGCTGGCCCATGCGGCGCTGATCAAGCCGGACGGCTCTTTCGTCATGAGCGCCAAGACCGATACGGAGTTCGCCATGCCCGAGCCGCCGGAAGGCGCGGTGGCCAGCGCTGCCGACGGCAAGCCGGTGCTGATCGAACCGAAAACGCGCAACATCATGGGCGCCATCGTCAAGCTGCGGGAGATCGAAGGGCTCTATCTCTACACCATTCGGCTCGTCGATCCCGAAGTGATCAAGGCACGGCAGATCGTCAGGTCCAACACCGACGAATATCGGGGGCTGGAAGATAACCGCCGTACCTCGCAGGTGGCCTTCGCGCTGCCCTATCTGTCGCTGACGCTCATCATCATCCTGTCCGCGATCTGGACCGGCATTGCGGTCGCCGACCGTCTGGTGCGGCCTATTCGCCAGCTCATCGGCGCCGCCGACGAGGTGGCGACCGGCAATCTCGACGTCGCGGTTCCCGTCAGGCCTTCGGACGGCGATGTCGCCTCGCTCGGCGATACCTTCAACAAGATGCTTCTCGAACTGAAATCGCAGCGCAATGAGATCCTGTCGGCCAAGGACCTGATCGACGAACGGCGCCGCTTTTCCGAAGCCGTGCTTGCCGGCGTTACCGCCGGCGTCATCGGCGTCGATCCCTACGGCATCGTCACCATCGTCAACCGCTCGGCCGAGGCGATGCTGGCGATTTCGGCCAGCGCAGCCCTTGGGCAGAATCTTTCCGCCGTGCTGCCGCATGTCGGCCGCGTCTTCGAGATCGGTCGCAAGTCCGGCAAACCCGTCTATCGCGAGCAGGTGACCTTTTACCGCGCCGGTGCCGAGCGGACCTTCAACGTGCAGATCACCATCGAGGCCCGCGACGACGGTTCGGAGGAAAAATCCTATGTCGTGACGGTCGACGACATCACCGACCTGGTTCAGGCGCAGCGCTCGTCGGCCTGGGCTGATGTGGCACGGCGTATCGCCCACGAGATCAAGAACCCGCTGACGCCGATCCAGCTCTCGGCCGAACGCATCAAGCGCCGTTACGGCAAGGTGATTACCGAGGACCGCGAGGTTTTCGACCAATGCACCGACACCATCATCCGTCAGGTTGAGGATATCGGCCGTATGGTCGACGAATTCTCGGCGTTCGCGCGCATGCCAAAGCCCGAGATGAAGGCGATAGATCTGCGCGAATCGCTGCGTGAGGCCTCGTTCCTGGTCGAGGTCAGCCGCGCCGACATCACTTTCGAGCGGATCTTCGGCACCGAGCCGCTCAAGGGCACTTTCGACAGCCGCCTGATGGCGCAGGCTTTCGGCAATGTGATCAAGAACGCCGCCGAGGCCATCGACGGATTGGAACAGAAGGACGGTTCGCACGGCATAATCCGGATTCAAGCCGCGCGCCAGAATGGTGCGATTCGAATCGACGTCATCGACAATGGCAAAGGCCTGCCGCGCGAGAATCGCCAACGGCTGCTCGAGCCCTACATGACCACACGCGAGAAGGGCACCGGACTTGGCCTCGCTATCGTCAAGAAGATCGTGGAGGACCATGGCGGCAGGCTGGAACTACACGATGCTCCAGCGGACTTCCACGATGGGCGCGGCGCGATGATCAGCATCATCCTGCCGCCTGCGGCCGCAACGGCTCCGCGCAGCGAAAGCAGGGCGGAAAACGAAAGAGAAACTGAAAAGGTCGGTAATGGCGTCTGATATTCTCATCGTCGATGACGAGGAAGACATCCGTGAACTCGTCGCGGGCATACTGAGCGACGAAGGTCACGAAACCCGCACGGCATTCGATGCCGACAGCGCGCTCGCTGCTATAGCTGATCGCGCGCCGCGGCTGATTTTCCTCGATATCTGGCTGCAGGGCTCGCGCCTGGACGGGCTGGCGCTGCTCGACGAGATCAAGACCATGCATCCGACCTTGCCGGTGGTGATGATTTCCGGCCACGGCAACATCGAAACGGCGGTCTCCGCCATCCGGCGCGGCGCCTATGACTTCATCGAAAAGCCGTTCAAGGCCGACAGGCTGATCCTTATTGCCGAGCGTGCGCTGGAGACCTCGAAATTGCGGCGCGAGGTTTCCGACCTCAAGCTGCGCAGCGGCGAAACCTTCGATCTGATCGGCATGTCGTCGGCGATGAGCCAGTTGCGCCAGACCATCGAACGCGTCGCGCCGACCAACAGCCGCGTGATGATCATCGGACCGTCGGGTTCGGGCAAGGAACTGGCCGCGCGCGCCATCCACACGCTGTCGGCGCGCAAGAGCGCACCTTTCGTGACGCTGAGCGCCGCCAACATCACGCCCGAGCGCATGGAGATCGAGCTGTTCGGCACCGAATCGAATGGCGTCGAGCGCAAGGTCGGCGCGCTGGAGGAGGCCCATCGCGGTATCCTCTACATCGACGAGGTGGCCGACATGCCGCGCGAGACGCAAAACAAGATCCTGCGCGTGCTGGTCGAGCAGCAGTTCGAGCGGGTAGGGGGAACCAAGCGGGTCAAGGTCGATGTCCGCATCATCTCCTCGACCTCGCAGAACCTCGAAGCGATGATTGCCGACGGGCGTTTCCGCGAGGATCTTTACCATCGCCTCGCGGTGGTTCCGGTCATCGTGCCGGGATTGGCCGAGCGGCGCGAGGATATTCCCTACCTCGTCGACAATTTCATGAAGCAGATCGCCCGCCAGGCCGGCATCAAGCCGCGCCGCATCGGCGACGACGCGCTGGCCGTGCTGCAGGCGCACAACTGGCCGGGCAACGTTCGCCAGCTGCGCAACAATGTCGAGCGCCTGATGATCCTTGCGCGCGGCGACGACGTCGATGCGCCGATCACCGCCGATCTGTTGCCGGCCGAGATCGGCGATGTCATGCCGCGCACGCCGAATCAATCCGACCAGCACATCATGGCGCTGCCGTTGCGCGAAGCGCGTGAGCAGTTCGAGAAGGACTACCTGATCGCCCAGATCAACCGTTTCGGCGGCAACATCTCGAAAACCGCCGAGTTCATCGGCATGGAGCGCTCCGCACTGCACCGCAAGCTGAAGTCGCTGGGCGTCTGACGCGGGTTAGCCGCGCCTGGGCCAAGCATTTGCCGGTTACGGCCGCGGTGGAATCGCATAAGAAAGCCCCAGAATTTCCTAGAGGTTGCCCATGCCGCGCATTGCCTATGTCAACGGGCGCTATGTCACGCACGCCGACGCTGCAGTGCATATCGAGGATCGCGGCTATCAGTTCGCCGACGGTGTCTATGAGGTCTGCGAGGTGGCGCATGGCTTCATCGTCGACATGCCGCGCCATCTGGCCCGGCTGAACCGCTCGCTGACCGAATTGTCGATCGCCTGGCCAGTCACCTCTCGAGTGCTGCCGCTTATCCTGCGCGAGGTGGTCAACCGCAACCATGTCGCCAACGGCCTGGTCTATGTCCAGGTGACGCGGGGCGTCGCCAGCCGCGACTTCGTCTTCCCTTCCGCCGACACCAAGCCGGCCCTGGTGGTGACCGCCAGGAAGGCCGACCCCGCAGCCGGAGCAAAGCGCGCCGAGACCGGCATCGCGGTCATCACCGTGCCGGAGAACCGCTGGGACCGCGTCGACATCAAGACCGTCGGGCTGCTGCCCAATGTATTGGCCAAGCAGAAGGCAAAGGAGGCCGGTGCGCAGGAAGCCTGGTTCGTCGACGCCGAAGGTAACGTCAAGGAAGGCGGCTCGTCCAACGCCTGGATCGTCACCAGGGACGGCGTCCTGGTCACCAGGCCGGCCGAGCACGGCATCCTGCGCGGCATCACCCGCACGACCATGTTCGAAGTGGCGGCCAAGCTCGGCCTGAAGATCGAGGAGCGCGGCTTTTCCGTCGCCGAGGCCAAGGCGGCACGCGAGGCGTTCATCAGCTCCGCAACGACACTCGCCATGCCGGTGGTGGCTATCGACGGCGATACGGTCGCCAATGGGCACCCCGGCTCAATAACACTTTCCTTGCGGCAGGCCTTTTTTGACATTGCGGAAAAAAGTCCAGCCTGATAACCGCACAGGTGGAATGAACATCAATATATCTCGTTCTGCTTGTCGTTACTGACGACAAGACGGTGTTTGCGAGCTTGACATGCGCCCGTTAATTTGGCGCATTGGCTTGCAAACCGAAGGGGATCGGCGAAAGACAAGAACAATGGCGGAACGATCGCAAAACCTTCAGGACCTGTTCCTGAATTCAGTTCGCAAGAGCAAGAACCCGCTCACCATCTTCCTTATCAACGGCGTCAAGCTGACCGGCGTGGTCACTTCGTTCGACAATTTCTGTGTCCTGCTGCGCCGTGACGGTCACTCCCAGCTCGTCTACAAGCACGCCATTTCCACGATCATGCCGAGCCAGCCGGTTCAGATGTTCGATGGCGAGGAAAGCCAGGGCGCCTGATTGGCACGTGAGAAAGACGCGGACGCCACCGTTCGCGGGAAACCAACGCATCATCCCGGGACGGAAGCCAAGGGCCCGACCCGGGCTGTTGTCATTGTGCCCGTCCTTACCCGCCACCAGCGCAACGACGACGAGACCAACCGTCCTCGGCTGATGCGTTCGGCTGATGCTCGTCACGACGAGGCCGTCGGCCTTGCCCGCGCCATCAACCTGGATCTGATCCACACTGCGGTGGTGACCGTCAACGATCCGCGCCCGGCGACGCTGCTCGGCAGCGGCAAGGTTGCGGAGTTCGCGGAAATCGTCAAAGAGGGACATGCGGAAGTGGTCGTCGTCGACCATCCGCTGACCCCGGTGCAGCAGCGCAATCTCGAAAAAGAGCTGAACGCCAAGGTGCTGGACCGCACCGGGCTGATTCTTGAGATCTTCGGCGAGCGCGCACGCACCAAGGAAGGCACGCTGCAGGTCGAACTCGCCCATCTCAACTACCAGAAGGGCCGCCTCGTGCGCAGCTGGACCCATCTGGAGCGCCAGCGCGGCGGCGCCGGCTTCCTCGGGGGCCCCGGTGAAACGCAGATCGAATCCGACCGGCGGCAGCTGCAGGAAAAGATCATCAAGCTGAAGCAGGAGCTGGAAACGGTGCGGCGCACGCGCGACCTGCACCGCGCCAAGCGCAGGAAGGTGCCGTTCCCGGTGGTGGCGATCGTCGGCTACACCAATGCCGGCAAGTCGACGCTGTTCAACCGGCTGACCGGGGCGGATGTGCTGGCGCAGGACATGCTGTTCGCCACGCTCGACCCGACGCTGCGCCGCGTGCGCCTCCCACATGGCACGCCGATCATCCTCTCCGATACGGTCGGCTTCATTTCGGACCTGCCGACGCATCTGATCGCGGCTTTCCGCGCCACCCTGGAAGAGGTGGTCGAGGCCGATCTCGTGCTTCATCTGCGCGATATTTCCGATCCGGACACTGCGGCACAGGCGGAAGATGTCGAGCGCATCCTCGCCGACCTCGGTGTCGACGCCGGCGACGCCAAGCGCGTGATCGAAGTGTGGAACAAGATCGACCGGCTCGACGAAGGCAACCGGACCCGGCTGCTTGCAGACGGCGCCGATGCCAACAAGGCGCCGCCGATTGCGGTGTCGGCGGTGACCGGCGAGGGCATCGATGCGCTGAAGGCGATCATCGAAACACGGATGGCGGGCGAACTCGAAGACCTCACCGTGACGATCGAGCCGGCCCAGTTCGGCCTTGTCGACTGGCTTTACCGCAATGGCGATGTCGTTTCGCGAAGCGACAATGACGACGGCAGCGCCACCATCTCGCTCAAGGCCACGCAAAGCGCGCGCGAAGAGATCGAAAGCAGATTGCGTCGTAAAAACAACGGGTAATCCGGAGCAATTCCAGGAAAAAGTGTATAGCGGTTTTCCGTCCGGAATTGCCCGAAAGAGAGATTACTTCGCGGTCTTTGCTTCCTGCCAGAGCGCTTCCATCTCGGCCAGATCAGCCTTTTCTAGTGTGCTACCGGATTTTTCCAGAGCTTGTTCGACATAGTGGAAGCGCGAGCGGAATTTTTCGTTGGTGCCGCTTAGCGCTGCTTCGGAATCGAGCTTGAGGTGACGGCCGAGATTGACGACCGCAAACAGCATGTCGCCGAACTCATCCTTGATCGAGGCGGTGTCGCCCTTGGCCAGCGCCTCGCGCAATTCGCCGATCTCTTCCTCGATCTTGTCGAGGATGGGCGCTGCCTCGCTCCAGTCGAAGCCGACGCGGGCGGCCTTCTCCTGAAGTTTCAGCCCCCGGGTCAGCGCGGGCAGGGCGACCGGAACGCTGTCCAGAAACCCCTTGCCGTTGTCTTCGGGATCGAGACCACGCGCGAGGCGGGCGCTTCGTTTCTCCGCCTTCTCTTCGGCCTTGATCTTTTCCCACATGCCCTTGGCCATGCCGGCGTTGCGGGCTTTCTCGTCGCCGAAGACATGCGGATGGCGGCGGATCATCTTCGTCGTGATGGCTTGCACCACATCCGGGAAGGCGAATTCACCGGCCTCCTCGGCCATCTGCGCGTGATAGACAACCTGCAGCAGAAGGTCGCCGAGCTCGTCGCGCAGATCGTCAAGGTCGCCGCGCGCGATGGCGTCCGCCACCTCATAGGCTTCCTCAATCGTGTAGGGCGCGATGGTCGAGAAATCCTGTTCGATGTCCCAGGGACAGCCGGTCTTCGGCGCCCGCAGCGCCGCCATGATCTCGATCAGGCGCGAAATGTCTTTCGATGGTGTCATAGGGCTGATGCTATCGCGCGGCCGGCCGCGCGGCCAACGCTGTCAGCCGGCGAGAGTGCCTTGTCCACAGGCGAGCCACGTCAGTCGAGCACAGAAACGATCGCCTTGGCGAGCTCGTCCATGCCGTCTTCGGGCAGGCCGGCGACGTTGATGCGGCTGTCGCCGACCATATAGATGCCGTGCTCGGCACGCAGTCGCTCGACCTGCGCTTCCGTGAGCCCAAGGCGGGAGAACATGCCGCGATGGCTGGCGACGAAATCGAAACGGTCGGAATTCGACTGCCGGCGCAGCGCCTCGGCGAACTGCACGCGTAGCCTGAGCATGCGCAGCCGCATCTCTTCAAGTTCGGCTTCCCAGTCGGCGCGCAAGGCGGCATCTTCGAGCACGATGCGCACGGCGGCAGCGCCATGGTCCGGCGGCATCGAATACATGGCGCGCGCCGCCGACAGCATCTGGCTCATCGCCACATCCGCCTGTGCGCCGTCCCTGGCCAGGATCATCGCCGCGCCGACGCGGTCGCGGTAGACGGCGAAATTCTTCGAGCAGCTCGAGGCGACGACCATTTCCGGAACTTTTGCCGCCAGCAGGCGCAAGCCGAGCGCATCGGCCTCGAGCCCATCGCCAAAGCCCTGATAGGCGATGTCGACAAACGGCAGCAGCTCGCGCTCGACGACCAGATCGGAAACGGCTGCCCACTGGCCCGCATCCAGATTGGCGCCGGTCGGGTTGTGGCAGCAGCCATGCAGCAGCACGACGTCGCCGCTGTTTGCGGTCCGCAGCGCTGCCAGCATGTCGTCGAAGCGAACAGCGCCCGAGGCGGCGTCGAAATAGGGGTATTCACGGATCTGCAGGCCGGCGGCGCGCATCACCGGCATGTGGTTCGGCCAGGTCGGGTCCGACAGCCAGATGGTTGCATCCGAGCGTGTCCGCTTCAGCAGTTCCGCCACCAGCCGCAGTGCGCCGGAGCCGCCGGGCGCTTGTGCAGCGCGGATGCGCGTCATGTCGGCGCCTGGACCGAAGGCGAGCTTGGCCATCACCGTGTTGAAGCCGGTGTCGCCGGCAAGACCGAGATAGGCCTTGGTGTCCTGAACCTGCAGCAGGCGCTTTTCCGCTTCGCGCACGGCGCGCATGACCGGCGTCTTGCCGTCGCGATCCTTGTAGACGCCGACACCGAGATCGACCTTGTCTGGACGCGGATCGGCTCGATAAAGGCCGATCAGGGCCAGGATCTTGTCGGCGGGGGCGGGCTGCAGGGCTTCAAACATCGCTAGGGCTCCAATAGCGGCGGAGTGATACGCAAATCGGTCGCGTTTCGCCAGCGGTTTTAGCTAGGTGCTCCAGCCTGAGACGGGGGTGCCGGGAAGCCTGCCCTGCCTGCTCCTTTCAGCTTTGCCTCGGCCAGCGGTCAGCCCCCGCCGTGTTTCCCAGTCTGCCGCAACAGATAGACGACCGCGCCCAGCACCATCAAGGCCAGCCCGAACCATGTCAGGGCATAGGCCAGATGGTTGTTGTGGAACGAAACGACCGTCAGGCCGCCGACCGGCCACCCTCCCGGATTGGGCGCGGCATCGGCATCGATGAAATAAGGAGCGACCTGCCCGAGGCCTTGCGTCGTGGCGATTGCCTGCACATCGCGCGAATACCAGCGGTTGGCGGCCGGATCGTTGTTGCGCAGGAAGCCGCCCTTCGGTTCGGTCAGGCGCAGCAGGCCGCGAATTCCGGTGTGATCGCCCGAGGGCTTGCCTTCGAGGCGGGTTGCCGGATCGCGCTTGTCCGTCGGCACGAAGCCCCTGTTCACCAGAATCGTGAAGCCATCATCCGCTCGGAACGGCGCCATTACCCAGAAACCACCGCCGCGATCGGTGACCGCCTGGACCAGGGTCTCGCGATCACCGAGAAACCGGCCCGTGACGGCAAGCTGGCGATACTCGTCATCCCTGGCGTTGATCTCTGACCAGGCCGAAGGCGCCGGGGCGGCCACAGGTACTGCCTTGAGACGATGGTCGACACGCTCGATCAGGTCGAGTTTCCAGACGCGGCGCTCCAGCTGCCAGACACCAAGCGCCGAAAAGCCGGTGATGCCGATGGCCCCGCAAAGGCAAAGCACCAACAGCGTCCATGGTGAACGCGTAACCCTTTGGCCGTCGCCTGTATTCGAATGCGGTGTCGTCCGCGCCTGTTCGTCCAAAGCCAGGTCCCTCTCTCAGGGTATCTGACTCATGTCATGGCCGGGCATCATGTTGACGTTCAGATGGTACATGACCCAGAGCGAGCCCGTCAGCGCGATCACCACCAGGATGAGGGTGAAGATCAGGGCCATCATGGTCCAGCCGCTCTCCGACCTGGTGTTCATATGCAGAAAGAACACCATGTGGACGATGATTTGCACGACGGCGAAGGCCATGATGGCAATCGCCGAAGCCATCTGATTGCCGAGTGCGTTGGTCATGACCAGCCAGAAGGGAATGGCGGTCAGCACGACGGACAGGCCGAAGCCTGTCAGATAGCCGCGCAGCGAGCCGTGGTCGACGCCGTGATGCGCGTGGCTCTGGTCGCTGGTGTCTGTGTGGTGGCCGGCGCTCATCGCAACATTCCCATCAGATAAACGAAGGTGAAGACGCCGATCCAGATGACGTCGAGGAAATGCCAGAACATGCTCAGGCACATCAGGCGCCGCTGGTTCGCGGCGATCAGCCCGTGCCTGGAGACCTGCACCATCAGCACCACCAGCCAGACCAGGCCGAAGGTGACGTGCAGGCCGTGCGTTCCGACCAGCGTGAAGAACGACGACAGGAAGCCGCTGCGCTGCGGCGTCGCCCCCTCGTGGATGAAATGGGCGAATTCGTAGAGTTCGATGCAGAGAAAGGCGAGGCCGAACAGGCCAGTGATCACCAGCCACACCTGCATGGGCTTCACCCGTCCCTTCGCCATCTCCAGCATCGCGAAGCCGTAGGTGATGGAGGACAGGAGCAGCATGGTGGTGTTGAGCGCGACCAGCGGAAGATCGAACAGATCCTTTGGCGCGGGTCCGGCCGCGTAATTGCCACCGAGCACGCCGTAGACCGCAAACAGCATCGCGAAGATGAGGCAGTCGCTCATCAGGTAGATCCAGAAGCCGAGCATGGTGCTGCTGCCGCTCTCGGCATGGCCGTGGTCGTCTTCCAGGTGGAAGACCGTGTCGTCGATCACCGTGTCGGCGTGTGCCATGGTGCTTATCCCGCCTGGCTGGTGGCTGCGAGCAGGCGTGTCCGCTCGTCCTCGACGCGGGTGACGTCACTGGACGGAATGTGGAAGTCCCGGTCGTAGTTGAAGGTATGCGCGATGGCGTAGCCGATCAGGGCGACGAAGCTGACGATCGCCAGCCACCAAATGTACCAGATGAGCGCCATGGCAAGCACCACGCTCAACCCGGCCAGGACGACGCCGGCTCCGGTGTTGCGCGGCATGTGGATGTCGCGGAAGCCCGTCAACGGACGCTGGTAGCCGCGATTCTTCATGTCCGCCCAGGCGTCGAGATCGTGGACGACCGGCGTGAAGGCGAAATTGTAGGCCGGGGGCGGCGACGAGGTTGCCCATTCGAGGGTGCGCCCGTCCCAGGGATCACCGGTATCGTCGCGAAGCTGCTCGCGCCGCCGCACGCTGACGAAGATCTGGATGAGGAAGGATAGGATCCCAAGCAGGATCAGGAAGGCGCCGAAGGCGGCGATAATGAACCAGATCTGCAGCGAGGGATCCTCAAAGGTGCGCAGCCGGCGCGTTACGCCCATCAAGCCGAGGATGTAGAGCGGCATGAAGGCGAACCAGAAGCCGACCACCCAGAACCAGAACGACATCTTTCCCCAGAACGGATCGAGCCGGAAGCCGAATGCCTTGGGGAACCAGTAGCTGATGCCGGCAAACAGGCCGAACAGCACGCCGCCGATGATGACGTTGTGGAAATGCGCGACCAGGAACAGGCTGTTGTGGAGCACGAAGTCGGCCGGCGGAACCGCGAGCAGCACGCCGGTCATGCCGCCGACGACGAAGGTCAGCATGAAGGCGACCGTCCACATCATCGGCAGTTCGAAGCGGATGCGGCCGCGGTACATGGTGAACAGCCAGTTGAATATCTTGGCGCCTGTCGGGATCGAAATGATCATCGTTGTGATGCCGAAGAACGAGTTGACGCTCGCTCCCGATCCCATGGTGAAGAAGTGATGCAGCCAGACCAGGTAGGACAGGATGGTGATGACGACTGTCGCGTAGACCATCGACGTGTAGCCGAAGAGCCGCTTGCCGCAGAAGGCCGAGGTCACTTCCGAAAATATGCCGAAGGCCGGCAGGATCAGGATGTAGACCTCGGGGTGGCCCCAGATCCAGATCAGGTTCACGTACATCATCGGATTGCCGCCGAAGTCGTTCGTGAAGAAGTTGGTGCCGACATAGCGGTCGAGAGCCAGCAGGGCCAGCACCGCCGTCAGCACCGGGAAGGCGGCGACGATGAGCACATTGGTGCAAAGCGCGGTCCAGGTGAAGATCGGCATTCTCATCATGGTCATGCCAGGCGCGCGCATCTTGACGATGGTGCAGACCAGGTTCACGCCCGACAGCAGCGTGCCGACGCCCGCCACTTGCAGGGCCCAGATATAATAATCGACACCGACATCGGGACTGTAGCCGATCCCCGACAACGGCGGATAGGCAAGCCAGCCGGTGCGGGCGAATTCGCCGACGAACAGCGACATCATGACGATGACCGCGCCGCCGACCGTCATCCAGAAGCTGAAATTGTTGAGGAACGGAAACGACACGTCGCGGGCGCCGATCTGCAGCGGGACGACGAAATTCATCAGGCCCGTCACCAGCGGCATCGCCACGAAGAAGATCATGATCACGCCGTGCGCGGTGAAGATCTGGTCGTAGTGATGCGAATTGAGATAGCCTTCCGAACCGCCGAAGGCCATCGCCTGCTGGAGCCGCATCATGATGGCGTCGCTGAAGCCGCGCAGCAGCATGACGATGCCGAGCACCATGTACATCACGCCGATGCGCTTGTGGTCGACGCTGGTGAACCATTCGCGCCACAGATAGCCCCAGAGCTTGAAATAGGTCAGTGCGCCGACGAGTGCCACGCCGCCCAGCGCGACGACCATGAAGGTCGCGACCACGATGGGTTCGTGCAGCGGCAGCGACTCGAGCGTAAGCCGGCCGAAGATCGCCTTGAGAAAAGCAGGATTGTCGAACATGTCTTGCGTGGCGCCTCAGGAGTTGAAGGGCGACCGAAGCGTCCCGGTTGCGGAAGGTGACGGCAGTCGGATCGACAGGGGCAGTGGCCGTTGCAGACCGGCGCCGACTATCGGCGTCGAGATCATCGGCGTGGCGGATTGATCGGCCTTCGAAGCCGCCAGTGCTTCTTCGGTCGTGCATATGCTGGCGACATAGGATGGGGCAGGGCCGAATATCGTGCCGCGCCGGGCGAACTTGTCATACAGCAGCGGCAGGGTGTTGCGGATGCCGGCCATTCCCAGACCGCCCTTGGCATCGATCTGCGACATCTCGCTCATGCACATCTTGCCGGGCTCGACGCACATGTTGAGGATCGCCTTGTAGAGATCGGCATCCACCGCCGCATAGTGGCGCACGGGTTGGTTCTCGCTGGGCTGTTCGAGTTCCAGATAGCCGTTTCGGTCGAGCTTGCCGCCGCCGTCCTTTGCCTTCGCGATCCATGCCTGGAAACCGGCATCGTCCAGGCCGTGGAACGCGAAGCGCATTCCCGAGAAGCCGGCGCCGCTGTAGTTGGCGGAGAACCCTTCATAGTCGCCGGACTTGTTTATGACCGCGTGCAGCCTGGTTTCCATACCCGGCATTGCATAGATCTGGCCGGCCAGTGCTGGAATGTAGAAGGAGTTCATCACCGATGCGGAGGTGATGCGAAAGCTGATCGGCCGGTCGACCGGCGCAGCCAGTTCGTTGACCATGGCGACGCCGTACTCCGGATAGATGAACAGCCATTTCCAGTCGAGCGCGACGACTTCGACCTCAAGCGGACGCACGTCCGGCGGCAGCGGCTTGCCGGCCGCTACACGTCCGATCGGGCGATAGGGGTCGAGCAGATGGGTGCCCATCCAGGTCACTGCGCCCAGGCAGATTATGATCAGAAGCGGCACAGCCCAAATGACGAGTTCGAGGTGGGTCGAGTGGTCCCAATCCGGCTCGTAGCGCGCCTCGCGGTTGGACTGGCGGTATCGCCAGGCAAAGAATATGGTGAGAGCCATCACCGGTATGATGACGATCAGCATCAGTGCCGTGGACACCATCAGCAGGTCGCGCTGCTGCGCGGCGACGTCGCCGGCAGGGTTCATGACGACCATGCTGCAGGAGCCGAGCGATGCCAGCAGGGGCAGCAGGAAAAGGGTACGGAGACGGCTCAATGTATGACCTGTCGGTTGTTCCCCCCAGTGCTAACCGTACCGCGGCAATGAAGGCATTGGACAATTTGTCCAATGCCGCAATGACGCGGCAGGCGTCATCAAAGCACCTGGCCCGCGCACATGGCAAGCGATCGTATGAGACCGCGGCGGGGCGACGGAGAATGCTGTGAGCCCAACTTCGAAGATCGAAGCCGACGCAAGACGGATCAACGCGCGGCATCATGAGGTGAAGCCCGGCGAAATCGCTGTCGGCGTCATCATCGGCAGGACGTCGGAATTCTTCGACTTCTTCGTCTACGCGATCGCTTCCGTCATCGTTTTTCCGAAGCTCGTATTTCCTTATGCCGACCCGTTGACCGGCACGCTCTACTCCTTCGCCATCTTCGCGCTTGCCTTCATCGCGCGGCCGATCGGGACGGCGATCTTCACCGCGCTCGACCGCGCCTACGGACGCAGCGCCAAGCTCACCATCGCGCTGTTCCTGCTGGGGACCTCGACCGTGTCGATAGCCTTCGTGCCCGGTTACGACCAGATCGGCCAGGCTTCGGCCTGGCTGCTGGCCATGTTCCGGATCGGTCAGGGACTGGCGCTGGGCGGGACATGGGACGGACTTGCCTCGCTGCTGGCGTTGAATGCGCCCGAAAAGCGCCGCGGCTGGTATGCGATGATCCCGCAGCTGGGCGCACCACTCGGGCTCATCGTTGCCAGCGCCCTGTTTGCATATTTCGTCGGCAACCTGTCGGCCGAAGACTTCTTCAGCTGGGGCTGGCGCTACCCGTTCTTTGTCGCCTTCGCCATCAATGTCGTCGCCCTGTTCGCACGGCTGCGCATCGTGGTGACGCCGGAATACACCAAACTGTTCGAAGGCCAGGAACTGGAGCCGACTTCCGTCCGCGAAACGTTGCGCGCCGAAGGGCGCACTGTCGTGCTCGGCGCCTTCGCGCCGCTGGCGAGCTTCGCCCTGTTCCACATGGTGACGGTGTTTCCTCTGTCCTGGATTTTCCTGTTCACGCGCGAGGGACCGGCCCGGTTCCTCGTCATCGAGACGATCGGAGCCTTCTTCGGCCTGGCGGCAATCGCGATCTCGGGCTTCGTCGCCGACCGGGTTGGGCGCTGGCCCTTGCTCGGAGGCTCGGCGGTGGCCATTGCCGTGTTCAGCGGTTTCGCGCCACAGCTGCTCGATGGCGGCTTCGTCGGAGAGTCCGTCTTCATGGTCTTGGGCTTCGTCCTGCTCGGCCTGTCGTTCGGCCAGTCTTCAGGAGCACTCGCCTCGAACTTTTCAAAGACCTACCGCTATACAGGGGCGGCGCTGACCTCGGATCTCGCCTGGCTGTTCGGGGCGGGCTTCGCCCCCATAGTCGCCCTGTTCCTGTCCGCCCATTTCGGGCTGATCTCATCAGGCGCCTATCTGTTGTCGGGAGCGCTATGCACGTTGCTTGCGCTGAGACTCAATCAGCGCCTGGATCGGACGCCCGCTTGAGTGACCTGCTTGGCCAGGGCTGGGGACCTCCCGGCCCAATGACGTTGCACGACAAGACCAACAAACAGAATTTTCTGCTTCTGATTCAACTGCGCTGGATCGCGGTCGGTGGTCAGATCGTGACGATCCTGTTCGTCCGCTACGTGCTCGGCATTGGATTGCCGCTGGTCCCGATGGCGGTGGTGATCCTGCTGCTGATCGCTCTCAATGTCGCCAGCCTGCGCCGGCACAGCAGCCAGGACGCGATCACCAACACCGAGCTGTTTCTTGGACTGCTGCTCGACGTCACCGCGTTGACGGTCCAGCTTTACCTGAGCGGCGGCGCGTCCAATCCCTTCATTTCGCTTTACCTGCTCCAGGTCATCCTGGGCGCGGTGCTGCTGGAGACATGGTCGGTTTGGGCGCTTGTCTTCATTGCAAGCACGTGCTTCATCGCGCTGACTACTTTTTACCGTGAGATCAGCCTGCCCGCCGCACACGGTGCCGGGCTGTTCAGCCTGCACATCCAGGGCATGTTCATCTGTTTCGTCCTGGCGGCAACGCTTCTGGTGCTGTTCATCACCAGGGTCCAGAACAACATTCGCACCCGCGACGCCCATCTTGCGGATTTGCGCCAGCAGTCGGCGGAGGAGGCTCACATCGTCAGGATGGGCCTGCTCGCCTCCGGTGCCGCGCATGAGCTCGGCACGCCGCTGGCCACGCTTTCCGTCATCCTCAATGACTGGCAGCGCATGCCGGCTCTCGAGGCAGATCCGGATCTGGCGCAGGAAATCCGGGAGATGCAGGGCCAGTTGGACCGTTGCAAGAAGATCGTTTCGGGAATCCTGATGTCGTCGGGCGAATTGCGCGGCGAAGGCACGGTTCGCACCTCCGTCGACGCGTTCCTGGCGGAGCTGGTGGCCGAATGGAAATCGACACGGCTGCCGCAAGGTTTCGAATACACCAGGCGTTTCGGCGCCAACCAGGAGATCGTCTCCGATCCCGCGCTCAAACAGGTGATGTTCAATGTACTGGACAACGCACTTGAAGCGTCGCCTCTATGGGTCGGGTTGATCGTCAGCCGCCACGCGGACGATCTCATCGTCGAAGTTGTCGACTCGGGACCAGGATTTGAAGAAGCCATGCTTGCAGAATTCGGCAAGCCCTACACGTCGACCAAGAACCGGCCAGGTAGCGGGCTCGGCCTGTTTCTGGTCGTCAATGTCATCCGCAAGCTGGGGGGTACCGTCACCGTAAGAAATAGAACCGAGGGGGGAGCTTCGGTTACGTTGCATCTGCCACTGGCTGCTCTGTCTCCACGAGGGCACAATGCCGACTAAACGCACGCTGTTGATCGTCGAGGACGACATCGCCTTTGCCAACGCACTGCGCCGGTCTTTCGAACGGCGTGACTACGAAACGCATAGCTGCCGGAGCGTCGACGGCGTGCATGCGCTGATCGGCACCGTTGCCTTCCAATATGCCGTCGTCGATCTCAAGCTCGCCAGCGGCTCGGGCCTGGAATGCGTCAGGGCGCTGCACGAGCACGATCCTGAAATGCGGATCGTCGTGTTGACCGGCTTTGCAAGCATCGCCACCGCTGTCGAGGCGATCAAGCTCGGCGCCTGCCAGTATCTCGCCAAACCCGCCAATACAGACGACATTGAAGCGGCTTTCGGCCAGGTCGAAGGCAATGCTTCGGTGCCGCTCGCCGAGCGACCAACCTCGATAAAGAACCTCGAATGGGAGCGCATCCACGAGACGTTGGTGGAGGCCGACTTCAACATTTCGGAGACGGCACGACGGCTGGGCATGCACCGCCGGACTCTGGCGCGGAAGCTGGAGAAGAGGCGTGTGAAGTAGGCACGATCTACTGCATTCCAGTCGCCACATTGGGCTCACTGCCGCCATGCCTGCCATCGATGCACCGATGGAAATCACCCGCACAACGATTCCGGGAGCTTGTATTCTCGGCTTCATCATGCGGTTCTAGGGATAGCCCCTCGATGCTGCGAGGCGAGGGTAGAGGCGAACGATGTCCTCAAAGGGAAAAAATTGGCAGGGCAGGGATTAAAATCCCTACATGCTCCGTAAACAGGACATGAAACCGCCGGTGCCACGCTTTGACATCATAGGACAGCTCGGTTCGCTGCGTCGCTATGCGCGCTCGCTGACGCGCGACAGCACCGACGCCGAGGATCTTGTCCATGACGCGCTGGTGCGCGCCTATGAGCGGCGCAGCACGTTCCGCTCCGGCGGAAACCTGCGCGCGTGGCTGCTGTCGATCGTCCACAACACCTTCATCGACAAGATGCGGTCCCGCAAGTCCGAAGCGTCGCGCGTCGAACAGGCTGGATACCTGGCCGACGGCAGCACGCCGGCACCACAGGAGCATTCGGTGCGCCTGGCGCAGGTGCGCGAGGCTTTTTTCAGCCTGCCGGAAGAACAGCGTTCAGCGCTGCACCTCGTCGCCATCGAAGGCCTCTCCTATCAACAGGCCGCCGATGCCAGCGGCGTGCCGCTCGGCACGCTGATGTCCCGCATCGGCAGGGCGCGCGCCGCACTGCGCGAGATGGAGGAGCCGGCGAAGGCAAAAAACCACCTCAGGATCGTTGGAGGCCCGTCATGACCGCAACTGTCGATCCCGTGACCGATATCGACCTCGACGCCTATGTCGACGACCAGGTCGACGTTACCCGCCGCATCGAGGTCGAAGCATTCTTGTCCGCTCGCCCGGAGGCGGCGGCGCGCGTGATGTCGGATCTCAGGACCCGCGATGAACTGCGCGTGGCGCTTGCCGGCTCCAAGGGCATGGCGCGCCCTGCGACCGCCGATGCCGCGCGGCGGCTGGAGAGGGGGCTTGCCCGCGGCCGGCTCTTCGGCGTGTTGCAGCGCGCGGCGGCGGTCGCCGGCTTCGTCGCCGCCGGCTGGCTGGCAAACGGCATCATCGGGCCGATGTCGGTGACCAAGGTTGTCGCCTCGCCGCAGCCGCCCGCCTATGTCGACGAGGCGGTGCAGGCCCACAGGACGACGCTGGTGCGCGAGAGCATGCCATCGCAGGCGGAAACGCCCAATTACAACGCCGGCGAAATCCGCGCCGCCACTGCCATCGTCATGCCGTCGCTGCCGACGGATTGGAGGGTGCGCGACGTGCAGATCTATCCGTCGCGCTTTGGGCCGAGCGTCGAGATGGCGGTCGAGACGAAAGACATGGGGCTGGTGTCGCTGTTTGCGATCCGGCCCGGAACCTTCGACGTCGTCAAGCCGGCGATAGCGCCCTCGGGCGACATTTCGTCGGCCTATTTCCAGATCGGCGATGTCGCCTATGCGGTGGTCGGACGAAGCGAGGTCCACGACCTCGACCGCGCCGCCGAGACGCTTGCCAAGACGCTTTACTGATCGATCCACAAAGGAGAACGCAAATGAACACCCCCAATCTGGGATATCGCGTCGGCGCCGGCGCCCAAACCGGAGCCATCTTCGACGAGGGCCTGCGCCAGCATATGCTGCGCGTCTACAACTACATGGGCGTCGGCCTGGTGGTCACCGGCCTCGTCGCCTTCATGATCTCATCGACGCCGGCGCTCTACGTGCCGATCTTCTCCAGCCCGCTGAAATGGGTGGTGATGCTGGCACCGCTCGCCTTCGTCTTGCTGTTCTCGTTTAAAATGCAGACCATGTCGGCGGCGAGTGCCCAGGCGATGTTCTGGGCCTTCTGCGCGGTCATGGGCCTGTCGCTCGCCTCCGTGTTCCTGGTCTTCACCGGAACCAGCATCGCGCGCACCTTCTTCATCGCCGCCACCATGTTCGGCGCCACCAGTCTCTACGGCTACACGACAAAGCGCGACCTGACCCAGTTCTCGTCGTTCCTGATCATGGGCCTGATCGGC
This sequence comes from Mesorhizobium sp. M0088, assembly GCF_040322895.1. Classification (NCBI taxonomy): domain Bacteria; kingdom Pseudomonadati; phylum Pseudomonadota; class Alphaproteobacteria; order Hyphomicrobiales; family Phyllobacteriaceae; genus Mesorhizobium; species Mesorhizobium sp. M0088. The sequence goes on from NZ_JAMYUI010000019.1 coordinate 81,886, forward strand.
GTGGTGATCGCCAGCATCGTCAACATCTTCCTCGGCTCGACCGCGCTGCAGTTCGCCATCTCGGTGATCGGCATCGCCGTGTTCATCGGCCTGACCGCCTGGGATACGCAGACGATCAAAGAACAGTATGCCGAGAATTTCGACGCGGAATCGCGCCAGAAACTTGCCGTCTTCGGCGCCTTCTCGCTCTATCTGAACTTCATCAACATCTTCCAGCTGCTGCTGAACTTCACTGGCGAACGCGAGTAATCCGGACCGTAGCAGGCAACATTTCGCAACTTACCGTGGCCGGAGGGAAACCTCCGGCCACGGTTTTTTATTTGAGGCAGCATTTGCCATGTGCGGTGGATCGTTCATCGCGGCTGACTGAGACGCGATGTAAATCTGCCGCTCTTGAGTTCGCACGTCCCCTTTTGCTAGCCTGCCGGCCACGCCAGATAGCCGCGAGGACGCATGGAACAGGACAGCCTGACGCTTCACGGTGACGGCATCTCGGCGACTGTTGTCGGGCAGGGCGCCGAACTTGTCTCCCTACGCGATGCCGACGGCACAGAGTTTCTGTGGCAGGCCGGTCCGGAATGGCGGCGTCACTCGCCGGTGCTGTTTCCAATCGTCGGCCGGCTGAAGGGCGACCAACTGCGCCATCGCGGCCAGACCTATCCGATGACCCAGCACGGCTTCGCGCGCGACAAGCCGTTCGCCTGGGCGCAGAGGGGACCACGATCCTGCACGTTGGTGCTCACCGACGATGCCGATACCCGCGCGCACTACCCCTTCGCCTTTCGCCTGGCAGTGACTTACACGCTGGACCGCCATCAGCTTGATGTGACCTTCGACATCACCAACACCGGCGATGAGCCGCTGCCGGCATCGATCGGGGCGCACCCGGCGTTCAATTGGCCTTTGCTTCCGGATCTGACCAAGACGGATTACCAGCTGACCTTTGCCTCCGCCGAGCAAGCGCCGATCCGCCGCCTGAAGGACGGCCTGCTGCTGAAAGCGCCACAACCGACGCCTGTGGAAGGCAAAAGGCTGGCACTCTCCGAAAGGCTCTTCGGCGAGGACGCGGTGATCATGGATCGGCCCGTCAGTTCCAGCGTGCGCTACGCTGCCGAGAGCGGTCCCGCGATCGAGATGTTGTGGCAGGGATTCCAGGAATTGGGTATCTGGTCCAAACCCGGCGGCGCGCCATTTCTTTGCATCGAACCCTGGCATGGCCTTGCAAGCCCGGTGGATTTCGATGGTGAGTTTATCGATAAGCCTAGCGTGATGTTGATCGAGCCTGCCGCGAAGCGTGTTCTGAGCTATCAGGTACGTCTGCTGCAGCGTCGTGCGCGAATGGCTGAATTGGAGTGAGCCCAGTGAATTCTGAAACAATCGAGATCTACCATCCACGTGGTGTTTCGAATTTGGGCCAATGGGACATTGGCGGTCTCAAGCTCAAAGTCTATGGCCTCGTCGCAGACAACAAGAAGGTCGACGGACCCATGGTGACCCTGGCACAGTCATTCGTGCGACAGGAGGTTCTGCCGCGTGTGGTGGACGAGGGTGACGACAATGGCATGGGCTTTGTGATTATTCATCCTGGCGAGCTGGGTGTTTCCATCTCGGTTCACTGGTGGATACAAGGTTCGGTGCTTTGTCAGCATATCTATCGGAAGCTGTATTCCGCCGCCGAACCGATGGATACGGTAAAGAGACCTGTTGTTGCCTGTGTTTGGGAATTGGCTCTGATGAATGCCGAGCAGGAAGCTTGGCGAAAAACGATGATGAAAAGCGAGCCCAGTCCGTCAGGATACATGGACGCTCGAGCTGGCTTCGAAGCTGCATAGAGACCGCCCATGATCGACTATGGCGTGGTCGCTCAGACCGTCGGTGCCCAATGAAGCTGTATTTCAGCCGCAATCCCAACCCTCGGCTCGCGGTCGCGGTGGCACGCTACCTCGACGCGAAAGTCGAATTTGAATTCGCCTCGCCATTCGCTCCGGGGCAAGCGGAGAAATTTCGCCGGTTAAATCCCAATCTCTCGCTGCCCATCCTCGCGGAAGAAGAGGGAAAAAGCCTCTGGGAGGCAGACGCCATAGCCTGCCGGCTCTCGCGCGATGCGCATTCGGATTTCTGGCGCACCGGCGATGACGAACCCGAGATGATCCGCTGGCTGAGCTGGGGCAAGGAGCACTTCGCACTCGCTTGCGACACGGTGCATTTCGAACGTGGGACCAAACAGCGGTACGGCATCGGCCCGATCGATCAGAAGCGGGTGGAGGAGGGCCTAAACCAATTCCATACGGCCGCGGCAATACTCGACGCCGTGCTTGCCGAGCGGCAGTGGCTGGTCGGGAATTCGGTTTCCTATGCCGATTTTCGAATGGCGACCTTTCTGCCGTTCAACGATGCCGCCAGATTGCCGCTCGACGATTATTCCTCTGTCAGCCGCTGGTACCGTCGGCTTGAAGACATCGGCCCCTGGCGTGACCCTTTCAAGGGGATGGATGCACCCGAATTGCCGCCGGTGCCGCAAACGGCTGTCGCGGACCAGCGGTGAGAACGCGCGCGAAGAGCCGCGCAGCAGGCCGAGCCTACCAAGGCAGTGATGTGCGGGGGATCGGATGAATATCTATGTCCTGAGCGTGGTCGAAGGACAGGAATGGGTCCTTCCCCGACAGGCGGACGACTACCAGCTGTTTTCGACGCTCTGCGGCCGGAAGCAGACACAATGGCATCCGCCCGGGATGGAGATCCTGTGCGAACACGACGACGGTACGCTCCGGCAATATTCAGATTTTCCATGGCTTGGCGAGCATGTGCTCATCCTGCGGGCGAGGGCGTTGAAGTTGCTTCGGCCAACCCTCGAACCGTACGGTGAATTCCTGCCGCTTCGTGCCGACGAGGCCATATCGCTCTTCAATGTCACCACTGTGATCGATGCGCTGGACGAGGAACGTTCAAAGATCGTTCGCTTTGACGATGGCGGCATAATGGTGATCGAAAGCCTCGTCCTTCGAGCGGACGCAATCGGCGGTACCGAGATATTCAAGCTGCCCGAGCGTGCCGATGGGGTGCGAATATCCGATATCTATCTGCAGGAGACGATCGTACGCCGGATCGGGGAGCTTGGGCTCAAGGGCATTGCTTTCAACTTGGTTTGGAGCGACGAGCCGGCCGGACAAGGCAGGATCGAGTACCCAGGTGTGGAAAAGGGCATTTCAACCGCAAGCTCGCTCACGCGCCTTTGGGCCGGTCTGCGGCGAAAAGCAGGGTTTTGATATCAAACCTGCCGGACGACGGTGCCGACCACATTGACGAGAAGGCGCGCGGCGGTCAGCGCTGACAGGCCGTCAATATCGGCCGGAGGATAGAACTCGACAAGGTCGAATCCTGCGATCCGGGCCCGTCTGCCGAGGCCGGCGATCAGGTCGATCACCTGCATGTAGGTTAGGCCGCCGGGTGTACGCGCCGCCACGCCCGGCATGACGCTTGGATCGAGGCTGTCGCAGTCGAGGGTGACGACAACCCGCGCGCCTTCCGGAATATGCCGGAGCGCGGCTTCGACGCCCTGAGCGTGAACCTCGCGGGCGGTCACGAAGTGGCTGCCATAGCGCCGTGCCGCTTCGATCTCGGTGATGCGTGCGCTGCCGACGCTGCGCAGGCCGACTTGCACCATGCCTGCGACATGCGGCATCTCGCTCGCCCTGCGCATCGGGCTCGAATAGCCGTGGCGTTCGCCATACACCTCGTCGCGCCAGTCGATATGGGCGTCGATCTGCAGGACCCAGACCGGCCCGTGCTCCGCAAAGCCGGCGAGGAAGGGAATGGTCATGGAACAGTCGCCGCCGATCAGGATCGGCACGGCCGACAATGCCAGGATTTCGCGCGTTTTTGCCTCGATCCTGACCCTGTTGCCGGCATTGTCATGCATGGTGGTCAAGATATCGCCGGCGTCGATGCAAGAGGCCGGCTTGCCGTCGAACAGCGGGCCGCCGAGATCGAAATCCCAGTGCTCGACGAACGCGGCATCGTCCTGGCTCGCAACGCGGATCGCATCCGCCGCCAAGGCATGGCCGCGGCTGTCCTTGCCGGGATAAGTGCTGCCGTGACCGGCCCCGAAGATCACCGCGCGGGGCATGTGACCATCTGCGAGACGGTCTGGAAAGCCGAGAAAGGGAGGCGAGGGGGTCATGCCTTGATGGATCCTGATGATGCTTAGCGCACGCCGATCGGGTGCGGTTAAGTCAAGCGCCCCGGCTTCAGCTTTGTGCCGATTGGGTAAGCCCAATAAACTCTAAAACAATCGAGATCGATCACCCACCTGGTCTTTCAAATTTGGGCCAACGGGGCATTGGCGGTGGCATGCGCCGATTTCGAGGCGACATTGCGCTGCCGGCGAGGACGTTGGGGCGGCTTGCGTCGGCAGGCGCGATCCCGAAATTTCCAGTACGTGACGAGAATGAACCTTGGCTGGTCGCCTGATAGCGGAACCAGGCGAGGTTCACGTTGTTACCACAGCGGGCGACTGCCGGTTGCCGGATTCGGAGTCATCGTTTCATGACCAATGGTCCATTGCCTGAAAACGTTCTGGTCTCGCTTCCCAAGATCGATGCAAAAGCGGCGCCGACGCTCAAAAATGCCGAGGCGGAGGTATTTTACACGGAAGCGATCCGTGAGCTTACCGCCACCGACATACCCTTTCTGGTCGCCGGGACCTACGCGGTAAGCGCTTATACGGGTGTCACCCGCCAGACCAAGGACCTCGATATCTTCTGCAAGGCAGGCGACTACGCGCGGATCCTCGCCCATTTCAAGCAGCTTGGATATGCCGTCGAAATCGAGGATGACCGGTGGCTCGGCAAGGTGTTCAAGGGCACGCATTTCTTCGACGTCATATTCGGCTCGGCCAACGGCACGGTGCCTGTTGGCGACCTGTGGCTGGAACACGCCCGCCAAACAGAGCTGTTGGGCAGCAGGGTGCGGATCATCGGCCCGACCGAACTCATCTGGTCCAAATGCTTTATCCAGGACAGAGGGCGACACGATGGCGCCGATATCGCTCATACGATTCTCAAGGCGGGCGATCAGATCGATTGGCACCGGCTGCTTTCTTATCTGGAGGTTCACTGGGAGGTTCTGTTGATGCAGCTTATCAATTTCAGGTGGATCTATCCGAGCGAGCGCGATCATATCCCGGCGTGGCTGCTCGATGAATTGCTCGACCGCCTCGCCAAGCAACGGCAGTTGCCGTCTCCAAGGATGAAGATCTGCCGTGGGCGGCTGCTTTCGCAAACCGATTACGAAATCGACGTCAAGGAATGGGGCTTCGCCGGCGTCGGTGGTGTGGGAGAATTCCGTGATGGCTGATCCCGTCAAGAGCAGCGCGCCCAAGGAGGGCGCACGCGCGCTCAAAGTTGCCGCGGTCGGGGATCTCCATGTGCGGGAAGATGCGCAAACCTCGTATCGCGACCTCTTCGGCGAGATATCGAGCGAAGCCGACATTCTCGTTCTCACGGGAGACCTGACCAATCTCGGCAAGCCTCGTGAAGCGGAGATGCTGGCCGAGGATCTGCGCAACTGCTCGATCCCGGTCGTGGCGGTGCTCGGCAATCATGACTACGAGTCTGGTGCGGTGGAAGACGTCACGAAGATCCTGCGCCAGGCGCATGTTCATCTCCTCGACGGGCAGGCAGTTGAAATCGAGGAGGTGGGTTTTGTCGGCGTGAAGGGATTCATAGGCGGCTTCGGGTCACGCATGCTCGGCTCATTCGGTGAACCGGCGATCAAGACGATGGTCGCGGAAAGCGTGAACGAGGCAATGCGACTTGAAAATGCGATGCGCCAGGTGCGGGCGAAGCGCACACTGGTGATCCTCCACTACGCGCCAATTGCCGACACAGTCGCGGGAGAACCGCCGGAGATATTTCCATTTCTGGGCTCTTCACGCCTGGCGGAGACGATCGATCGATTCCAGGTTAGTGCTGTCGTGCACGGTCATGCACATCGCGGTTCTTACGAAGGTCAAACACCTGGCGGAGCCAAGGTCTACAACGTCGCCATGCATGTGGCCAAGCCAAGCGGCCGCCCCTACGCCTTGCTCGAAATCTGACGCCAGCGGCATGCGCCGTGGTGTCCATTGGCCTTGACTCAATTGGTGGCGTTGATCGATTTCGCCAACTCTTCCAGCTTCCGGGGGTCGTTGCCGTGACGGCGCACCAGTTCGCGAGCCTGCCTGGACGGCAAATCGGTCGTGGCCGCCAGTTGTCGCACCTGCTGATCGTCGATGGCGACCTGCGGCAATGTATGGTCGATATTTCCTTCCTTGTCCTTCATCGCGCTTCTCCTTGATCCCTGTTCGACGACAACGGCTCGAAAATCCGACCGGTTCCGAACGATCTGCAACTTTTGCGCCTTCACCTGGGCGGACCAACATACTCGTGTCCCGAGGGCGTAACGATCTCGCTGGATTCTGCCAGGAACCATGCCACGGCGCACGAGTTGTTCCGACTGAACGGAGATAGTTCGATGCCACAACCAAGACAGCCAGACCCAAATCGCGATGTTCCCGTGCCGCCTCCAACATGGAAGCCCGAGCCGATCGAGGAACCCGAACCGGAAAGGCTCCCGGACGAGACCCCGCTGCCCAATCCCGACGAGAATGAAGAGCCTCCCATCCACGCGTAGGACGAAGGGGAGTTTCTTTATCGCGGGTTAAAGCACACCTTCGGACGGCTAACGATCGATCTCGCCAAACACGATGTCGAGCGATCCGATGATGGCGGCAACGTCGGCGATCATGTGCCCTCGAGACAGGAAATCCATCGCCTGCAGATGGGCGAAGGATGGCGCGCGTATCTTGCACCGGTAAGGGACATTGCCCCCGTCGGAAACCAGATAAACACCGAATTCTCCCTTTGGCGCTTCAACCGCGGCGTAGACTTCTCCGGCCGGCACGCGATGCCCCTCGGTATAAAGTTTGAAATGCTGGATGGTCGCCTCCATCGAGCGTTTCATCGTGGCGCGCCGCGGCGGCGTGATCTTCTGGTTTGGAAGCGCGACCGGCCCCTGGCCTTCGGGTGACCGCAGTTTTTCCAGGCATTGCTTCATGATCCGCACCGACTGGCGCATCTCCTCCATGCGGACCAGGTAGCGGTCATAGCAGTCTCCGTTCTTTCCGACGGGAATGTCGAAATCCATGTCCGGGTAACATTCGTATGGCTGTGCCTTGCGCAAATCCCATGCGGCGCCCGATCCGCGCACCATCACGCCGGAAAATCCCCAGGCCCAGGCATCCTCCAGCCCGATCACGCCCACATCGACATTGCGCTGCTTGAAGATACGGCTGCCGGTGAGCAATTCGTCGAGGTTGTCACAGACTTTGAGGAACGGATCGCAGAAAGCCCAGATGTCGTCGAGAAGCTTCGGAGGCATATCCTGGTGCACGCCGCCGATTCTGAAATAATTCGCATGCATGCGGGCGCCGGAGGCGCGCTCGTAAAAAACCATCAGCTTTTCCCGCTCCGCAAACCCCCAAAGCGGCGGCGTCAGCGCGCCGATATCCATGGCCTGCGTCGTGACGTTGAGGAGATGCGACAGAAGCCGGCCGATTTCGCAAAAAAGAACACGGACGAGTTGTCCACGCTTTGGAACGCTGATTTCGAGCAGTTTTTCGGCAGCGAGGCAGAACGCATGCTCCTGGTTCATCGGCGCGACATAGTCGAGCCGGTCGAAATAGGGCAGCGCTTGCAAATAGTTCTTGTGCTCTATGAGTTTTTCGGTGCCGCGATGCAGTAAGCCAATATGCGGATCGGCACGCTCGACGATCTCGCCGTCCAGTTCGAGCACCAGCCGAAGAACACCGTGGGCCGAGGGATGCTGGGGCCCGAAATTGATGGTGAAGTTGCGAACGGCGGCTTCGACCATTGCTGCTCTCCGCGACTGTCGGGGCAAGGCGTGATGCGAATGGTTGGGCGCCTCAAGTCGTCGTCTGAATGATCAGCGTCAGGGTGCCATCGCCATCTATGTTTGCAGCGACAACCTGCGAGGAATTGAGCCCATTCGCCCTCAAGGCCGATGTCGCTTGAGGCGAAGCATCGACTGAGTTTTGCAGGCGCAGCAAATCTTCGGCGCTGGTCTGATTGATCACGGCATCCGCCTGCGCCTTGATTTCGTCAGGCAGATCCTCGACGGCGACAATGGCAACGCCGGTGAAATTCAAATCAGCAGAGCCTGGATCTGGCAGCGCCTGCTCCGGTTGCACTTCGCCCTGCGGTGGCGTCACCTGGGGAAGCTGCGGTCCAACAGTTTGGGCGCAGACGGGCTGAATGATGACCGCCCCGGAAAGTGCGACAGCTATCGTCAACATGCGCATGGTCGCTCCTTGCATCCTTCGAGGGAGATTTTGAAGAAACCCCCATGCCGAGCGATTGTTCCCGCGGGGCTGGTCACACTGGGCAATTTCGCGTCGACCCCCTTGGGGAAACGCCGAACGAACCATGGCCCAGACGACGTCATATGGCTGTCTCCCAACCGGCTGAGCGGTTGCGTACGGAATCGTACCATCGATTGATCTGCACCTTGGAGAGGATCAAAATAAAGCAGAGGTGACCATGGGAGGGAGCCGCATGAGCATCGCCAGATGGGCAATAAGACCTGTCGGTACCGCCAAGGCATTTCTAGCAGAGGAGCTTCGAAGTGCGCGATACGGCGACATCGTTTCGGTCAAAGCGGCGATAGAGGCCGCTCGCAGGGACGCGCCTTATTTGCAGGATACAGACGATGAGTTGATGGAGACGATCGTCGAGCTGGCACGGGAACTGGGGCTGGCCGTCCTTTTTGACTCTCGCGATTGACCGATGAGCCATGGCTGGAGGACTCACCGGTGGTTGAAGCGATTTGGTACGAAATCGACAATTGGCTCATGGCCGAAAATGCGCAATCATTGGGAAATGGGACGACGGCTGGACGACAAACTCGATTGCAAGGCTTGTGGGACTATCCAAATGGACATTCCCGACAACGCCAAGGAATCGACGCCAATTCATTGCAGCAATTGCGGCGCCTTTCTCGGCGAGTGGGGCGAATTGCAGGACGATTTCTACCGCCAGGCTCGCGGTACCGAGGCATTCGACTTGCGCAACGGAACCATTATCAAGAAGTAGCGCGCAACGACGCGGCCTCCGGATGACATCGGCAAATTCGCAAGGGGTTGGCAGATCTAGCCGACCTCGATGACCACCATCAGCCCGCCGCCGCCCTTCTCCTCGACATTGTTGTTCGTCGTGTGATGCGGGATGTGGCAGTGAATGAGCCACTTACCCGGACGCAGCGCCTTCCACACGACGTCATAGCGCTGTCCCGGTCCGACATTGATGGTATCAGCTAGGAAGCGTGCCGAGGGAGAAAGCGTCTCACCGTCACGGGCGACGACCTCGAAGGGTCCGCCATGGATATGCATTGGATGGACGAAGCCGTTGTTGGTGCCGATGAAACGCACCTTCAGCGTCTCGCCCACCTTCATAGGAATGGTGTCGGTTGCGGGATAGGCTTTGCCGTTGATGGTGAAGAAGTTCGGCATGCCGCCTTCCATGGGCATCGACGGATAAGTCAGCCCATCGCGCACCAGCCATTCCTGAAGTTCGATGACATAGTCGTGGTCAGCCGGAACCTCGTCGGCAGGATTGGCGGGATCGATAATCAGCGCCCCATAAAGCCCCAGCGCCTGGGTGCGGTCCGGCTTGGCATGCGGATGATAGAAGTAGGTCCCGTGCTGGGTCGCGGTGAACGCATAGGAATAGGATTGTCCAGGCTCGATCGGCGGCTGGGTGATCTCGGCAGGTCCATCCATCTGGTTCGGCAGGATCATGCCGTGCCAATGCACCGTGGTTTCCTCGGGCAGGTCGTTGGTGACGTCGATGCGAACCTTATCGCCCTGGCGAATGTGGATGCGCGGACCGGGAATCTGGCCATTGTAGGCATAGGCGTCGACCGCGACGTTGCGCAGGATCTGCCAGCGGACCACCGATGGTCTGAGCTCGAACACCTTGACGCCGTCCTCTAGACGGAATGGCAGTTCCTGGTCGCCCTTGGCGGCAAGACCATAGGACGAGGTAACGCGACGCGGATCGGTTGCAGCCATGTCACGCATGGATTCCGCCGGCGTGTCGCGACCCATGATCATGCCTTGCGGCATGATCGCGCCGCCGACGTCACGCGCCGAAAGCGTCAGGTTCAGCCAGTTCGCCGGCGCGGCCATGCCGATCGCCAGCGCCAACACCGACACAATACCGAGGGCCGCAATCTGCGGCGTCGTAGCGTCCGTCTCCATCTGATGGCCGCTGCGTTTGGACTTGTGGGAGGTGTTGCGGCTTCGTCGATCGTCGCCGGCGTTGGGGTGATGCGTAGCGTGCTGTTGGTGGGCGGTCGGCTCTCCACTGCTCGTTTCGTTCGCCTGCGGGCGCTGCGTCATCAATCCGTGCTTCAGCCCGCGCGCGACCAGCCAGACATTGGCCGGATAGGCGAGCGTGAAGCCGGCGATGACGCCGATCGACATCACGCCCCAGAACAAAAGCTCGGTCGGCTCCATGGCGCGCATGTCGCGTCCCATCATCAGAAAGCTCATGACGGGCGCCATGCCGGCCATCATGAAATTCATCGAGATGAACTCGGGCAGGAAGCTCTTGCGCACGTTCTCCCAGTAGGTGCCGCCCATCATCGATTTCATGAACAGCGATTGGAAGATGAACAGGCCGAAGGCAAAGCCCGCCAGATATTCGACGATGAGGTCGAGCCACATCGGCAGGCCAAGCGTTGCCGTGATGACTGCGGCCAGAATGATGCCGGTCGCATCGCCGGCAACGCAGTGGATGGTCGAACCGACCCCCTGTTTCCACAGCGGCCTGGTGAAGTCTTCATGCTCGCCTGGCCGTGGCTCCTTGTCTGCAAGCACATAAAGCAGCAGCCCCAATGGACCCATATAGAGGGTCACCAGGATGAAACCCCATTTCATCACCACCGGTTCGGGATTGTTGCGGTATTGATCGAAGCCGACATAAAGCGTCGAGGCGGCGGCAAGAGCGAACCAGACGGCAAGGAAATAGTCGATTGGCTGGATGAACATGGATGCATCCCGTCGCGGATCAGTGGCTTGTCACAAGCAGCCCCGTCGATGAACGCAGCCGGCGTGTTTATGATCCCGCCGGCCCAATCCGGTTGTGTCGAATTCTCCAGCCTGGCGCTCTTGTCGAAGCATTAACGCGCGGTAATTCCCTTGAAGGCGTGGGCGCTTCGCTGCCTCAACAGGAGCTGGCCATGAAACATCAAACACTCGACCAACTGCATGCCGTCGCCAAGATTGAATCGTCGGCTGCTTATTCCGCCATGACACGAAATCAGCGCATAGAGCGCTGGGCTGAACTGCTGGAGCGTAATCCCGAGCGATGCCTTGGGGCGTTTGCAGGCACCGAACATCTGCACCCTGAAGCACGTTCATTGATGCGGGGCGAGGGAACGGCAATTTCGGTCGCCTTCGAGGATCCAGTGCTGCGCGCATCGGGTTTAAAGGACGACACATACGGTGAGGCAAAGCGCTTTTTCGAGCTGAACGACTGGCAGCTGCACGACATCGTCTGCGATTGCCACGTCGGCTCAACCATGAAAGCGCGCTGGGCTGCGACGCGGGTCCGCTCAGCCATCAGCGGCAGGTTCTTTGCGTGGTTGCGGCAAAGGATAATGCGCTGACCGTAGTTGGGGATCGTCGTCGCTTCGGTGCGGCATACGATCCCCTGTCTTGCCGATTGGATGTCTTGCCGATTGGATGTCTTGCCAATCGGATTGTCTTGCCGACGCGGATCATCGCTTGTCCTGGTACAGCCGGTTGGTCGCCCGGTCGCTCTCCCGTTGTTCGGCGGGTCCACGCCGACGGCGTGCGATAACGGCATAGGCCATCAGCACGATCAGCAGCAATGGGCCGCCGGCAACGACGACCAACCACATGATATCTCCAAACATGGCGGCATCTCCTTTCCCAGACAACTGGCGAGGAGGAGAACCGTTCCGTGCAGCAGGCCACCTCGGTCGCCCCTGGTCATTAACTTACGAATTGCGTTCGTAGGTTCCGATGAGTTCAGCCTGCTCAAGCGAATGTTTCTGCGCCTCCCGCCAGATGCGCTCGATGCCCACGCTCGCTGGAATGGCAAGGCTCGGCGTGTCGAGCGCGGCCAGCCGGAAATGGTAATGGTGAACGCCATGTCCGACCGGCGGTTCAGGGCCGTCGTAATAGGCGTTGCCAAAGTCATTCGTTGCTTGCCTGAGGGCGCCCGGACCCGGCTTGCCGCTTTCGGCCTCGGGAAGTTCCCTCGTGTCCGGGGAGATGTTGAACACCGCCCAATGACCAAACGTTCCGCTCGGCGCGTCAGGATCCTGAACGACGAGAACGAGGCTCTTTGCTTCGTCCGGCACTCCAGACCATTTCAGCGGCGGCGATACGTTTTTGCCGTCTCGTGTGTATCTTTCGGGAATTTGTCCGCCTTCGGCAAAGGCGGCACTGCTAAGGGCAAGTGGCATGGTTCGCTCCTTCCGGCGAAGTTGATCGCAGCGACGCGCAGGGCAGCTATTTGTTGGTCCGCATTTTTTGTCTTGGATCGATCCCGCCAGCGGCGGTCGTGTCGTTTTCGATGTCACCTTCGACCGTGTTCTCGCCTTCAAGCTCGAACTCTTCGCCTTCCTTGATCGTTCCCTTGGAAGTCCCGATACCAGGATTGTTCGCCAAGTCGGCATCGCTCGGTTTCTTCCATTTCGGATGTTTGGTTCCGGTCATGAGAAAACTCCTTCGACGGGGATTGCAGTTTTGAAATCGCAGACCGGATAGTTCGTTCCGGTTCCACGCCTCAGCTTCTTCATTGGTTCGCCGCGCGCCGGCTAAAGCCCGAAGGGGTAGGTGTCGGGAACGCCGGTTCTTGCATGCTCCGGGCCAAGCGGCGTCACTGCCGCGGTTTTGTCGAACCATAGGAACGCGTCGAACTGCCGGGGCAGGGAAGCGTCCGCATAGTGGCTGCCCAGCTCGGTTTCCGGCCGGTAGATCACCCCGATGAATCGCTCCAGCCTGCGTTCCAGCAGCCGCTCACGCAGCGTTGTGTCGCGCCCGAGGTCGAGCAGGAACCGCGACACAAGGGAATCGTGGCAAAGCCGTTCGTAGCTGTCGGCGTGCGACGCGCGGATTTGCTTCACCTCCATTTTGCCGTCCCAGTCGCTGGCGGCCGCTACAGTGCCGGAATGCGTGCCCATACCGATCAGCGCTGCCTCATCCCCGAAACGCTGCCGGCAGAGCTGGCCGATGTTCAGTTCGTCCCTGACGACGCCCATCTCGGTAAAGCGGGCATCGCCGATATGGGAATTGTGCGCCCACACCACGGCCTTGGCGTTGGGGCCGCCGGCATGCAGCAAATGTTCCAACGTTTCGAACATGTGCGTGTCGCGCAGGTTCCAGGACTCCGCGCCGCCATAGTACATGATCCGGTAATAGTGTTCGGCGGACGCGATCAGCCGGGCATTCTGACTGGCGTCGAGAAAGTCGGTGCCGTCCCTTTTTGCATATTCGAGCTGTTTGGCGAGCAAGTCCCGGCATTGTTCCAGCACCGCTTTTTCGCATTTTTGATAGCCGGCGGTGAGCACCGCGCGGCCGTAGGTGGACGGTTCGTGTTGCCAGGGCGTCAGGCAGCCATAGCGTTCGCGCGCGATCTTGGCTGCCTGGGGATCGACCCGGTCGAGATAATCGAGGACCGCGCCGATGGAACCGCTCATATTGTAGATGTCGAGGCCGTAGAACCCTGCTTGCGCCGAAGGCTCTAGCTTCTCGTTGTGACGGCGCATCCAGTCGGTGAAGGCCGCGACATCGGTGTTGCGCCACATCCAGGTCGGAAATCGCTGGAATGGCGCGACGCCAGTGCCGGTTCGCGGCCGACGATGGCGAACATAGCGGTCGATCGCCGCCGCGTCGGGCCAGTCCGCCTCGACCGCGACTATGGTGAAGCCGTGGCGTTCGATGAGCCTGCGGGTGATCGCCGCGCGCGCCCTGTAGAATTCGGACGTGCCATGGCTTGCCTCGCCAAGCAGAACAATGCGCCGGTCGGCGAACCGATCGAACAATGCGCCGAAGGCTGGATCGTCGAAATCGGGCAGGGGTTCGGCCGCGGCCGCGATCATATCAGGCAGGCTGATCGGATGGGGATGTCGAAGCGGACGACCAACGTCGGTGGCCGTGCCGTTTTCCGACCAACCCTGCTCGCCGATCAGAGGGACGAAGCGCACGCCGCCGAAATCCTCCTCGCTATAGGTTGCGGCGCCTGTCCGGGTGACTTTGAGCAGACGTTGCAAATCCGGGTCGTCGCCGACCGGAATGACGAGCCTGCCGCCGACATCGAGTTGCTCCTGAAGGGCGAGCGGTGCGCCGGGACCACTGGCTGTCACCACGATGGCGTCGAACGGCGCCGCCTGCGGCCAGCCCTTGGTGCCATCGCCTGTCCGAACCTCGATGTTTTGGTAGCCGAGTTTTTCAAACCGCCGCTTCGCCGTTTCGGCCAAACCGGGATGACGCTCTATCGTGTAGACCTGTTCGACGATCCGGCTCATCACCGCGGCCGCGTATCCCGAGCCGGTGCCAATTTCGAGCACATGGTCACCCGGTTTGACATCCGCCATCTCGATCATGAACGCGACAATGTAGGGTTGCGATATGGTCTGGCCATCGGCGATCGGCAGCGGCGTGTCTTCGTAAGCAAATTCCTCAAAACCGGGTTCGACGAAGGCCTCGCGTGGAACTTCGCGCATTGCCTGCAGAATCTCACGGTCATGAATGCCACGCCGGCCGACATGGATATTGACCATTCGATCACGGGCACGAGGAAGATCGAGCATCTTTTAGCTCCCTTTGGTGCAACGCTTCGAGGCTATCCTTCGCGGTACCTGCCTTGAGCCTGGTCTTCGCGATTTCAGTTTCTAACCGCCGGAGGACTTCAAGGTTCCCGCCTATTTGCGGATAGGGCCGCAAGCCCGGCCGAGATGGCGTCCGGTCTCTCGGCCGCGTGGGTCGTGACGCCGACCCGAACGCGGCAGTCGGGGGTTGCTCAAGCGCAAAGATGCCCCAGTTATCACCAGCGAACCGAAGCTGGAGATGTCGATGAACGACAAGGCTGCCGCGACGCCGCAGGCTATCGGCCACGAACGGATCGACCTCATGGACCGCTACTGGCGCGCCGCGAATTACATCTCGGTCGGCCAGATCTACCTGCTCGACAATCCGCTGCTGCGCGAACCGTTGAAGGCCGAACACGTCAAGCCGCGGCTGCTTGGCCATTGGGGCACGACGCCGGGGCTGAACTTTCTCTACGTGCATCTGAACCGCGTCATACGCGAACGCGACCTCGATGCTCTGTTTATCTGCGGGCCGGGCCATGGCGGCCCCGCAATGGTCGCCAACACCTGGCTCGAGGGCACCTATAGCGAGGTCTATCCCGATATCGGGCAGGGCGAAGACGGCCTCAGGAAACTGTTCCGACAGTTTTCCTTCCCCGGCGGCGTGCCAAGCCATGCCGCGCCCGAGACGCCAGGCTCCATCCATGAGGGTGGTGAATTGGGATATGCGTTGGTTCACGCCTTTGGTGCGGCCTTCGACAACCCGGATCTGGTGGTTGCCTGCGTCGTTGGTGACGGTGAAGCCGAGACCGGTCCGCTCGCGGCGGCCTGGCATTCCAACAAGTTCCTGAACCCAGCCTCGGACGGCGCCGTCCTGCCGATCCTGCATCTCAACGGCTACAAGTTCGCCAATCCAACGATCCTCGGCCGCATGGACGATCAGGAGTTGCGAAATCTCTTCGCCGGCTATGGCTACGAACCGTTCTTCGTCGAAGGCCACGAGCCGCTTGCCATGCACCAGTCGATGGCCGCGACGCTCGACATGGTGCTCGATCGCATCCGGTCCATTCAGGAACAGGCACGGGCTCCGGGATGGGATGGTCAACGCCCGCAATGGCCGATGATCGTGCTGCGCAGCCCCAAGGGATGGACAGGTCCCAAGGAGGTCGATGGCGAGAAGGTTGAGGGTTTCTGGCGCTCGCATCAAGTGCCGGTGTCGAACGCGCGCGGAAATGAGGGCCACCGCAAGATCCTCGAAAACTGGATGCGAAGCTACGAACCGGGAGAGCTGTTCGATGAAAGCGGGCACCTGTTGCCAGAGCTCGCGGCACTTGCCCCAACAGGGACAAAGCGCATGGGCGCAAGCCCGTACGCGAATGGCGGACTGTTGAAGCGCGATCTTGTGCTTCCCGACTGGAAAAGCCTGGCGCTGGAAGTTCCTCGTCCGGGAGGCGTCATCGCTGAAGCGACGCGGATTTGCGGAAGCTATCTTCGCGAGGTGTTCCGCCTCAATGCCGAGGCGCGGAATTTTCGCCTGATGGGGCCGGACGAGACGTCATCCAACCGCCTCGACGAGGTGTTCGAAGTTACCGATCGGCTCTGGATGCAGCGCATTGAACCCTACGACGTCCATCTTTCCCGTGACGGACGTGTCATGGAGGTGCTCAGCGAGCACCTCTGCCAGGGCTGGCTTGAAGGCTATCTGCTCACCGGCCGCCACGGCCTGTTCTCCTGCTATGAAGCCTTCATCCACATTGTCGATTCGATGGTCAACCAGCATGCCAAATGGCTGAAGACCTCCGGCGAGCTTGCCTGGCGCAAGCCGATTGCCTCGCTCAATTACCTTTTGACCTCGCATGTCTGGCGGCAGGATCACAATGGTTTCAGCCATCAGGATCCGGGCTTTGCCGATCTGGTCGCCAACAAGAAGGCCGATACGGTAAGGCTCTATTTTCCGCCGGATGCCAACACCCTGCTGTGGATCACCGATCATTGCCTGAGAACCTATAACCGCATCAATGTCATTACCGCCGGCAAGCAGCCGGCACCGCAATGGCTGTCCATTGAAGAAGCCGAAGTGCATTGCAAGGCGGGGGCGGGCATCTGGGAATGGGCCGGTACGGTTGCTCAGGGCGAGGAGCCCGACGTGGTCATGGCCTGCGCCGGCGACGTGCCGACCCTGGAAACGCTGGCCGCGACCGACATTCTGCGCTCTGCGATCCCCAACCTGAAAATCCGCGTCGTCAACGTCGTCGACCTGATGACGCTGCAGTCCAACACCGAGCATCCGCACGGGCTCGCCGATGGAGACTTCGATGCGTTGTTCACGAAGACACGGCCTGTCATCTTCGCCTATCACGGCTATCCCTATCTTATTCATCGCCTGACCTACCGTCGCGCCAACCATGACAACATGCATGTGCATGGCTTCCGAGAGGAGGGCACCACGACGACGCCGTTCGACATGGTGGTGCTCAACGAACTCGATCGCTACCACCTCGCGCTTGCCGCCATCGAACGCGTGCCGGGACTGGCCGAAAGGGCCGAAGAGCTTGCCGGCGAACTCCACGGCCGGTTGGTGAAGCACAGGGCTTATGTCCGCGAGCACGGCGAGGATATGCCCGAAATCCAGAAATGGAGCTGGCCCGACAAAGGCGCGGCAAAGGCGCGCCAATGACGCGTCGGTCGATTCTGGCGCTGAATGCCGGTTCGTCCAGCATCAAGTTCGCGCTCTACGATCTTGCCTCGTCACAGGATCTGCAGCTCGTTTCGCGCGGCATGTTGGACCTGGGCGACACACCCACCCTCCGCGCAAAAGCGGCCGACGGAACGGTAGTCGCCCATCTCGGCAACGGTGCCAGCCTTTGCGCTTTGCAGCAGGGCAAGAGCATCGATACGACGATGGGGTTTTCGGCGCTGGATGGCCTCGTCATGGGCACGCGGTGCGGCGCTATCGATCCCGGCGTGCTGTTGCACTTCCTACTGGAAAGAGGCATCGCGGCTGAGGAGCTGCAGACGATGCTTTACGAGAAGTCGGGACTGCTCGGCGTATCCGGTATTTCGGGCGACATGAGGACGCTGGAAGGGAGCAACGATCCTCGCGCCCAAGAGGCGATGGCGCTTTTTGCCTTCCGCGCGGCGAGGGAAGCAGCAGCGCTTGCAAACACGATGGGTGGTCTTGAATGCCTCGTGTTCACCGCCGGCATCGGCGAACGGTCCGCGTCCATCCGCAAGGCCATATGCGAAAAATTGACCTGGCTTGGCGTGGTGCTTGAAGAACGCGCCAACGACATCCACGCCGAAATCATCAGTCGTCCCGAGAGCAAGGTGGAGGTGCGCGTGATTGCGACCGATGAGGAAAGTGTCGTTGCACGTCACAGCCGCAAGGTGATGCAAGCCTGAAGGCTCGCCATTGGCATCGGAAACCCGGCGTCGGTTCGGCTCGGTAAAAGCGCGGGCAAGGGCATTCCCTGTACGAAAATTACCAAGCAAGCGGTCGGGGGAACCAACTGCCCATGGAAATATTGTGCGAGCAATCTCGGCTAACCCCGAGACCGTCGGCACGATGATCAGGCCGACAGCCTTACTTCAGGCATTGGCTGAGGAATCCATGTTTACGGACGATGTTGCGGTGAGGCGCCTGAAAATCCTGGTCCAGCAATATGTCGAGACACGCAAGAAACGCCACGATGTGATCTCTACCGCCAAGGCCGGAACCGCAATTCGGGAGGTGATGCCAAGTTGCCCGCTTTCGGGAAAGGCCTTCGATGATCTGATTGCGGCCTGCGCCATCGAGCATGGCCTTGCTGTGCTCTTCGACAATCCGGGTACATCAGGCATCGAAATCTGAGGCTGGCGCTTCCGATTCCATCATCGCAAAGAGGAGTTCAGTCGGTATGTCCAGGTACTTTTTCGACCTTCGAGATGAGAGCGGAAGCTTGCAGGAGGATCCCGAGGGCCAGGAATTTTCTGATCTCGCGAGCGCCGAGGAAAACGCGATGGCGTCGGCGAAGGAAATCCTCGCCGAAGAACTGCTGCATGGCAAGCCGCTGCGTACCGGATTGGCCTTCGAGATTTTTGACGAGAACCGCAACCTGGTGCTGCGCTTCCCCTTTGCGCTCGCGGCCGAAAAGGCCGGCGAGCCCCCTTAATCCCGAATTGCCTGGCGGCCGATCCCCTGCAGGGGTCATGCAAGCCGGGCCTCGATGCGTCCTATCCTTCCGCCTTGAAGTTTCTGGCTTCTTTCTCGACCTTGGGGCTGTCCTTGCCATGCTTTTGCATAAGCTCCTTGGCCTGCTTGGGTGAGACGTCGGTGGTCTCTGCCAAGCGCAGCGCCTTCTTGTCCTTGCTTTCGGTCTTCTGCTTCTTGGCCGTCATGGCTCTTGAACTCCCTTGAAGCCTGTTCCGATCGATCTTTGCCGGTCCCGAGCATATCCAGATGAATTGTCATTGCCTGGTTTGCTTCGACGAGACGTCAACGAGACGATGCGGGTCAGGTTCCGTGCATCGTCTGCTCATGTCCGAACTTGTCACGCCACGCGGCGATACCGATGGCGATCTCGGATGAATTCATTGAAGAAGCGGCCTTTTGAGGAAGCTTTGGTGAAAGCGGCATAAGTTACCGGAGCAACATCCTCATAGTCGTAACGTTTGCCGCTCGGAACAAACCAGACCGAGAGGATCCTGGTGGCGGGGTCGTATTGTGCGTTTCGGATCACGGTCGATGGCATGGTGGCACCCGACGGGTCTGCCCGAATAACCCGTTAGCGATCGTCAGGTTCCGCCGATGCCCTCGCGCCTTGCACCGCGACTACCGGTCGCGCGGGTTGCCCAACTTCGGGTCGCGCTTCCTCGAATATCGGTCGATGCGTGGCAGGCTGTCATCAAACTCGATGTACGGTAGCCTCAGATCCCAATAGGCATGGGCTTGCGGCTGAAAACCTTCAGGTTTGTCAAGAAAACCGACCGTCACGTAGAACTCGTCCGGCAGACCTTCGTCGCTATAGCCTATCGAGCTTCCACAGTCCGGGCAGAACGTGCGGGTGACGCCTGGCGTTTTAGAAAAGGCCTTCGGTGTCCCTCTAAGAAGCTGAAATTGCTCAGGCCGGTAACCGACCCAGATTGTCATCGGACTTCCGATGGCCCGGCGGCAATCGTCGTCGTGATCGTAGCATATCCAGAAAGGCTCTCCGTCCATGGCTGCGGCGATCCCTCCGCAGAAGCAGGCTCCGGTCTCGCGCCGCATCGTCTGTCCATCCTGTCGCGCCCAAGGGACGTTCAGAGAGCGGCCAAGCGGCCGCTCCCGTTCAAGGTGAAGTCCTCGAAATCATGCATCGTGATGCTCGGGCATGCTCTTGAGCTGATCCTTGGTCCAGTTCGTCACCGCGTGAACGTCGCCGTCTTCATCGCGCATGAATTCCAACTGGCTCGCGGGAACGGCCACCGGCTTGGCACCTATGCCGAGAAAGCCGCCGACATCGATGACGACCTGACTGGCGGCTCCAGAGCCGTGGACGTGCGAAACGCTGCCGACCTTGTTGTCGTCCGCGTCGTAAATCGTGGCGTCTTCGAGAATGTCTGGCGTCAGTTCGGTGCTTGTGAGGCGTACGTGGTTGGTGTGATCCATCGTTCGAGACTCCTGTTGGGTGGAATATTTGAACCTCTCAGCCGGGCAAACGTTCCGAAGAATCTCGGGGCGACGGACGGACGACGCAAGGGCGCAAGAACCCTCAAATCAGCCTTGGCCGAACTGACTCGCAAAGCTCTGTACGGAAGCGTACAAAGGGCAATCGTCAGCAGCACAGTTTGGGCGCTGACGCTTGGGAGTGACCATCGCTCTTGCCCATCACGAGGCATGGCGTTGCATGGCGAAGGAGCCCGAGCACCCCGGTCTGCCAGTAGTCGCGATAACCGCGCTTGCGCGGGATACAGGCGCCGCTGAACAACAGATACGTGATATCATATCGCTCCTCGGGTTCGATCGCGCCTCTATCCTGCGGGAGGCTCGTTTGCTGGCGAAAGATGGTCAGCCAACAAGGCCTTCGAGTCTTCAGCAGTAACTGTCGGTTTCATACCAACACGCCGGCTCGTCTAGTGCTGCGCGAGACGAAGTCTATGGTTCGTTACCGTCCGCTCGTTAGACGGGCGGCCGGCTAAGAGATCCCAGTGCTCTTGCCCAAGGGAAAAGAGTCTCGTGGATTACCAGATACTGCAAGCCAAGAGCGAATTGCTTCGCCGCATGAGCGCGGACGATTTCGCGCGGCTGAGGCCACATCTGGCGAGCGTTTTCCTGGAGTTGCGTGCGCCGATGGAGACTGCGGGGCAGAAGATCGAGGCCGTCTATTTTCTGGAAAGCGGACTGGCCTCGGTGGTGGCCAGGACTTCGGAGGCAACCGAAGCGGAAGTCGGAATCATCGGGTTCGAAGGAATGACCGGGTCGGCCCTGGTCATGGGGGACGACCAGGCGAACTTTGATTGCTACGTCCAGTCGACATGCGAGGCGCTCCGGATAGAGACTGCCCCATTCGTCGAAGCCCTGGAGGACAGTCCTACATTGCGGCCGTTCCTGTTGCGCTATGTCCAATATTTCCATGTTCAGACAAGCTACACGGCATCGATCAACGCACGGCAGAGCCTGGAAGTCCGGCTGGCAAGATGGCTTTTGATGTGCAGCGATCGCACTGTCGGCGACAGGCTTATGATAACTCATGAATTTCTTTCCATCATGCTTGGTGTCAGGCGTCCGGGGGTTACCGTCGGCCTTCAGATGATCGAGAGTTATGGCTATATCCGAGCGCGCCGCGGAGAAATCACGATCCGCGATCGAGACGGTCTCGTGAAGTTGGCGCGGGGCTCTTACGGTCCGCCTGAAACCCAGTATCGCCGGCTAATCGGAGATTTGGGCTCGAAGCACCCCGCGAGGCAGGAACGGCCTCGCGCTTGAGCGCTGGGCCAACAGAGGCTTCTCCGCCACTGAGCCGCCAAGGACCATTTCAAGTGGCCGACGCGATGGTGCCGGTGAGACACCGTTGCCTAAACCCGCGTCGGCCACCGCGGCATTTTTTGGGGATGCCGCGTTGCCAATCTAGTTGCTGACAAGCAACTGGCAACGGAAGCTGATGGTTCGGTAAGAATCGTACGTACATGGACGCAGCGTCCCTCGATCGCATTCAAGGCATGCCCGCGGAATCCTGGATTGAATACAGTCACCCCGATAGACTCCGGATTGACAGGCTTTGTCCGGTCGGTGCGGTGATATCCGCAAGGCGGAGTGCAGATTTGCTGGCTCGGTTCCGATATTGCCAGGCGGGCTGGCCTTCACCATCTAGCTGGGATGGCGACCCCCAAATCGAAAGCACTCGGCTCCGGCTCATCCGGGCTCCAGCATGATCTCTTTGGTGCCGCCGACGACCTGCCGGAAGGTTTCCTCTACCAGCCTGATCTTATCACCGCGCAAGAAGAAACCGAACTCGCCCGGCATCTCGAAGGCCTGCCTTTCGAGGCGTTCGATTTCCATGGCCATCTGGCAAACCGGCGCGTCGTGGGTTTTGGCCTGCGCTACGACTACGATAGGCGCCAGGTGGTCGAGGCCCCGCCGATCCCTGACTTCCTGTTGGCCCTGCGCGGCCAGATCGCGGCGTTGGCAGGCAAGCCCGCCGAGGCCTTCGCGCAAGTGTTGATCAATGAATATCGGCCCGGCGCCGGCATCGGCTGGCATCGAGACAAACCTCATTTCGAAGACGTTGCGGGTGTTTCGTTGCTGGCGCCTTGCAGCTTCCGGCTCCGGCGGAAGAATGGCGCCAAGTGGGATCGCCGGACCATCGTCGTCGAACCAAGGTCGGCGTATCTCATGACCGGACGATCGCGCACGGAATGGGAACACAGCATTCCGCCAGTTGACCTGCATCGATACTCGATCACCTTGCGGACATTGCGCTAACTCCGCAGGAGCATCGCGCACCTCGCCGTTCTGAGGCATCGCCAGCGCCATCACGAGTTCTTGAACGCAAACGGTTCCGGGAACCTCCCAACCACAAGTTGGTTTGGAGGACAGGTACAGCTTCAAAGGTGGAGAATGTCCATGGCCCGCGCCCGATCCGTGTTGGTGGCCGCCAGGCGTCCGTTGCATAGAACGCCGATGGCAGTCGCAAATGCATGTTTCGTCGGCACATTGCTGACCGACGTTGCCTATTGGCGAAGCGCTGAAATGATGTGGGCCGATTTTTCCGCCTGGCTGCTGCTTGCCGGCCTGCTTGTAGGCGTGCTCGCGGTTCTTGCAGCACTGGTCGATTTGTTTACCGACCGGCTTTCCGGTGAAGCCGGGCCTGTATGGCCATATCTCCTCGGCAGCCTCGTCGTGCTCGTCATATCGCTCTTCAATGCACTGGTGCACAGCCGGGATGCCTGGACCTCGGTCGTGCCGACGGGGCTCATCCTGTCCGCCGCCGCCGTGATCGTTATTCTCTTGGTGGGCCTGCTGGGATGGAGTTCCGGCCGCACTCAAGTGGAGGTGGTCGAATGAATGTCTCCGCCAGACATATCCCTTGTATCGCCAGCCTCGGTCTGCTGTGCGGATCGATTTTGGTGCTGCCCGCATGCAGCGACAACGAACCGGATCCCACCGATCAGGTCGGAGCGAACCCGATGCTGCCTGAACCTATTCAGTATCTGGTGCCGCCGATGCATGTCGCGTCGGTCATCGGTTGGAAACAGGAGGAAAGGCCGACGGTCGCCAAGGGTTTGCAAATCCAGGCCTTCGCCAAGGGCTTAAAGCATCCGCGCTCGCTTTACACATTGCCGAATGGTGACGTTCTGGTGGTCGAGTCCGTGGCGCCGCCCGGTGCGGTGATCAAGCGGCCGAAAGATCTGGTCATGGGCTGGATCGAGTCCATGGCGACGTCGGGCGGCGGCACCGAAGGAAGCAACCGTATCACTCTGCTGCGCGATACGAACGGCGATGGTGTGCCCGATGTCCAGGAGGTTTTTCTCGATCATCTCAATTCGCCCTTTGGTGTGGCGCTGGTCGGCAACGATCTCTACGTCGCCAACACCGACGCCATCGTGCGGTACCCCTACACGTCGGGCGACACCAACATCACCGCCCCGGGCACCGTGCTGACGCCGTTGCCCGGCGGGCCTATCGATCACCACTGGACAAAGTCTCTCGTGGCCAGCCGCGACGGGTCTCTGCTTTATGTCGGCATCGGATCCAACAGCAACATCACCGAGAACGGCATCCAGGCGGAAAAGGACCGGGCTGCCATCTGGGAAGTCGACAGGGCCACTGGCCGTTATCGTGTTTTCGCGAGCGGCCTGCGCAACCCCAACGGGCTGAGCTGGGAGCCGCAGAGCGGCGCGCTGTGGGCTGTTGTCAACGAGCGCGACGAGCTCGGTCCCAACCTGGTTCCCGACTACATGACCTCGGTCAAGGACGGCGCGTTCTATGGTTGGCCGTACAGCTACTATGGTCAGCATGTCGACCCGCGCGTGAGGCCGCAGCGGCCGGACCTGGTCGCCAAGGCGATCCCTCCCGACTATGCCTTGAGTTCCCACGTCGCACCTCTGGGCTTAGCGTTCTACACTGGAACCAACCTGCCGGACCTGTATCGCAACGGCGCCTTTGTTGGCGAGCACGGCAGCTGGAACCGCAAGAGCTTCAACGGCTACAAGGTCGTTTTCGTGCCGTTCAAGGACGGTCATCCAGGCGGCAAGCCGCAGGATGTCGTCACCGGTTTCCTCGACAAGGACAACAAGGCGCACGGGCGGCCGGTCGGTGTTGCCGTCGACAAATCGGGCGCGTTGCTGATCGCCGACGATGTCGGAAACACGGTCTGGCGCGTAACTTCCGCGAGCCAGTAGGCACCTGCATAAACGCGGATCGCTTCACCTATCTCGGTGCAAATTCCGCCAGCGCCTTGACGAATTCTGCCGGTGCCTCGATCGGCAGGAATTCGCCGCAGTTGGCGATCATGTGACCTTGCAGGTTCTTTGCGCCAGACAGCCTGCGTCGGAATCGCTCATCGCTGTCTGTCCTCCAGTAGTGGTCAGTGCCCCTGTGAGCCGGCTGGACCGTCACCAAGTGGGAGGAGGGGGCCATCTCGCCCCCGGCCTGTTGGTCCGCTTGGCGGAACAAGCATTCAACCCTGGCGTTAAATGCCGGGCGCTCCCGCAACGGGCGAATGGGCTGTCGCGACGTCGTCGCGGCGATTTGCAATTAGGACAATGCAGGGAGATCCAGATGCCGCTTACGGCCTTCGCACTCAATTGCTCGCTCAAAGCTTCGAACGACAGGGAAAAATCCTCCACCGATCGGTTGCTCGCCGATGTCCTGGCGGCGCTGATGCAATACGAGGTGAAGGGCGAGATCGTGCGTGCGCTCAGTCACGATATCAAGCCCGGCGTGCTCTCCGACATGGGCGAGGGCGACGATTGGCCGAAACTCAGAGAAAAAATACTGGCGGCCGACATTTTCGTACTCGGCCTCCCGATCTGGCTTGGCCAGCCCTCGAGTGTGGCCAAGCGCGTCCTGGAGCGGATGGATGCGTTTCTCGAGGAGACCGATGACAAAGGGCGCATGCCGGCAGCAGGAAAGGTGGCCTTGGTGGCCATCGTCGGCAATGAGGACGGTGCGCATCACTGCCACGCGGAATGCTTTCAGGCACTGAACGATGTTGGCTTCACCATCCCGGCCAATGGCGGGGTCTACTGGGTCGGCGAGGCCATGCAGGAGGTCAACTATGTCGATCTGCCGGCGACTCCGGAAAAAGTCTCGGGTGCGATCGAAATGGCAGCATCAAACGCCGCCCATCTCGCTGGATTGCTGAAAGACCGGGGCTACTTGGGCGTCTCGGGGTGACCTTTGTTCGCCTGACATCCTTGAACCTGGCAGCGTCGATGCGGTCTCAGTCGGGAACAGGAAGGCTTGTAGCGAGTTCATAATTACATCAGCCGGCGACCGCCGCTCCGTCTAAGGCGCGAAGCCGCAAACAGGAGAGCAAGTCATGGGTCTCGGCACAATTCTTATCATCATTCTGATTATTGCATTGCTTGGCGGTTTTAGTGGGCTTGGCGGCGGGCCATTCTACGGCACCGGCTATTACGGCGGCGGCGGCCTCGGTCTTCTGCTGCTTATAGTCATTATCCTGGTCGTGCTCGGGCGTCTCTAGCCCTCGCGATGCGGTGGCAGGGTGTATCACCTGCCGCTTGCAGTCCCTTTTGCGGGTTGCTTTGAATCCATAGCAGCCCAGCAATGGCGGTCCGCCCGAGGGAGGGCGGGCCACGGCTCGGACATATCAGGTCAAAATCAGGACGATCTTGAACGTATCCGGATCAACGATCACGATCCGGCCGTCCGCAAGCACGAAATATTCGTAACTTTCGTAAGCGGGAACGATCTTGACGATACGAGCCGGCAAACGATGCAGCCTGACCTTTTGCCGCGGAACTTCGACGCCGACGGTGATGTCAAAATCGACGTTGGACACAGGCTCGACTTTCGTCTCCCGGATGATCTGGGTGACTTGGGTTTTCTGCTCCACCGTCACGTTGTTGATGGAACCGGTCGACGTCGTATCCTGCGTCGAGGCCTTGCCCTGGGCCTGCTCGTCGGTTTGCGTCTTGGCCTTGTCCTGAGCCTGCTGGTCGGTGGTGGTGCCGGCCTTGCCCTGAGCCTGCTCGTCAGTCTTCAGCTTGGTCTTGTCCTGGGCCTGCTGATCGGTTGTGCCGGCCTTGCCCTGAGCCTGCTCGTCGGTCTTCAGCTTGGTCTTGTCCTGAGCCTGCTGGTCGGTGGTGGTGCCGGCCTTGCCCTGTGCCTGCTCGTCAGTCTTCAGCTTGGTCTTGTCCTGGGCCTGCTGATCGATTGTGCCGGCCTTGCCCTGAGCCTGCTCGTCAGTCTTCAGCTTGGTCTTGTCCTGAGCCTGCTCGCCCATCTTGGAACCATTCTGGCAGCCAGCTTGCCCGGAAGCGCAATTGGCGTCTGCGCCAGACTGGCTTTCGGGCTGTTGTGTCTGAGCCATCGCCGTTCCACAGCCGAGCCCGATCGCCAGCATGCTGGTAATGAGAACATGTTTCATGGGGAAATCTCCCTGGGTAAGGTTCGTCCCTTCAGTGCGTAGAACCAGCACCCAAAAAAAATGTTCCGAGATAGTTGAGTGAGGGCTAAAAAACGACCTCGCTTGAGATCATACGATCGCGGGCGAAAGCCGCCACTAAAACGACCTTTTCAACTCTGCCGATTGCCCTAGCTCTCTCCTGAGAGGAGACCGGATATGGCAATTTATAGTCTGAGAGTGGTCAGCTTCATTTTCGTTGTATTGGCTTTTGTTCCGGCCGCCGCGCATTTCTTCACGATGTTCAACAAAATGAAGCTCGACGGGCCGAACTATCTGGCTGCGCAACGCGCCTATGATGGATGGAGCCTGTTCGGCATCGTAGTGCTGGGAGCATTGCTCTCTACGGTCGCCCTGGCGATCCTGCTCTACCGAGCGAGTGCATCTTTCGGCTTGGTTGTTGTCGCCTTTCTCAGCATCGGCGCCACGCAATTTGCCTTCTGGACGCTGACCTATCCAATCAATCAGGCGACCCGGAACTGGACTGTCCTGCCTGAAAACTGGGAGCTGCTGCGGCGCCAATGGGAGTATTCGCATGCCATCGCCGCCGGCCTCAACGCCTTGGCGTTGCTTGTGCTTTTCCTATCGGCGCTTCGCGCTGCGGTGCGTTGAACGACCACGTCTTCACCAGCACGGCCGCCGAGCGGGCAGGAACCACCAATGAAGCGAAAACATTGACCCGCCAGATGTTTCCAGCGTGGCCCGAAAATGAAGCGGTACTATTTCGATCTTCAAAACGGTGACGGCGCGATACCCGATGATAACGGGCAGCTGTTCGAATCCCGGGAACAAGCCAGAGCGGAAGCAATTCGTATTTTGCAGGATGTTGCCCAAGACGAAATGCCCGACTGCGATTTCGTCAAGGTAACCGTCAAAGTACGCGATGAGATCGGTGCGCAGATGTTTGAGGCATCGCTTGTCCTGACCTCCGGATGGAGCGTGTGATGCCGCAGTGCTAGCGGCTATACCGCACCGGGATTTGCACGACATTCTCCGATCCAGGCAGATCGAAGGCCATGGCCAGCTGACGTACGGAGGCCATCTCCACGATCAGTTCCTCGATCGAAAGATCCGGCAGACCGGTCTTCACCCTCTGCCTCACCCTGGCCGCAAGTTCATGGACCCGTACCGGGACGAAAAGCGGGCTGTCGTCCAGCAGCTTGCTGATTTCGATGACCACATCGGCGTCGATGTCTTTCGGCAATTCCCGCATGGGCGTCACCTCCAATCGAAGCAACAGCCCGCCATATCGGTGCGGCGGGCGATCAGGCATTGAGCGCCGGGCAGTGGGATCGGAGAGGGACGTGCTCGACGCTGGCCGATAGCCAGATTCATAAAGCTGCGGGCATCGGTGTGTCACGAAAAAATATCAGTACGAAAATTACCAAGCGGTTCGTCCCACGCAATCCACAAGCGCCTTCCCGAAATCGCGGCTCCGGCAGCGGCTGTTCCCGACAGAGGAGGAACAAAAAATATGGCCCGGAATTGAGACTGACGAATTGGAGGATCTGGCCATGGACAGCAGGGAAGAAAAGATCAAACGGCGAGCCCATGAAATCTGGGAACAAGAGGGCCGGCCGGCTGGCCGCGAGCAGGAGCACTGGGACCAGGCCGTGCAGGAGATCGAGGCTGAGGGTTCGGAGACTGAACGTGGCCCGGTTTTGCCTGATCCGACAGTTGCAGCCGATTCTAATAGCTTGAAGCGTTGATCGTCAGATGCCGTGGCGTCTTGAGAGGACGATCAGGCAACCAAATTGGTGGAACCTCGTTTGCCGGACAGCAACCAGAGGAGGTTTCGATGAAGAGGTTCTTTTCACTCCTGGTCCTGGCCGCTGGCCTTACGCTCGGCGCCTGCGACAACAATATCGAGCCGATGAAAGCCAACACCGGCACCATCAACAAGAACCCACAGGTTGACCAGGCCGCCAGGCCAGAGTCCGCGACTGGTGATGATAAGCCAGCTATTGTGCCTAAGAGCCACTGAACTCCGTCTCACATTGCGACACACCTCTGCTGCGCGTCGCCTATCTCGATGGTGGACCGCAGGACGGCGCCCCGGTTATCCTGCTGCATGGCTGGCCCGACGACGCGACGACATACGCTCGGATTTCGCCGGTCCTTCATGAAGCTGGCTTCCGGACGTTTTCGCCTTGGTTGCGGGGCTTCGGGCCGACATCGTTCCTGTCAAAAGAAATCATGCGCTCGGGCGAGATTGCCGCGATGGCGCAGGATGTGCTGGATTTTGCCGATGCGCTAGGCCTCAGCCGCTTTGCGGTCGTCGGACACGATTGGGGTGCCCGGATATCCTATCTGCTCGCGTCGGTTTTCCCGGACCGCATCAAGTGCTGTGCTGCGCTGTCGCTCGGCTGGCAACCAGGCAAACCAGCAACGCCGGCGCCCGGACAAGCGAAAGCATTTTGGTATCAATGGTTCATGGCGACGGCACGGGGCGCCGAGTTCGTACGAAACAACGGCAAGGAATTCGCCAGATACCAGTGGGACAGCTGGGGTCCATCAGGCTGGTTCGACGACGCTATTTTCGATGGTGTCGCGAGTTCGTTCGAAAATCCTGACTGGGCGGATGTGACGTTGCATTCCTATCGGGTCAGATGGGAAGAGGCCGAGCCCGATCCACGCTATGCCGAACTCGCCCGCCGGCAAGCAGCGGTCAAGATCATCACGGTGCCGATCCTGACGCTTCATGGTGGCGACGACCGCGTTGTGTTTGCCCAGTCCTCAGAGGGGCTCGAAGAGCATTTCACCGCGTTCTACAGGCGGGTGGTGCTGGATGGCATCGGACACTTCCCGACGCGTGAGGCTTCTGATCAGGTTTCGCGATTGTTGGCTGCGTTTCTCGACAGCCATGGCAAACGCTGAAGTGGGGTCGTCATCCGACCTCATAGTAGAGGCCGGAACCTGACGCATCGCCGCGCATTTCGTCTCCATGCATGACGAACCGAAATGCGGTCTCGCAATCAATCGGCAGCCAGGGAGAATTTGAATGCAAGCTTCAGACGCAATCTCAGCACACCATGCTGGCCAGCTGGCCATAGTACCGTTTGTCGGCACGGTGACGGTACGATTTTCCGACGCCATAGTCGCTGCTACGGAACGGGCGAAAGTGCTTCAGGAAGAAGGACATGAGCCCGTGTTCTACATCCCTTTCGAAGACATCTATTTCGACCTTTTCGAAAAGACGAACACCACCAGCCGCTCCCCTTCGAAAGGCACCGCGAGCTACTGGCGCGTCCATGCGGTGGGCAGCTCGGCTGACGATTTCATGTGGGCATACGAGACGCCTGAAACCGCGGCGCGGCCCATTGCACGTCATGGTGCATTCGATCCGGAAAAGGCGCGCATCGATGCTGAGCCCGCGGAGGACAGACGGCACACGCCCCACGTCCCGGAGTAGATTGCCCGTTCGCAGCGGGGCGATCTGAATTCAAGGCTGGTGCTGACGGCGCGGAAACTCGTCATCAAGGATGCGTAGTGCCTCCTCATATTTGACAGTCGATGCCCCGACCTGTCGGGACTGCCAGATATTGTCCGCCAGATTCGCGCGCTTCACCGGCAGCGCCAGTGGATTCGATGCCGCTCGTCGCACGAACGCGAAGTAGTCCTCGCCATCCCTGCGCGACATGGCGTCGACGGCCGAAGCGATCGTCGGGCCAAAACCGGCCTCGTCCAACCTGGTCCGGTTCCAGCCTTCGCCCTTTTCCACGACGTCATGGAGATAGGCGACGACCTTCTGGTCCCTGGTTTCGACCGCGTCGACGACCCGGCGGCAGTGCTCGATATACGGTCGCCCGGTCTTGTCGCGCTGTGCTGCGTGGACCTCTTCGGCAATCTTGGCCGCCCGGTAAAAGATGCTCATCTGGCTTGCCCTTCTTACCATCGCTCCTCGGTATCGTGGTGCGGCAGGTCTATTCCGCAGCAAACCCAGCCAAGTCGCTGCCTCGATCCATAATTATAGCGCGGCTCCAGGCGAGCCGGATCGTCGAACGTTCCGACATGCAACGCGATCTCTCCGGGCGATGCGTCATAGGCAAGGCTGAGCGGCGATCCGCAGGCGGAGCAGAAGCCCCTCCGGGCAATCGGCGAAGATCTGCGATAGGCCGGCGCCGCATTGGTCCAGGTCACGCTTTGGGAAGGCACCCAGGCCAGAACCGCGAACGCACTGCCGGTCGTTCGCCGGCACATATCACAATGGCAATAATGCACTCTCGGTTCGCTTCCAACGCGGAAGCGGATCGTGCCGCAGAGACATCCTCCGCTCAGTTCCATTTTGGCGCCCCGGCTGACTTGCCGCTCCAACGTCTATCGCGCGGTCGCATGCGAGCACCTCCATTCATCTCAGCGGAAACGCCAGCCATTTGCGTCGGTTCCTGTGGCTATCTCAGGAACCAGTGCTTGCGCGCGGCGTTGCGTGTCTTTGCCGACAATGGGAGGAAACAGGGAAATGCATCGTCGGTCGGAGAAGCGCTGATGTCGATGCCGGGGCTGGCATACGGACCTCTCGGCGATCGATGCATGCATGTCTGCGTGGATATGCAGCGGCTGTTTGCCGAGCCGTCTCAATGGGCAACGCCCTGGATCACCCGGGTTCTCCCGCAGATCGAGAGGCTGGTCGAAAGACGCGCGCCACAGACGGTCTTTACACGCTTCCTGCCAGCCGAAAAGCCGGGGCAGGGCGTCGGCACATGGAAGCGCTATTATGAGCGCTGGGCTTCCCTGACGATCGAGACGATCGGGCCCGAAATGACCGAACTGTTGCCGTCTTTAGCCGGCTACTGCCCGCCAGCGGCGATCATCGACAAGCACATCTATTCGCCCTGGTTCGAAGGGCGCCTCAGAGCCCTTCTGGTGGAGCGCGGCATCGATACGCTGGTCATTACCGGTGGCGAAACAGATGTTTGCGTTCTCGCCACCGTGCTCGGGGCCATCGATTTCGGCTATCGCGTGGTTCTCGTCACGGACGCGCTGTGCAGTTCTTCCGACGCAACCCATGACGCACTGCTGACCGTTTACCACCAACGTTTCGCGCAGCAGGTCGAGACGGTTGAGATGGAAACGGTTCTCTCGAACTGGACTTGACGTCCGCTAACGCGGCCCGGGTGGAAGTGTCCATGCTTCCTTGCGCGGTTGGGCTGCCTATCTGTTAAGAGAATGACGGACACCAGAACAGGTAGCAGACGTGACGCAACGATCGGGAAGTGCTGATCTTCCACTCCATGGCGGGCGCGTGCCGAAATGGCTCGGCGACCGCATGACGCGTCTTGGCGCTGTGATGTGCGAGGCGATCATTCATCACTATGGTCGAGACGAGCTGCTGCGGCGGCTGGCGCATCCATTCTGGTTCCAGTCCTTTGGTGCTGTCATGGGCATGGATTGGCACTCGTCGGGGATCACGACCAGCGTCGTGGGCGCTTTGAAGCGTGGCCTCACGCCGCTCTCCGGCGAGCTCGGCATTCATGTCTGCGGTGGTCGCGGCGCGCATTCGCGCAAAACCCCGCATGAGCTGGAGGCCATCGGCCAACGCGTCGGCTTCGACGGAGCGGGCCTGGCCACCGTCAGCCGGCTTGTCGCCAAGGTCGACAGCGCCGCAGTCCAGGACGGTTTCGATCTTTACCTGCATGGTTTCATCGTCACCGATGACGGTCGCTGGGTCGTGGTGCAGCAAGGCATGAACGGTGACAGCAAGGTGGCGCGCCGCTACCATTGGCTCTCCGAGGGCCTCAAGAGTTTTGTCGACCAGCCGCATGCCGCCATCGAGGGCGCCCATCAAGGTGAGATCGTCAACCTGACCGACAGGCGCGCCGACGCGTCGCGCCAAGGGCAACTGAACCTTTTGCAAGACCTCGGACCCGATCGCATCCTGGGCGAGCTTGCAGCATTGGAGCGTTGCGCGGAGCCGACGCGCCGGCAAGAACCGGAGCAGCCGCTGCTGCCGCATTTGGTCATGCCGGCCCACCATGATGTTCGCGAAAGCGATGTCGTCATGCATCGTCTTCACGGCAATATCGCAGCCGCCGCGGACCGCGGTCCCACCGATTTCGCCGAGCTCCTTCTGGTCCCCGGCGTCGGCGCGCGCACGGTGCGCGCTCTGGCCCTCGTTGCCGAGGTGGTGCATGGCGCGCCTTGCCGGTTTTCCGATCCCGGCCGCTTCTCGCTGGCGCATGGCGGCAAGGACAGGCATCCATTTCCAGTACCGCTGAAGGTCTATGACGAGACGATCGGGGTTCTGAAGTCGGCCGTGCAGAAGGCAAAGCTCGGTCGCGATGAAGAAATCGGTGCCTTGAGGCGGCTCGACGATCAGTCACGGCAAGTCGAGCGATACGTGACCGGCCCCAGCCTGAAGGAAATTGTCGCGGGAGAATTCGACCAGTCGCATCTGCTTGGCGGGCGCAGCGTGTTTGGCTGGGAAGCGCCGCCGGACACAGCATCAGCTGAGCGGAACGAGAAAGCGTGAGCACGGGTGGAGGGGCTGGAGATCAATCGTCAAGATCGATGAGGGCGACACCGAGCTCCGGACGCTTGCTGCGGCGCAAATGGCCGGGCGCCTCCACCACGGTGATCTCAAGCGTTGGCAGAACGATGCCGTCAAGCAGATGTCCGCCCCGGGTGGTGCCGTCGCTCAGTCCAAGCACCGCATGGACGTGCAGGCTGGGCTTGTCGTCGTCACCCAGTGCGACATCGCCGATCGCGCTCAGAACCTCGCACTGTTCGTCGACAGGGATCTTGCGGTAGGTCTTCGAGGCCGGATCAAACCAGCCCACCGTGGCTTTTTCGAAAGCCCCTATGGCGGTCAAGGAGGCGCTGCCGATCTTCTGCTCGACCGCGAAGGCGGTCAGTGCCGCGAACGCTTCTTCGCCTGGGTCGAGCACCACGACGAATGTCCGTTGTCCGCCGATCTCATTGACGAGCTGCGATTTCATCCCTGTGCTCCCGCCGCATTCAGTGCCGTCCTCAGATCAATGGGCGCGGTGTTCCGCATTGCGCTTGCGGGTCGCCGCAGCTTTCCTTGCCGATTCCGATCGGCTTGCGGCAGACCGTGATGCCGATGCCTTGCCGCCGCTTTTGCCGCCTTTGTGCGCTGCAGGATGGCCCGTGTGTTTGCCGCGGCCGGAACCGCCTTCCTTCTTGCCGCCGCCATCGTCCTTGTTGACGGTAGCCCATGCGCGCCGCTCTGCCTCCTTGTCGGAAACCCCGCGCTTCTCATAGCCTTCGGCAATGTGGTCGGCTTTGCGCTCCTGCTTGTCAGTGTATTTCGATTTCTCGCCTCGTGGCATGGCCTGTTCCTCCTGTTGAATAAGGGCTGAACGTCGACTCGACGCGCTGGTTCCAACAGAAGTCGCGTAGCCAATGGCGCATCGCGATGCATGGCCAAACACCGCCGCGCCGCGCAAGCTAGCGCCTTTCGGGCCGGGGAGGGTGCAGCAGCAAGGCGAGGGGGATTGGTTCAGCCGATTGCCAACCTCACGACGAGGGCCAGGATCACGACGCCGACCAAGCCGGCTATGAAGACGACCCGACGCGTGCGCGTTCGCAGGATGATATCGCCTTGTCTCGCCTGCTCCGCAGAGAATACGGGTCCATTGTCACCGTCCTTGCCATGCCGACCATCGCTCATGATCGCCTCCTTCCCGCTGTTGGCACAAAACCATCGCTTGACCGGGGAGGTTCCGATTGCGTCGATCCCGCCGACAGAAAAAAGGATCACAGGCTCGTGAGGAGGGAACTTTGCCCTCCGCGAGTGGTTTGGGCCGCTTGAGACCCAGCCAGCCCGGAGCCAGCCATGTCCGATGCCAAGATTTCCAGTGGCCTGAGCAGACGCATGTTCATGACGGCCTCTGTTTCGGCGGCGGCGGTGATGCCGCTTGTAAATTCCCCGACGAGAGCTGCCCAGCCCGCGTCCGCAAAACCGGCCGAACCGCGCGATTTGTCGGCGGTTTCGATGCGTATCAACAAGCAGACCTACAACCTCGCGCTCGACAATCGAACCAGCCTGCTTGACGCGCTGCGCGACCATGTCGGCCTGACCGGCACCAAGAAAGGTTGCGATCACGGTCAGTGTGGTGCCTGCACGGTGCTGATCGACGGAAAGCGGGTACTGTCCTGCCTGAGCTTTGCCGTCATGAACCAGGGCCGAGAGATCACAACGGTGGAAGGCCTGGCTTCGGCGGAAGGGGAATTGCATCCGGTCCAGAAGGCCTTCGTCGACCACGATGCCTTCCAATGCGGCTATTGCACACCGGGTCAGATCATGTCCGCCATCGGTTGCATCAACGAAGGCCATGCTGGGTCGGAAGACGATATTCGCGAATATATGAGCGGCAATCTATGTCGCTGCGCGGCCTATCCCAACATCGTTGCCGCGATCGTCCAGGCACGCGACGAGACCAGGAGGGCTTAGGATGCGCCCATTCGTATATGAAAGACCAACCAGCGTCTCCGCGGCAATCGCCATGGCGTACCGTCCCGATACCGTGCATGTTCCGCCAACCGGTGCCGACACGCAGTTCATCGCCGGCGGCACCAATCTGGCCGACTACATGAAGCTCGGTGTCGCGCGGCCGGAGCGACTGCTCGACCTCAACACTCTTGCCGAGCCGGCCTTGCGGCAGATCAGGATAGACGATGATAAGATCCGGTTTGGTGCGCTGGTCCGTATGGGTGAAGCAGCAGACAACAATGATGTCAGGCGCCGTTGCCCGGTCCTCGCCGACAGCCTGAAATTCGCTGCCAGCGGTCAGCTTCGCAACATGGCGAGCCTGGGCGGCAATGTGCTGCAACGTACGCGCTGCGAGTATTTTCGAGAGATATCTTGGCCGTGCAACAAGCGCGAACCGGGCTCCGGCTGCGCTGCGATGGAAGGGTCCAATCGCCAGCATGCCGTGCTGGGTACGAGCGATGCCTGCATTGCCACGTATCATGGTGATTTCGCGCAGGCGCTGGTTGCGCTGGACGCCACCGTCGATGTCGAAGGTTCGCGGGGAAGGCGCACGCTCACTTTTGCCAAGCTGCATAGACGGCCGGGCGAGACGCCCGACATCGAGACGGATCTGGCCGCCGACGAGCTCATTACCGCCATCGAAGTGCCGCTCGCACGGTGGAGCAGCCGGTCGCGCTATCTGAAGATACGCGATCGCGAATCCTACGCGTTTGCGCTGGCGTCCGCGGCTGTCGCGCTCGACATGAATGGCGAGACGGTAAGGAGTGCGCGCATTGCGCTCGGCGGAGTGGCGACGGTGCCGTGGCGTGCGCGCGAAGCAGAGGACGCGCTACAGGGCAAAGTGCTTGACGAAGCCACGGCGCAGGAGGCCGCAGAGGCTGCTTTCGCCGATGCCAGACCGCGCGAGCATAACGCATTCAAGATACCGCTCGGCAAGCGCACGCTGGTGCGGGCGCTGCTCGAAACCCGGGATATGAAGGGCTGAGCCATGAACCAAGCTGCACCCGCTCCAAGGGAAAACCAGGGCGATCCCGTTGTTCGCATTGACGCCCGGCTAAAAGTTACCGGACAGGCCGGCTATCCCGCCGACATCGTCACGGCCAACGTCGCCTACGGTGCCCTTGCCACCAGCAGCATTGCCCGGGGCAAGGTTTCCGAACTTCACACGAAAGACGCCAGGGCCGTACCCGGTGTGCTGGACATCGTCACCTATGGCGATCTGGACAAGACCGACATGCCGAAATTCGGCAACACCGGCGCAAGTTCGATTGGGCCTTTGCACGACAAGACGGTTTTTCACGATGGTCAGATCATCGCTCTGGTGGTTGCCGAAACCTTCGAGGCGGCGGAGGAGGCAGCGATGTTGATCCGCGCCGACTACGAGGACGAACGGCCCAGCGCCAGCTTTGATTCCAAGGGCGTGAAGATGGAACCGGCTGCCGGCAAAAGCCCGATGTTCAAGGAGGATGCGAAGGCCGGTGACTTCGACGCCGCTTGGGCGGATGCGACGGTGAAGATCGACGAAAAATATTCGACGCCGACCCAGCATCATAATCCGATCGAGCTGTTTTCGACCACGGCCATATGGCAGGGCGACCAGTTGACGATCCACGAGCCCAGCCAGAATGTTACGGGCTGGAAGGTGGAACTGGCACGCCAACTGAAGCTCGATCCGGCCAATGTGCGGATCGTCAGTCCCTATATCGGCGGCGCCTTCGGCTCCAAGGGGCCGATGACGGCACGCACTGCGATCGTTGCCGTCGCGGCGCGGCGCATCGGCCGGCCGGTTCGCTGCGTCGTCAATCGCATGCAAGCCTTCGGTACGCAGACCTATCGAGCCGAAACGCGGCATCGGATCCGCATGGGCGCCGGCAAGGA
This sequence comes from Mesorhizobium sp. M0088, assembly GCF_040322895.1. NCBI lineage: Bacteria > Pseudomonadati > Pseudomonadota > Alphaproteobacteria > Hyphomicrobiales > Phyllobacteriaceae > Mesorhizobium > Mesorhizobium sp. M0088. The sequence goes on from NZ_JAMYUI010000019.1 coordinate 119,221, forward strand.
CGGCCGCATCACGGCGTTCGGACATGAGGCCTGGGAGGTGACGTCACGCCCTGACCCTTATGTCGTCGGCGGCACGTCAGCCACCGCGCGCATGTACAATTACGGCTCCGTTCTGACGCATGTTTCGCTGGTTCATGCCGACCGCAACACTCCTGGCTACATGCGATCGCCGCCGGAGACGCCTTATGTCTACGCGCTGGAAAACGCCATGGACGAAATGGCCGTGGCCCTCGGCATGGATCCTGTCGAGTTTCGTCGCATCAATGAACCGGAGAAGGAGCCGATCGGAGGCAAGCCATTTTCCAGCCGCTCACTCATCAAGTGCTATGACCAGGCGTCCGAGGCCTTTGGCTGGTCGAAACGCGATCCCACGGTCGGCTCGATGCGCGACGGCGATTGGCTGGTCGGGATGGGCTGTGCGACGGCAATCTATCCGACAGCCGCCGCGCCTTGCGCGGCCCGGGTTCGTCTCACCGCCGATGGCGAGGTTCGGGTCCAGTGCGGCTCGCATGAAATCGGCACCGGCGTTCGCACCATCGCCGGCCAGATGGCGGCCGAAAGGCTGGGGGTTGGCATGGACAAGATCAGCGTCGAGATGGGCGACAGTGCCTTGCCGCCGGCTCCCGTGTCAGGCGGATCGATCTCGACCGCCAGCGTCTGCTCCGCAGTCATGAAAGCCTGCGACGCGATACGCGAAAAACTGTTTGCCGCCGCTGCGGGCAAGGGGGCTCCGCTGGCAGGTTCGGCCAATGCGAAGCTGGATTTGAAGGACGAAGAGGTCGTTGCCGAGACCGGCAAGTCCGCCAAGCTGGCCGATGTGTTCAAGGCCATGCAGGTCGGCGCCATCGAAGAATATGCCGAGTTTGCGCCGAAGGGTTCTTCGCCTGAAGCCCTCAGCAAACTCTATGCCGGACAATCGGAGTTTCATGGTGGAGAGAACGACGAAGATTCGGTCAAATATGCCTTTGGCGCCGAGTTCGTCGAAGTGCGCATCAACAGCTATACACGCGAAATCCGGGTGCCACGCATTGTCGGAGCCTTCGCTGCCGGGCGCATCATGAACACGCGCACCGCGCGCAGCCAGTTGATGGGTGGCATGATCTGGGGCATCGGCCAGGCGTTGCACGAGGCCACGGAAATCGATCAGCGACACGCGCGCTACGTCAATCGCGACCTGCAGGACTATCTCGTGCCGGTCAACGCCGACATCAAACAGGTCGACGTTATCCTAGTCCCCGAAGTCGACCACCAGGTCAATCCTGCCGGCGTCAAGGGCTTGGGCGAACTCGGCAATGTCGGAACGGCTGCTGCCGTGGCGAGTGCCGTCTATCATGCCACCGGCAAGCGCATTCGCGATCTGCCGATCAGAATAGATGATTTGATAGGCTGACGATCAAGAGCTCTGGACGGAGTATGGAACTCGTAACCCATAGGAAATTCAAAAATGGCAGGTTGATGCCGTGGGGAAAAGGCACGGTCGTCACCGGAGCAAAGGGATTTGTCTACCTCTGCGGAAATACCGCAACCGCCGAGAATTACGATCCTGCCGGAAAGAGAGGAGGGGGCTTCCCTGGCGATGCGGCGGCACAGTGGCGCGCAATTTTGGCGAACATCAAATCAGATCTGGAAGAACTCGGCAGCGCGCTCGACTATCTCATCCGGCTGACCTTCTTCATCAAGGGGCCATTTCCCGATGGCGGCGTTCTAAGTTCTCCCAATTTTCGTCTCGACGTGCTGGACGAGTTCTTTGCCGAGCATTGCCCGAAGCACTGCAGCTATAACAACCCGCCGCCCTCGGAGGTGATCGGGGTTGCAGCGCTTGCGCAAGCCGACATCGTCGTTGAAATTGTCGCGGTGGCGGCGTTGCCTGACTGAAAAAGTTTTCGCGTGCAGCGATAGCTTAGTTGCCTTGGCTCTCGAGTGTCACTCCGGGGCTGTGGCCGGAGCCGTGTAACGGCGGCGTACAGCGTCAAGCACCCGCTTGCGGCTATCCTGCGCCGACAGGGTCTTGTCCTCTTCCGCCTCGGCGGTTTCGCGCGCCAGGTCCTTGTCCCTGATCTGATGTCGGAACCATTTGGAATAGTCGCCGGTGCGCAAATGAAACTCCCAGGTCTTGTCGTCTATCCCCTCGGCGATCTGAGCGAAGATCATCAGATTGTGAGCCCTGAGGTTCATTGCATTGTCAGGGCCATGGAAATAGAAGCTGCCCGCTTCGTCGAGCTGGCCTTCGGCATATTTCCGGCTGTGCCGCTTGAGTGACTGACGTGGTTCGACCACCTTGACCGTCTTGACTTTCTTGCCCGACTGCGGCCGCCAGAACAGCACGCGCGCGCCTTTGGGCGTTGGAATGTCCTTTGGCGGCTCAATGCCAGTTTCCTTGCAGAAGACCTTCACCACGTCCTTCGCCTTGGGGCCAAGCGCAATGATGGCTGTGACAAGGCGCAAGGCGTCTGTCGAGATCGCCTCCGGGTGAACGGTGATCAGGATTGTGCCCGGCAATTCCAATGACAGGACCGCCCGCGTATCGTCGCGCCGCTTGGGCAGAAGATGGTGCGCTTCATCGATGACGAGCCAGTGCGGTCTCGCGGTGCGCCGGCGGAAACTGCTCAGGCCAGGCAGCAGGTCGGCAAAGAAATCCGGCCTCTCGTCGACGCGCAGGGCCAATCCATTGACGACAATGTTGCTGTCGGCCTTGGCGATCAGATCCAGCACCTGCGCCTTTGTCGGCGCGCTTGAGCCGTCTCCCAGGCGAACGGCGCCTTCGAGGCCGTCATAGTCGCCTTCGGGATCGAAGACGCAGAACTGAAAACCACTTTCGACGAAGCGTTCCGTCAGCGCGGTGGCCAAGGTGGATTTGCCAATGCCGGAACTCCCGGCAATGAGGATCGTGTCGCTCGGCGACAGGTAGACATCATCGCCGCCAGACGATCCAAGAACGATGCCGTCATGGCGCTTCGGCACTATCGCGTGATCACGCTTTATCAGCTTTGCGATTAATTGCTCCACGCCCTTGCCGCGGGCGCCACGCATGACCAGGTCGGCTGTATCCTTGACCGCCGGAATTGCATTGTCGACGGCGGCGCTGCAGCCACAGGCCTGCAGGAACGCGTGGTCGTTCTCGGCATCGCCGACGCCGACGACATTGTGCGGCGAAAGTCGAAGGTCCTGAAGGGCCGCAGCGAGCCCGGTGGCTTTGTTGATGCCGCTCGGCAGGATCATCACCGCGCCCTTGTTGAAGATGATTTCCAGTTCGAGACCCATCTTCTTGATGATATCGAGCACGGTCGCCTGATGGGGTTCCCAAGTCGCGACGATCGATCGCCCGACCGAAAGCGGCTTGACGCCCTGCCGCTTCAATCTGGCGACGAATTTGGGCTCGGGCGATGGGGCGATCACCCGTTCTTCCTCGCTGGCCGGCGTGTAGATCATCGCGCCATTCTCAGCGACGACCTTGTCGAAGAGGCTAAGCTCGGGAAAGACGCGCTTGAGATCGGGCAGTTCACGCCCGGTGACGAGAACCAGCTTGCGGCCGCTTTTCTTGAACCGCTCAAGCGCGGCGAGCGTCTTTTTGGCGACGATCCCATCATGAGCCAGCGTGCCGTCATAGTCTGCCGCCAATGCAATGAAATACATTCCGCCGACCCTTCTCGTTCCGGTTACCCTGCGGCTAGAACGTGTGATCGAGACAAAGGCTCCCCACCGGCCGGATCGCAGGTCTGGAGAAGGGCGGTTCGCCCTCGGAAATCAGGAACTCCTTCGGTGCCGGTACGTTGACCAGACAAGCCGGGAACCGTCCCGGTCTTTGCTGGCGGCGTGCAAACCCCGTCGCCGAAATCCACACCGAGCGCAATGAAAGGTAAGGCCATGGGCTTCTTTTCGAAGGACATCAAGACACTCGACGATCTCTTCGTGCACACGCTGCGCGACATCTACTACGCCGAAAAGCAGATCGAGAAGGCGCTGCCGAAGATGATCGACAAGGCAACCGACCCGCAATTGAAAGCCGGATTTGAAAAACACCTCGACCAGACGAGAGGCCATATCGAGCGCGTCGAAGAGGTGTTTGAGTTGCATGGCGTGAAGGCCAAGGAGGTCAGCTGTCCGGCAATCGACGGCATTCTCGAGGAGGCCGACGATGTGAGCGGTGACGTCGATGACAAGGAGGTTCTCGATGCGGCGCTGATTGCTTCGGCGCAGGCCGTCGAACACTATGAGATGACACGCTACGGCACGCTCATCGCCTGGGCCAAGCAACTCGGCCGCACGGACTGCGCCAATGTGCTGACCAAGAACCTCAGGGAAGAACAGGCGACCGATCGCAAGCTCACCGAAATGGCGGAAAGCAAGATCAACCTGCAGGCAGCCGAATAAGGCTGCAATCCGGCCGGCTGATAACTCGGCCGGCCGGATTGCCGGCAGGTTTCCACTCCGTCAGCGAGACGGGTCGACGCCCAGGGCCGCTGATTGCTTGCGCAGCGCCTCATCGTCATCCTGCGGCACATGCCGAGCAGATCCTGCTGTTTCCGTGTAGATGCGGTACGCTACGCAAGCGAGCGCCACCATGAAAAGCAGACGGCCCATCCATCCTACTCCTTGGTTACGGATTTCGTTTCGGCCATCCTCAGTACCCTCCGACGACCGGCAAGATCTCGCCGGTGATGTAGCTCGAGCAGTGCGGCGAGGCGAGGAACACATAGGCCGGCGCGAGTTCTTCCGGTTGCGCGGGTCGTTTCATTGGCGTGTCCGCGCCGAATTTCGAGACGTCGTCGGCTTCCTTGTCCGACGGATTGAGCGGCGTCCACACCGGCCCCGGTGCGACCGCATTCACCCTTATGCCCTTGCCGATGAGATTGCCCGACAAGGCCCGCGTGAAGGCATGTATGCCGCCCTTGGTCATCGAATAGTCGACCAGTTGTTTTGAACCGTCGATACCGGTTACCGAACCGGTGTTGATGATCGCCGAACCGGGCTTCATGTGCGGCACCGCTTCCTGCGCCATATGAAAATAGCCGTAAAGATTGGTCTTCAGCGTCGTGTCGAAATGTTCTTCGGTCAGCTCGCCGAAATCGCTGGAATGGACCTGGAACGCGGCGTTGTTGACCAGCACGTCGATGCGGCCGAATTTTTCAACGGTCTCCATGACCGCTTTGTGGCAGTGGCTGCGTTCGCTGACATCGGCCTTGACCAGGATGCAGCGTCGTCCCTCCTTTTCCACCGCTGATTTGGTCTCTTCAGCATCCTTGTCCTCGGCCAGATAGACGATCGCGACGTCGGCGCCCTCGCGGGCGAACAACACCGCCACCGAGCGGCCGATGCCGGAATCGCCGCCCGTGATGAGTGCTACCTTTTGGTCGAGTTTTTTCGATCCGAGATAGTACGGCGCATCATACAAAGGCTCCGGCTCTAGTGCCCATTCGTGCCCCGGTTTGGGCTGATGTTGCTCGGGGAAGGGGGGCTCGGGATATTCACGGGCGCCAGCCTGCATGGCGCCTTGCTGCTTCCCATCGCCTTTCGATTTGTCCTTGGCATCGACGCCACGTTGGATATGGCGCTGCTTGGCCGCTTCACCGGCTATTTCCGACTTCATCTGCATGATCGTCTCCTTGGCTTGGAGAGGAAACAACGCATGTCAGGCAAAAAGGTTTGCGCAAAAGATCGAGAGATTCCGGCCAGCGTTTGGCAATGCGTAACAACGACATCGCCAGTTGCACCAATTCAGCTGCAATGCAGCCGCGCCAGCCACCGCCGCCGATGGGATCGAGCATCCCGGCTTGCCCGTTGCCTGTGCCGCCTTGGCAGCGAGCCAAATGTGATGATGTGGATTGGGGAAGCTATTGCGTCAAACTGGCGTGCGCAAAGCAGCGCCATCCAGAGGCGCATCTGAATCCAAGGCCCGTGGCGACTCTATCGCCGCCACATCAGGAAGTCGCATAAGATAGATTATGGAACTGATGCATGGGCCAGGAACTGTAAATTGCCGCTGATTCTCATAGGCTTGAGCGCTCTTGGCGTATTGTCTTGAGCGGATAGCCAACGCTAGGCTGTCGAAATGAAGATGGCAAACAGCGGGATCGAAGCGGCGGTCGAGGTGTTCGTGCATGGCTTCAGTGCCGACAGAAGCCGCACCTTTCCTTACGTGGCCAGCCGTGTTGGGCCGTTGTGGCTGATGCGCGACGCCGAGCGCAAGAATCCTCGCGACTACCACGGCGAAGAATGGGTCGTCCATGACGTCGCCGCTCAAGAGGCCGATGCCATCGTGCGGCAGCATGCACGGCCGGGCTTTGCCATTTCCGTTGTGATCGCCCACGAGGATCCGGACGGGCCGACACGAACCGCCTACAAAGCTCTCGGCTACCGGCTGCTTCGGACCGAAGGCTTTTTTGTCCACCGATTGCGCCGGATTCCCAGCCCGCCGGCGGTTGCTTCGATCGAACGCGTGCAGACAGCCGAACGGGCGGTGCAGTTGGGAAAGATCATCCGCAGGCAGCCGATCCCAGACGATTTGCTCGGCGACAGCGCGCCATTCCGTCAGTATGTGGCAGTCGATGGCGCCGATATCGTTGGGCGCGTACGCAGCCTTGATGCCCTGGGAGCCACATGGTGTTCGAGCATGTATGTCGAGCCGTCGCACCGGCGTCGCGGCATTGGCCAGGCTTTGATGTCGAAAATGTTGCAAGACGATCGGGCTTTTGGGTCGAGATACTCGGCGCTGGCTGCAACCCACGTCGGGGCGCTGCTTTATCCCCGGATGGGCTACGAGCGGATCGGAACGCTGCTGATATTTGCGTCAAGGAGCCGGAAGACCGTATGAGGGTTTATTCGCATCATGCTGATTTATAGTGGATTTCAGCTTGATCGGTGGTCAGAGCCCCTCTCCTTTTACAACAGCTGGCCTAGCTTAACATCTTCGATGCCGATGAACTTCATCACAGCCCGCGATTTCACCAGGGAACGGTGCGGCCGAGATAGTCAAGATATTCCAGGCCGGGGTTTCCCCGTTTTGCGAGGAGCACGTTCACAAGGCTGGGAATGCTCTCTTGGATGGTGAGCCGTGCGCCCGGGCCGCCCAACTCCGTGCGAACCCAGCCCGGCGCCATCAGGACCATCGAACGGGCCTCGCCCGCGTGCCGGGCTGCATAGCAGCGCATATACTGGTTCAAGGCGGCCTTGCTGCCGCGGTAGACCTCGCGCATGCCGGTCGTGTTGTTGCTGACGCTGCCCTGTCCAGACGACATCACGCCAATCAACCCAAACGCCTCGACAAGATCATCGAGGCTCTCGATCACGCGTATTGGGCTCAGCGCGTTCGTGAGCATGACCCGGATGAATTCGTCCGTCGTAACCTGCCCGACCGTATCCGTTTCGTTGTTCGTCGTTCCTGCGTTAACGAACAGCATGTCGAACATCCTGCCGGTCAGGCGCTGGCGCAGGCCCGCAATCTGGTCGGGCTCGCAGATGTCCAGGGTCTCTATCTCGACCCGGCCAGCATGCTCGTCTGCCAGATCGTGCAGCAAGGTCCGGGTTCCGCCGCCGCGAACTGTCCCGACGACATTCCATCCCTTTTTCAGGAACTCGGCCGCCATGCCATGGCCGAGGCCCCGCGATGCGCCAATGAGGAGGATTGTGCGAGCTGGGTCGCTCGGAATGGGTTTGGGCATGAGAGTTGGTAGCTTTCGATGTTGGTCCGACAGCCGATATAAGCGGCCGTGCGAAGGGCGCCAGACGCATCAAAGTCAAAGTATGGTTGCATCAAACGCTATGTCTGGCGACGCGGCTGGGATAGGCTCAGGTCATGACCAATGTTGATGTGGACCTGAACCTTCTCGTCGCACTGGATGTGCTGCTCGCCGAGGGCAGCGTGACAGGGGCAGCCCGTCGCCTCGGCTTGAGCGCATCGGCCATGAGCCGGACGCTCACGCGACTTCGGGCAGCAACAGGCGACCCGCTGCTCGTTCGCGCCGGGCGAGGCCTGGTGCCGACACCGCGCGCTGCCGAACTGCGCGAGCGCGTCCATGAGCTTGCGCGGGACGTGCAAGCAGTGCTCCGGCCGCAGATCACGCATATGGACGTCGCGTCGCTCGAACTGACATTTACCCTCCGAGTGAGCGAGGCATTTCTGGAATTTCTGTCTGGCCCCGTCGTGGCCGCGGTCACTCGGGCAGCCCCACGGATTTGCCTTCGCTTTGTCCCCAAACCTGACAAAGACGCGCGGCCGCTAAGTGAGGGGATCATTGATCTGGAGATCGGCCTGCTTGGAACGTCCGCGCCGGAGATACGCACCCAGTTCCTGTTCCATGACAAGCTTGTCGGCGTGGCCCGAATTGGACATCCTCTTCTCGAGCGCGCGGCGGTGACCGCAGAAAGATATGCCGCCTGCGACCATGTCTTGGCGTCCAAGGATGGGGAGAGAATCGAGCCCGTCGATGCCGCCCTGGAGAAGCTGGGGCTTAAACGGGCGATAAGGGTCGTCGTGCCTGGATATCCGGATGCAATGCGGATTGCACGCCAATCGGATCTGGTCGCGCTGGTGCCGCATTCATGCCTGGGCAACAGCTTGACGAGCGATCTCCCTGTCACGTCGGGTCTTGCGACCTTCGAAGTCCCGGTGCCCACGCCGGAGTTCAAGATATCGGCGATGTGGCATCCGCGAATGGACGCCGACCCGGCCCATCGCTGGCTTCGCGATACTGTGATGGCCGTGTGCCGGGCAGCATATCCGAGACGGTGAGGTCACGTCGTCATGCATACCGGCATCGGCAGCGGCTTTGGGCACGCGAGCCCTGGAGCCGGTCATGAAGATCTGTTTCTTTCACGCTGATTCGTAAGGGATTTCTATAACCATGCCGTCATAGGCAGGTTCGACATTGGCTGGTGTCTCGGCCACCACCGTGGCGTAGTCGAGCGGAACATGCATATGCGTCAGTACGGCGTGTCTTGGCGCCAGCCGATCGATCCATTCAAGCGCTTCGCCAAGGGACAGGTGACTAGGATGCGTCCGGTACTGCAGCGCGTCGATGATCAGCACGTCGAGGGCGCGCAGCCGTTCGGCGGTGGGTTCCGGAAAGTCGCTGATGTCGGGGCAATAGGCGAGACCGCCGATGCGGAAACCGAGCGATACGATGTCGCCGTGGATCTGCGGCAGCGGCTCGAGGGTGAGGGTACCCCCCTCTCCTTCGATGACCACCGGCCTGGTGTGGTCGATGAGATGCGGCCTGACGATCGGCGGATAGGAACTGCCTTGCGGCGTCTCGAAACAGTATCCGAACGCTTCCCGCAGCCGAAGCATCGTCGCCCTGTCGGCATGAACGTCGATCAGCTGGCGCTGATCGAGAACGAAGCCGCGCAGATCGTCGATGCCATGGATATGGTCGGCATGCGGGTGGGTATAGACGACCGAATCGATACGTTTAACGCCGGCCAGCAGCATCTGCTGCCGAAAATCCGGCCCCGTGTCGATGACCACAGTCGTGCGGCCGCCATTCGACGCGATCCGCTCGACGAGTGCGGCGGCACGCGTGCGCCGGTTCTTCGGGTTGTCGGGGTCGCAATTGCCCCAGTCGCCGGTGATGCGCGGCGTACCTGGCGACGAGCCGCAGCCGAGAATGGTGAGGCGCAGCCGGTCGGTCATCGTTCAGGCGCTTTGCTCTACAGGCCGCGGCATCTTGCCGAACAGCCGGAAGAAATTATCCGTCGTCAGATCAGCGATTTCAGCTTCGCTGACGCCGATGGTTTCGGCCAGCACCTTGGCGGTATGGGCGACATAGGCCGGCTCGTTGCGTTTGCCGCGAAACGGCACGGGCGCCAGGTAGGGCGCGTCGGTTTCGACCAGCAGGCGGTCATGCGGCACATCGGCGGCAATGGCGCGCAACTCAGCCGAATTCTTGAAGGTCAGGATACCCGAGAACGACACGTAGCCGCCGAGAGCGACGCCAATTTCGGCGAGCCGATGTCCGGAAGAAAAGCAATGCAGGATGAAGGGGAAGGCGCCCTTCCCCGTTTCGGCCTCAAGAATATCAGCCATATCTGCATCGGCATCGCGCGAATGGATGACCAGCGGCAGCCCCGTTTCGCGTGCGGCGGCGATGTGATTGCGAAAGCCTTGTGCCTGCGCATCGCGTGGCGCCTTGTCGTAGAAATAGTCGAGACCGGCCTCGCCGATCGCAACCACCTTCGGGTGAGCAGCCAGCCGTACCAGATCGGCAGATGTTACGTCTAGCTCTTCCGCGGCATTGTGCGGATGGGTGCCGACCGAACAGTATATTTCGTCGAAAGTCTCTGCAATTTCAATAATTTGCTGAAATCTCTTCACGCGAGTTGAGATCGTCACCATGCGGCCTATACCGGCCGCCTTGGCGCGAGCGACAATGGAAGCCCGCTCCTCGGCGAAATCTGGAAAATCCAGATGGCAGTGGCTGTCGACGAGCATCAGACGTTCGCGTCCGGCTGGTCGACGTAACGTGGGAAAACCCCTTCCGGCACGGGTAACGCGGTGCCCGGCACCAGCGCATGGTCCGCGTGGACATGCGCGAAATCGCGGCTGTCCGCCGGCACCGCCAGCAGATCGAGCAGTTTGGCGGCTGATCCCGGAGTAAAGGGCTGACACAGCACCGCCACGCGGCGCACGACTTCGGCGGTCGTCCACAGCACCGTTTCCATGCGCACCGGGTTGGTCTTCTTCAACGCCCATGGCGCCTCTCCGGCAAAGTAGCGATCGGCTTCCGCCACCACGCCGAAGATCGACGCCAGCGCCAGATGGATGCCCTGCTCGGCCATCGCCTTGCGCGCGGTGTCGAGAGCGGCGACGGTCTGGTCCAGGATCGCGCTGTCGGCATCCGTCAGGTCGCCGCGCTGTGGCACCACGCCGCCGCAGTTCTTGGCGATCATCGACAGCGAGCGCTGCGCCAGGTTGCCGAGACCATTGGCAAGGTCGGCATTGGTGCGGTTGACGATCGCGTCATGGCTGTAGCTGCCGTCGTTGCCGAAGGGCACCTCGCGCAGGAAGAAGTAGCGCACCTGGTCGAGACCGTAGTGCTCGACCATCGCGAATGGATCCACGACGTTGCCAACCGATTTCGACATCTTCTCGCCGCGGTTGAACAGGAAGCCATGCGCGAAAACGCGCTTTGGCAACTCGATGCCCGCCGACATCAGAAAGGCCGGCCAATAGACCGCATGGAAGCGGACAATGTCCTTGCCGATGATGTGCGTAGCCGGCCAATAGCGCCATTGCTCGGCCTTTGTGTCGGGATAGCCGGCGGCGGTGATGTAGTTGGTCAAGGCGTCGACCCAGACATACATCACATGCTTGTCGTCGCCTGGCACCGGCACGCCCCATTTGAAGGTCGTGCGCGAGATCGACAGATCCTTCAACCCGGACTTGACGAAGCTGAGCACCTCGTTGCGGCGCTCGGTCGGACCGACAAAGCCGGGCTGGCTCTCATAAAGCGCCAGCAATTTGTCCTGATAGGCGGAAAGCCTGAAGAAGTAGCTTTCTTCCTCGTTCCATTCGACGGGCGATCCAAGCGGTTCGCGACGCACGCCGTCGTCGCCGACGATCGTCTCACCTTCGTCGAAATAGGCTTCCTGGCGAACCGAGTACCAGCCGCTATAGCGGTCGAGATAGATGTCGCCATTGGCGGCCATCGCCTTCCAGATTGCCTGGCAGGATTCGTAGTGGCGCGGTTCCGTCGTGCGGATGTAGTCGTCGTTCGAGCCACCCATCGCCTCGGTCATGGCGCGGAAAATCGCCGAATTGCGGTCGGCCAGCGCCAGCGGCGTTATACCCTCCTTCTCGGCCGTTTGCTGCATCTTCAGACCGTGTTCGTCGGTACCGGTCAGGAAGAAGACGTCCTTGCCGTCCAAGCGCTGGAAGCGCGCCAGGGCATCGGTTGCAATGACCGTATAGGCGTGGCCAATATGCGGCTTGCCGTTCGGATAAAAGATCGGGGTGGTGATGTAGAACTTGTCGCGTGACATGAATGAACCGTCATGAATGTCTGAATGGAAAGGCGTGGCGGTGGATATCGTATCGAGGCAGCATTTGCCATCCCGATGCCAATGCATGCCGCCCAAAAGTGGCCCCGGTTTTGGGGACAACGGCATGCATCGGGAAAACCGTCACATTCGCATTGCAGAATTCAGGCGGTCGATCATGATCAGGGCGTGCTGCTTCTTGTCGAGATTGTAGGTATCGGTCTCAGATATAGCGTCCAGCGCCTCATGCCAAGTGTCCGACAATTTTTTGGCCCGTGCGAGATCGCCCGCCAGTGCTGCCTGACTTGCCGCGTCCGACAACAGGTCCAGCGCCCGGCGGTTGAAGATATCGAACTGGATCGCCTGATCGCGGCCGGCCACGGCTTCGGCGAGGCGAAACGCGCCGCCGACATCGCTCTTTCTGCCGGTGACCAGAGTGTCGAGCGTGGAGGCGATCTCCAGCCCGCCGTACTGCGTCAGCAGGATCGCGTTGCGGGCGCTGCCCCCTGCCCGCCCGACCAGTGCCGCGCGAGCCGCCGGATCGTCAGGCGGCGCCGGCTCGGTCGTTTCCAGCACCGTCATCAGGTCGTCGGCGTCGAGCGGGTTCAATCGCACCACCTGACAGCGCGACCGGATCGTCGGCAGCAGGCTGCCCGGCGCGTGGACAATCAGGATGAACAGCGTCCGTGCCGGCGGCTCTTCAAGATTTTTCAGCAACGCATTGGCCGCATTGGTGTTCATGTCGTCGGCGGGATCGACGATGACGACCCGATAGCTGCCGTCGTGCGAGGTCAGCGACAGGAAGCGGCTGACCTTGCGTATCTCATCGACGGTGACGACTGTCTTGAAACTCTTGGTCTTGTCGTTCAGCGGCCGGGTCAGATGCAGCACGGAAGGATGCGCCCCGGTGGCGATCTGGCGAAACAGCGACGAAGCCGGATCGGGAGCGGCAAGGCTTTCCGGCGCCTGCGCAAAATCGGGGTGCTTCAACAGATGATGCGCAAGATGGAAGGCGAGCGTCGCCTTGCCGATGCCGATCGGTCCGGAGAAGATCAGCGCATGAGGCAGCTTGCCCGCCCGATAGGCAGCGGTGAGCACGCCCGCAGCCTGGCCGTGCCCAACCAGAAGGGGCGTTTCGGCGGGCTCCGGCACGCCGTCCAGCGTGTCGTGCTGCTCGGGTGCGATGCGCTCGAAGATCATGCCGGCGTTGCCTGCCTGTCGCGTGCCGGCGTTCTCGCCGCCAGTGCCGCGAACACCGCCGCGGTGACGACGTTCTCGACCGCGTCGGGCTCGGCGGCTGCGTCGACGACGATGCAGCGCTCCGGCTCGGCCTTGGCGATCGCCAGAAACGCCTCGCGGCGGGCCTGATGGATCGCCAGCGTCTCCTTTTCGAAGCGGTCGGCGACTGCCTCGGTGCCGCGCCGCAGCGTTGCGCGCCTCAGGCCTTCCGCCGGATCGATGTCGAAGATCAGCGTCATGTCCGGCATCATGCCGTTGATGGCGACCTGCTCCAGCGCATCCATGAACGCCGGATCGATGCCGCCGGTGACGCCTTGGTAGACGCGTGAGGAATCGAGGAAGCGGTCGCAAAGCACGATGGAGCCACGCTCGACCGCCGGCCGGATGAGTTGCTCAACATGATCGGACCGCGCGGCGGCGAAAAGCAGCGCTTCCATCTTCGGTCCGAACGGTTCGGCCGCGCCCGAAAGCAACACATGCCTGACGGCTTCGGCGCCCGGCGAGCCGCCAGGTTCGCGGGTAAGCAGCACATCGTATTTCTTGGCGCGCATCTTCCTGGCCAGCCGCTCGATCTGCGTCGACTTGCCTGCCCCCTCGCCGCCTTCGAAGGTGATGAAAAAACCGCGTGCCAACCGAGAGGCCTTCTTGTCCATGGCTGAATGGGATTGTAGCGCTCTAGATAGTCCGCGTTCGGCCAAACGTCCATGCCGTCATTTTTTGCTTTCATGCATGTCGTTCGCCAAAACCATGGCCAGATTTGAGCGACGTGCCTTAGCGCAGCCAGCCGACCGCCAGTTCCTTGACTGCATCGAGGGCGCGCTGCGGCAGCGTGCCGACGCCGATCGATTCGGCGGCGAAAAGCGGCGTCTCCTGGCTCAGCGTATCGCCGATCCAGACGCGCAGCGCGCCCACCGGCTGCCCCTCCTCCACCGGTGCTGCAATCGGGCCGTCATAGACGATCCTGGCCGTCAGCTTGTCGCGGTTGGTGATCGGCAGGAAGATGTCGATCCGACCCTTGGCCTTCAGCATCACCCCGGGCTTGGCGCCGCCAAAAACCTGGGCTTCTCCAACCACTTCGTCCCTGGCGAAAATTTCGGTCTTCTCGAACGAGCGGACACCCCAGTCGAGCAGCTTTCGCGCCTCTTCGGCACGCTCCTTGTCCGACGCCAGCCCGCTCATCGCCGCGATCACCCGTGTGCCGTTGTGACTGACTGTACCGACGATGCCGAAGCCGGCTGCCTCGCTCGCACCGACCGCCAGGCCGTCGGCGCCGATGTCCATCGCCAGCAGCGGATTGCGGTTCCTCTGCGAAATCTTGTTCCAGGTAAAATCCTTCTGGCCGTAATAGCGGTAGAAATCTGGATAATCGCGCCACAGGTGCAGGGCGAGCTGCGCCAGCTCGCGCACGGTCGTCTGTTGGCCATCCGCCGGCAGGCCGGTCGAATTGACGAAAGTCGACGTCTTGAGGCCGATCTGGCGGGCCCGTTCGGTCATCTGCGCGGCAAAATTGTCCTCGGATCCCGACATGCCTTCGGCGATGATGATGCAGCCGTCATTGGCCGCCTGCACGGTCACGCCCTGAATCAGGTCTTCGAGCCGGATCGACGACTTGAGCTTGGCGAACATCGTCGATGTTCCCGAAGGCGCGCCACCCTTGCGCCAGGCGTTTTCGCTGACGACGAACGTATCGTCGAGCTTCAGGCGACCAGACTTGATGGCGTTGAAAACCACTTCCATGGTCATCAGCTTGGCCATTGAGGCCGGCGGTATCGGCTTGTCGGCATCCTTGGAAAACAGCACCGTCCCGGTCTCGGCGTCGATCATGAAGGCCTGTGCGGCCTTGGTCTCGAACAGCTGCGCGCCGGCCGGAGCCTGGAAAAACAGCAGCAGGCCAAAAACCAGAAGCCCGGCGAGCGGGAGCAAGCGAAATTGCATGATGTTCGACCCGTTGGCCGGCACCGCCGGCAAGCCCGCAAAAAGTATCGGGCTTTTTGCACGGCGGATCAACCGCGTAGCGGAAATCCAGCCTGGCTTGTACTCAGTTGCGCACAGCCAGCGCATCGGGAGCGCCGTGCGACCAGGCAGCCTGCAACATCTCGTCCAGATTGCGGTGGCCATCGGGATAGAGATTGACCGAATACCAATCCTCGCCGTCGAGTTCCGAACGCTGGATCTCGATCTTGCCGAAGGCGGCAAGCTGAGCGGCAATACGCTTGGCTTCTCCGGCGTCCTCGAACGAACCGGCAGCGACGTAGTCGGTGGACGGCCCGGCCGGTGGCGGCTGCCGCTTCCACGATTGAAGCACGTCGGCCGGCGACATCCCGTCGCCACCCATCGCGGCGAAGGCATTTGAGGCGCGTTCGACCCGCTCGTCGGCATAGGACAGCGAGGCCACGGCAAACGGCGATTGCGGCGGCAGATTGATCTGCGGGCGTTCCGGCACGATGGGGCCGAAATCGGGAAGCGCCAGATCGCCATACGCCGACGGCTGCGCCGACATGGCCGGCTGGACAGAACCGGAATCGGTCAACTGGCCCGGAAACGGCACGGCGGCGCTGCCCGCAGGCAGGCTTGGCGACGGCCCGTTCATGGCGACCATGACGCCGGTCGGCAGTCCGTCCGACGGGTCGGGCACCCTATTGCCGGGATGGTAGGAAGCCATCAGATATTGGTCGTCATCGCCGTCAAGCGGCGCGCGGCCGACATATTCGACCTTCACCTGAGCGGTGCCGGTGTTGGCATAGTCAAGCATCTGGGCAGCGCGCTCCGACACATCGATGATGCGGCCTTCGTGATATGGGCCGCGATCGTTGACGCGAACGATGACCGAACTGCCGGTCTTGAGATTGGTGACACGGGCATAG
The DNA here is from genome assembly GCF_040322895.1 of Mesorhizobium sp. M0088. Classification (NCBI taxonomy): domain Bacteria; kingdom Pseudomonadati; phylum Pseudomonadota; class Alphaproteobacteria; order Hyphomicrobiales; family Phyllobacteriaceae; genus Mesorhizobium; species Mesorhizobium sp. M0088. The sequence continues at coordinate 135,297 of NZ_JAMYUI010000019.1, forward strand.
CTTGGCAGCGGCATGGTCGGGTGCGCTGCGGTCAGGTGGGTCATGTCGTAGACTTCGCCATTGGCGGTAAGCCGGCCATGGAAGGCATCGCCATACCAGGAGGCCAGGCCGACCTTGGCGTAGCGCTTGTCTTCCTTCGGGTAATACCACTTGCCGCGGACCTGATAGGGTTTGCCGAGCTGATCCCTGCCGCCGCCACGTTGGATGCGCCCATTCTGGGAGATCACACGCGGGCTTGCCTTCACGCCATATTCGGATTCGGCGAAATATTCCTTGGAGCGGGTCTTCTTGTAGACCATCGCTTTCGGCTCGGGCTGCGACGCACAAGCCGCCAGCAAGGCGGCCGACATGGCGAACAACGCGACTGTAGCAGCGCGACGAAGACGCGGTTGCGTCACAGCCTGCATTTTCCTGATGTCCCCTTCAGTCTTGCCTAGACGTCGTATCCAACCGTCGAAGAAGCCGAAACACTCACCCGACCAATACCAGCGACGCCTTCGAACCCCGATCCTTTGTGCGCAGGAATTGCTTATCACGGTATTAACCGATTGTGGCCGCAACCGGGCAAGATTGTGGCGTCTCCACCGCGAGCGCCCTCTGAAAAGTAACGATTTTCGCGCTTCCACGCGAGAGATGTGATGCCCTCTGCCACAGAGGGCCTGGCTTCGCTCCTGCCGGCGATACCTGCCGGTTGACAGGCTTTGTCGGGCAGCGGGCCGACAGTCCGGAACAAAGAAATGCGCCGCTAGTTTCATCCGCAGGGCACTCGAACAGAAGGATGAGCATGATGAAAATGGCTTCATTGACAATCGCGATCGCAATGTCACTTTCTGCCGGGTCTGCGATCGCCGCATGCCCGGACAAGTCGGCTTCCAACGCCGGGACGGATGCCGAGCAGACCGCCGGTATTTCGAAGGATGGAACTCACGCGCCCTTAGAGGCCCCGAAAGCCACGGACAGCGCGGGCAAGCCAACCGCCAAGGATGGCGCCACAATGCCATTGGCGGGCGCTGAAGGCGGCGGCGACAAGAATCTCGCAACCTCGCAGCAGGACATTGAGGCGCAGCAGCATGGTGATAAGGCCGCGGCGGCAAAGGCCGATGAAAGCTGCAAAGACTGAGGACCGCTCAGGCCGGAGCCAAATTGCAGCTTCGGCCTTCCTCACCAGCAGCTGTTCCCTTGGCGAACTAAATTTTTGGGGAAATACCGCAGCCGTCCCAAGAGGTTGGCCCTGTGGGGATTAACCCGTCCGCCCGGTTGCTTGATGGTTCCGGTCGATAGCCGGATCGCGCCCTTGCCTGGGCCCCTGCATGCAAGCACTGCAGCGCCTCACATCTCGGGCAACGCCTGCGGCGGGCTTCTTCATGCACCATTGGACCGCGATAGTCCCGGTGCTCGATCCCGACAAGCTCAGAGTCTGCCCAGGAAAGCATGAACCGACGCAGCGGTGGTTGACGCAGCCATCAATGCCGCTTTACAGGAATGAGGCGTGAACCAGCCGGGAGCGCCTTCGGTGCCAATCCGGTGCCAACAGGCCAAACGAGCTGGCTTCGCGCTACCCAAGTGGTTGAAGAATCACGATGGAGGAATGGCCGAGCGGTTTAAGGCACCGGTCTTGAAAACCGGCGTGGGTGCAAGCTCACCGTGGGTTCGAATCCCACTTCCTCCGCCAGACGTCGAAGGTCCGTTCCGGAGACATGGGTAGCAGTTTGTACCTAAGACATGATGACAACCGCGTGCTTGACGGGTTGTCGATTGGTTGCAAGGTCCTCTGTTCCAGTCGATATATCCGAACTGCGAGTCATCGTCTCGATCAGAGCGCCCGGTTGCGTCAGGCTCACTTTGAAGTTCGGATGGATGACTGTTATTTCCTCTCGGGAGCGCTCCGCCGAACATCTCCATGGTCCTTTCAATGAGGCGATAGATAGTCAGGCTGCGCCGGCTGTAGTTGCGGTCAATGGCTGGAGGAAGTGATCGTTGATGACACCGGCCGCCCCTGCATTCAGGCATGGGCGGCCGTCTTGTGGAGCGGGATGACGCGGCTCGATAAGCAGCCAGCCTGTTGGCGCTGGATCGCTCCAGCTTTCGTCACCTCCGCCCAGATCAGCCCGCGGCGCTCGGCACCGGCGTGTTGAGCAGCTGCTGTTCCCAGAGGTACGCGATGCCGCTGCCGCCGAAGTGCTGAATGAGAATCTCGGTCAGCTCCTCGACATGCTCGGTGCGCGCCCAATCGCGTTGCCATTCGCCAGTGAGCGCCATCACGGTCATCACGTTCGCGCCGGCCGCGATCATTCGCTGGATGGCAACTTCGTGAGACTCCCTCGAAATCCCGCCCGACGCGTCGGTGATCACGGTCACGTCCCAGCCTTCGCCGGCGGCCTGGATCACAGGCATTGCGACGCAGACCTCGGTCCACAGGCCGGCGATGATCAGCTGCTTGCGGCCGGTCGCCTTGACGACGTTCACCACATTCTCGTCCTGCCAGGTGTTCACCCAGGTGCGATCGATGACTTCCTGGTCCGGAAATACGTCGGTGATCTGCTTGAAGAGAAGTCCTCCGCGCGCCGCAATCACGCTGGTGAGAATGGTCGGAACACCGAAGGCTTTTGCTAGCTTCGCCAGCGCGGTCGTGTTGTTGACCACCATGTGTGGGTCGTGGCTGTTCAGATTGGCCAGCTGATAGGGCTGGTGGTCGATCAGGACGAGGACCGAATCTGCGGGACGAAGAAGCGAAGCAAGGCCGTTACGAGGGGTCATCAAGACTTCCTTTCTCTGCCGTCTGGACGGCATGGGTTTTCGGGAGACATGCGCCAGCGGGCGACGTTGCCGAAACGCAATTTGCTGTTCCTTTTAATGATGCGATAGTGCCATATTCAGGCAAGCTGTGTCGCGAAACGAGGAACGCCGATTGGACATCGAAGATCTGCAGACATTCGTCGTAGTGGCCGATGCAGGGGGCGTATCGGCCGCCGCCCGCCGACTCGGCGTCTCCAAGTCGATCGTCAGTCGGCGGCTCTTTCGGGTTGAGGCGGAGCTTGGCGTCCAGCTTCTTGCACGAACGACCCGCGGCGCCGCGCTCACGGAGGCGGGAATTACTTTCAGAGATCATGCGGCCCGAGCCAGCGCCGAGATTGATACGGCCAGGGAAGCGATCTTCCCCACCGGTGAGCTACGCGGCCGCCTGAGGGTTGCCATGCTGCTTACTTTCGGCGCGACCCATTTTGCCCCCGTGCTCGCGGAAATGGCGCGTCTGCACCCGAATCTTCACATCCATACTTCATACAGCGATCGCTTCGTCGATCTCATCGCAGAGGGTTTCGATTGCGCGATCCGGGGCGCCTACCTTCAGGACTCCAACCTGATCGCGAAGCGCGTCGGGCCTATCCATGGAAAGCTTGTCGCGAGCCCGGACTACATCAAAGCGCACGCATCACCCGAGACTCCGGACGAACTCGTCACCCATCAGGCCCTCATGCAGGGAACGGAAGCCTGGCAGTTCATGGATGGCGACAAGATTGTTACGGTCCAGCCGCAGGGAAGATTCAAGGCCGACAGCGCCACGGCGCTTGCCGCGGCGGCGGCGGCGGGTCTCGGCATCGCCTGGCTCCCCGATTGCATTACACATGAACATGTGGCCTCCGGCGCGCTGGTCCCGATCATGACACGCTATCCGGTACCTCCGGGAGCTGCGTATGTCGTACGCCCGCCAGGGCAGCATCCTACGCGGAAAGTGCGCGTGCTCACCGAGATGCTGATTGAGTATTTCAAACGCAACCCGGATCTTTGGGGTCTTGACGGCTAGGACACGAACGGTTCGAAGCCGTGTCAAAGAACCGCGTTCGACGGTCCCATTGCTCCGAGCCGTTGCGTTCGGCGACATTGCTTGCACGTTCCGTGCGTTAGCGCCCTTACAGAGCCTTTAGCCTTTGGAAAGGGAGATGTGGTTCCTCTCGGAGGCGCAGACGACGCGCAGAGGCGAATCGATGGATATCTTTGGCATCAAGGCACTGTTGATCTGCGCGCTGATCTTCATTCCGTTCGAACATCTGTTTGCCGAGCGGCCGCAGAAGATCTTCCGCAAGGGGTTTGCTGTCGATCTGATTTATCTGCTGTTCAACGGCTTCATCATAAAGCTGGCCATCGTCATGATGGCGGCAGGCGCGCTCGGTGCCGCTGCGCTCCTTGTCCCGCCGGCGATAACGCAGGCCGTCAGCGGCCAGCCCGTCTGGCTGCAGGTTGCCGAAATCATCGTGATTACCGATATCGGCGTCTACTGGACACATCGGGCCTTCCACAAAATCCCCGCGCTTTGGAAGTTCCATGCCGTTCACCACGGCATTGAGGAACTCGACTGGCTCGGGGCCTTCCACAATCACCCCGTCGACGCCATCGTCACAAAGGCAATATCGCTGACGCCGATCTTTTTCCTCGGCTTCTCGGAAGCCTCGATCGCTGTCTTTTCGACCATCTACCTTGGACACACGCTGCTTGTGCATTCAAACGTGCGGATTCCGTTCGGCCCTTTGAAGTGGCTGATCGCCAGCCCGCAGTTCCATCGCTGGCACCATGCCAACCAGCGCGAAGCCTATGACAAGAACTTCGCCGGGCAGTTGCCTTTCCTCGACATGCTGTTCGGCACCTACAATCCCACCGGCGACAAGGTGCCGGAAAAGTACGGCGTCGACGATCCGATCCCTTCCACCTATTTCGGTCAGATCGGCTATCCGCTCCTGCGCCGCAGGAAGCTGCCGAACCGGGCAGTGCCGAACGCCGAATCCTGACGGCTGGCCCGACGGTGCGGCATCCACCCCGATCCGCTTTCGGGCCGTGAAACGCCGAACCACGGGAAGGCTTTTCGCGTCGAATCGGCTAACCTTCAAGGCATGAATGAGACGTCTCTCTATGCGCCGGTGAAGCGGTTCCTCGAAAGCCTCGACTACGTCGTCAAAGGCGAGATCGGCGGCTGCGATGTTGTTGCATTGCGCGAGGGGGAGCCGCCGGTTGTCGTCATCTGCGAGTTGAAGCTGCAGTTCAATCTCGAACTGGTGCTGCAAGGTGTCGATCGTGCGGCGGCCTGCGACGAGGTCTGGCTGGCCGCGCGCATGTCGGCCCGCGGCAAGGGCCGCGAAAGCGACGCCAGGTTCCGCAATCTCTGCCGCCGTCTTGGCTTCGGCCTGCTCGGTGTGACCGCGACGGACCGGGTCGAGGTGCTTCTCAGCCCGATCGCGCTGGCGCCGCGCAAGAATGCCCGCCGGCGCTCTCGTCTGGTCGACGAGCACCAGCGCCGTCGCGGCGATCCGGTTGCCGGAGGAGGATCGCGCAATCCGATCATGACGGCCTATCGCCAAAGCGCCCTCGCCTGCGCTGCCGCCATGGCGGACGGACCCAGGCGGCCGCGAGATCTGAAGGCGGTGACGCCGATCGCGCCGAAAATCCTGCAGCACAATGTCTATGGCTGGTTCGCGCGCGTCGACCGCGGCCTTTACGATCTCACCGATGCCGGCCGTGCGTCTTTGGTCCGTTGGCCGCAGGCATCGCACGACGAATCCCGACACGCAATTTTGAACGCACCGGCCATATGATTGAAGATTCCCGCGGCGTCCGAGGCGGTTCGCTCGGTTGATTTCTCCGACAAAATATGTTGGTTGTCCCGCCCATGAAGAAGCTCTGCATGACCGCCTTGGCGTCAGTGACACTGAGTTTTCCAGCCAGCGCAATGGACAATGCATTGCGCGCCGGTCTGATGAAACTCGATCCCCAAACCCGTCTTGAACAGCGTTGCGACGCCGAAGTGCTCGACCGCATCACCCATGACGATCGCAAGTTCAAAGCCGATCGCGTCGTCGCCTACGCCTTCGCCACGCCCGAGATGGGCGCCGATGCAATCAAGAGCTCGGGTGCTGCGTTTCGCAGCAAGGGGCAGTGGTACCGGCTGAAATTCAAGTGCCAGACCGCGCCGGACCATATGGAAGTTCTGCAGCTCCGTTACCGGATCGGGGACGAGATTCCAGAAGCCGACTGGGCAAAGTACAATCTCTACGATTGATTTGTGATCGGCCATGGTTTTGCCCGGCTGCCGGCGAGTGCCGCAAAGCCTGATCCGGCTTGACGCAGCGCTGCTTCGGTGATGCAGCCACGCGTGATCCCTTGACGCCAGGGGACCACCAAGTTAGGGCCTCTGGATAATCGACGAACACTCGGCAAATCAGCAAGGGCTTCCTGTCGATGGACATTTTTTTCAGCGCTGCCAGTCTGACCGCCCTGCTCCAGGTCATCGCCATCGACCTCGTGCTGGCTGGCGACAATGCGATCGTCATCGGCCTCGCCGCGGCCGGCCTGCCTGCCGAACAACGCAAGAAGGCGATTCTTCTCGGCGTGGTGGCGGCAACGGTGCTGCGCATCGGGTTTGCCGCAATTACCGTCAAGCTGCTGGCGATCGTCGGCCTGCTGCTCGCCGGCGGCATCCTGCTGCTGTGGGTCTGCTGGAAGATGTATCGCGAGTTGCGTACGTCCCATGCCGATGAATTGGAAGCGACCGAGGCACTGTCGAATTCGGACCTCAACAACGACCAGGCGGTCGCCGGCAAGACGAAGCGCAAGACCCTTGGCCAGGCTGCCTTGCAGATTGTCGTCGCCGATGTGTCGATGTCGCTCGACAACGTGCTGGCGGTGGCTGGAGCGGCGCGTGACCATTTTCCGGTGCTGATCATCGGCCTGGTGCTGTCGATCGCCCTGATGGGGCTGGCCGCGACTTTCATTGCCAAGCTGCTGCATCGCCACCGCTGGATTGCCTATGTCGGCCTGCTGATCATTTTCTATGTGGCTGTGGACATGATCTATCGTGGCGCGGTGGAGGTTTGGCCGCATGTAAACGGTGCGGTCGGCTGAGGCTGGCGGACATCGGCATCTTCACGCCGTGGAAGCAAGACCGCCGTGCGTTTTGCCGCATCGCGGGCGTGCCCATACCAATGCCGCAATAAGTGTGGTACTGCGCCGGCAATCCTGAAAAGCCCGGAAACGCTCTATGTCCGCTCCACGCGTGAGTTTTGTCAGTCTTGGATGCCCGAAGGCCCTTGTGGATTCGGAGCGCATCATCACGCGCCTGCGCGCCGAAGGTTACGAAATCGCCCGCAAGCATGACGGCGCCGACCTTGTCGTCGTCAACACTTGCGGCTTTCTCGATTCCGCTCGCGACGAGTCGCTCAACGCCATCGGCTCCGCGCTTTCGGAAAACGGCCGGGTGATCGTCACCGGTTGCCTGGGCGCCGAGCCGGACGTCATTCGCGAAAAGCACCCCAATGTGCTGGCGATCACCGGGCCGCAGGCCTATGAGAGCGTGATGGCTGCCGTGCATGAGGCCGCGCCGCCTTCGCACGACCCTTATGTCGATCTTTTGCCGCCGCAGGGTGTCAAGCTGACGCCGCGCCACTACGCCTATCTGAAAATTTCCGAAGGCTGCAACAACCGCTGTACCTTTTGCATCATTCCGGCACTGCGTGGCGACCTCGTCTCGCGGCCGGCGGCCGATGTGCTGCGCGAGGCCGAGAAACTGGCCAAGGCCGGGGTCAAGGAACTTCTGGTGATCTCACAGGACACCAGCGCCTACGGCATCGACATCAAGTACCAGACGTCGATGTTCGGCGACCGTGAGGTGCGCGCAAAATTCCTCGATCTGTCCGAGGAACTGGGCAAGCTCGGCATCTGGGTGCGCATGCATTATGTCTACCCCTACCCGCATGTCGCCGACGTCATCCCGCTGATGGCAGAGGGCAAGATCCTCCCTTACCTGGATATTCCCTTCCAGCATGCTTCGCCGCAAGTGTTGAGGAACATGCGCCGGCCGGCACACGGCGAGAAGACGCTCGAGCGCATTCGCGGCTGGCGTGAGGTCTGCCCGGATCTGGCCATCCGCTCGACCTTCATCGTCGGCTTCCCCGGCGAGACGGACGACGATTTCGAGATGCTGCTCGACTGGCTCGACGAGGCCAAGATCGATCGCGCCGGCTGCTTCAAATACGAGCCGGTCCGCGGCGCCCGCTCCAACGATCTCGGTCTCGAACAGGTTCCCCAGGAGATCAAGGAGGCGCGCTGGCACCGTTTCATGCAGCGCCAGCAGAAGATTTCGGCAACGCAGCTGGCCAAGAAGGTCGGCAAGCGCCTGCCGGTGCTGATCGACGAGGCGCATGGCACGTCGGCAAAGGGCCGCACCAAATACGACGCGCCCGAGATCGATGGCTCGGTGCATATCCAATCGCGCCGCCCTTTGCGCCAGGGCGATATCGTCACCGTCAAGATCGACCGCGCCGACGCCTATGACCTTTATGGTTCGGCGGTCTGAGGGCCGTATTTACTACATCTGGCGATAGTTCAGCCTTTTAACCCGCTCAGCCGCGATCCGCTCTATGGTTTGCGGACCGGAGATGCGGGGAAATGCGGATGAACACCAGATCTGCGGAACAAAATTACATCGCGACGCTGGACCTGCTCAGGCTGGCGGCAGCACTTGCCGTCGTGTTCTTTCACTATTTCTTTCGCGGCGCGGCCGCCGAAGGCTACCTCGCGCAGGGCTATCCGCTTGCCGCACCGTTCGCCCTCTACGGCTATCTCGGCGTCAATCTGTTCTTCCTGATCAGCGGTTTCGTCATTGCCTGGTCGGCGGAAAACCGGAGCTGGGATCAGTTTGCGATCGCGCGGTTCGTTCGCCTCTATCCGGGTTTTCTGTTCTGCATGACGATCACCTTCGCAGTTCTCACCCTTGCCGGCACACCGTTGCTTCCAGCCTCTTTCAGCCAGTACGTCGCCAACCTGTCGATGTTCGCGCCGGCCTTCGGCCAACCCTTCATGGACGGCGTCTACTGGTCGATCGTGCTTGAACTGGTGTTCTACGGATGGATCACGCTGGCCCTGTTCACCGGGCTCTTCCAGAAACGCAAGCTGGAGCTGATCTTCATCTGGCTGGCAATCTCGGCCTTGAACGAGTTCTTCATCGGCAGCGGCGGAGCCAGGCTGCTGTTCCTCACCGAGTTCGGCCCGTTCTTCGCCGCCGGCGTGCTGGTCCACCACATCCATTCGCATGGCCGTTCTGTGCCGGCCCTGCTGCTGCTCGCCGCCGCGTTCCTGATCTCCTGCGGAACGCTGTCGGTGACGCAGCGCTGGATGCTTGGCCACTACGGCATCGCCGTCTCCTCGGCCAATCTTGTCCTCGCCAACGCCGTCATGCACGCGGCTCTGATCGGCGCGGTGCTGCTGCGCCACCGTGTGAGGGCATCGGCGCTCACCCTGGCGCTGGGCGGGCTGACCTATCCGCTCTATCTGCTGCATCAGGAGATCGGCTATCTCGCCATCAATGCGGCAACGCCCCTTGTCGGCAAATGTATTGCCGCCCTTGGTTGCGTCGTGCTCATGCTTTTCATTTCGTGGGCGATCTGGCGCACCTGCGAACGACCGGTACAGCGGTTGCTCAGGTTTTGGCTCGACCGCGCGGTCGATGCCGGACGAACGCGGTTTCGTCGCCCCTCTGCCGGCGCACAGCCCGCCGAATGAAGAAGGGCGCCTCGCGGCGCCCTTCCAGACTGCTGACAAACCCCTGGCATTTGCTGGGGGTTTTTGATTCACTGGGTCATGTTGAAGCGACCCGCCCCTGAACAGAC